>NZ_JBVMUY010000028.1:0-31909 GCF_055632325.1 Nocardiopsis sp. KDC1DS13DA1
GGATCGAGTTCATCCACATCCAGGCCGACGGCGCCTGGACCATGAACCGCTGACGCGCCCCGTGCCCCGCGCCCCGCGCCCCGCGCCCCGCGCCCCGTGTGCCGGAGGCCGGGACGTCCCGGCCTCCGGCACACGGCGGCTCGCCGAGCCCGGAGGGTGTGTCCGGGAGGGGCGGGCGGAGGGCCGACGCGGCGGCATTCCCCGGCCCGTGTCCGTACCGCGCCGTAGTGTGCCCGCCATGCCCGGAACGTTCGACCCCTCGCCACCGCCCGGCCTGAGTATCGTCCGGGGCGACGCCACCAGCCCCCACGCGCCGGGGCCCAAGATCATCGCCCACGTGTGCAACGACCGCGGCGGCTGGGGCAGGGGGTTCGTCCTCGCGCTGTCCCGCCGCTGGCCGGAACCGGAACGCGACTACCGGGCCTGGCACCGCGCGCGTGCGCGCAACGGCTTCGCGCTGGGCGCCGTACGGCTCGTGCGGGTCCGCCCCGACACGTGGGTGGCCAACATGGTCGCCCAGCACGGGACCCGGCGGGGGAACAGCGGCGGTCCGCCCATCCGCTACCAGGCGGTCGCCGCCTGCCTGCGCGCACTGGCCGCGCACGCCGAAGAGCTCGGGGCCACGGTGCACATGCCGCGGATCGGCTGCGGGCTGGCCGGGGGGAGGTGGGCCCGGATCCAGCCCCTCATCGAGGAGGAGCTCCTCGCCCGCGGGATCCGGGTCACCGTCTACGACACCGACGGGTGACCGTTCGTCGGAGCGGTCACCCCAGGGGGTCTCCTCGAGGGCACCCCTACCGGGCCACCCGGAAGAAGCCCTCCGAGATGAGCGTGCGCAGCGCGTCGGGTGTGCGTTCCCGGACGACCTCGGGGTCCTCCCCGATCAGTTCGGCGATCACGTCCAGCAGCGGTCCGACCGGCATGGTGCCGTCGCACACCCCGGCCAGGGCCGCCTCGACCGTGCCGATGCGGGCGACCCGGTGCAGCCCGTCCCGCTGGCGCAGGACGATCTTCTCCGGATCCGGTGCGCCCGGACGCCCCACGCGCTCCTCCACCACCCCGGGGGCGAGGGCCACGTGCGCCGACAGCAGGGCCGCGTCGGTGAGCCGCAGCGCGGTCATCGCGCCGTCCACGACGTCCGGCAGGTACGGGCCGACGGGCTGCTCGATCTCGTGCCGCAGCTCCTCCACCCGGACGGTGGCGTCCTGGGCGGCGTCGTTGCGCAGGCTGATCCAGCCGAACCCGATCCCCTTGATGCCCTCGCGCTCGAAGTAGTCCAGCCAGGCGTCGTACCGGCGCGTGTACTCCGGGGTGCCGTGCTCGCAGGAGTCGCGCAGCCACAGCTCCACGTACTCCGCGGGGTCCTGGACGTCGCGCTGGACCACCCAGCCCGAACAGCCGGTTCCGGTCACCCAGCCGCCGACCCGGTCCGCCCAGTCGTCACCGTCGGAGTGCACCCAGTTGGCGAGGAGCTGGCACCAGCCGCCGTCGGTCAGGTGCGCGGGCGCCTGGCGGACGAGTTCGGCGCAGACCGTGTCACCGGGCAGGTCCGACTCCCGGTAGGTGTACCGCGCCGACTCGGGCGTGATGACGAACGGCGGGTTGGACACGATGAGGTCGAAGCGCTCGTCCGCGACGGGCTCGAACATCGACCCCTGCGCCAGCCGGGTCCCGCTGACACCCGACAGGGCCAGGCTGATCCCCGCCAGCCGCACGGCACGCGGGTTGAGGTCGGTGGCGACCACCTCGCGGGCGCGGGAGGCCAGGTGCAGAGCCTGGACCCCGCACCCGGTGCCCAGGTCCAGCGCGCGCTCGACCGGTCCGTCCACGATCAGCTGGGACAGGGTCGCCGACGCGCCCCCGGCGCCCACCACGTGGTCGGGGCGGGGGACGTTCCCCCCGCCCGGGCGGACCTTGGGGTCGGAGACCACGAACCCGGGGCGCCCCTCCTCCAGCTCCCACGGGCCCAGGTGGACCAGGGCGCGCACGACGGGGCCGTCCGGGCCCCCGGCGCCGCGGTCGACGGCGACGAGCCCGGCCTCGGCGAGTTCGTCGACGGGGAGGATGGCGCGCGCGGCCCGTTCGGGGATGGACCTCTGGAGCCACCACAGCCGCAGCAGCAGTCCGAGCCGTTCGTCCCCGCCGGTGGCACGCAGGGCGGGCACCAGTTCCTCACGGGCCAGCGCCCGTGCGGCGGCGTCGCCGAGCCGGTCACGGACGCCGGACACCGTGTAGTCGGCGTCGATGAGGATGCCGCGGAGTCGATCGGCGAGTGCGCGAGGGAATTCTGTCTCAGACACCCGCCCATTATCGGTCAGGCGCGCGAGTGCCCCGCTGGTCGGCGGGCGGATCAGGAGGGCCCGGAGTCGTCGTCGCGGGCGGTGGCGGCGGCGCGTCCGGCGGCCTCGGCGCGTTTGCGGAACAGGCGCGGGATGTAGAGGAACCCGAACACCCCCAGGACGATCCCGGTCGCGCAGACGCCGATCCACCAGCGTTCGGTGTCCGGGAGGTCGTCGCCCATGGAGAGCAGCACGACGAGGGCGACCGCCCACACCGCGGTGCCGATGGCGGCGGGGACGCGGTAGTCGCTCTCGTGGACTTCGGGGTCGGGCTGGCGAGGTTTGCGCACGTACCCAGGCTATCCGTTGGCGCCGGCGTGCCCCATGGGGTGCGTTCGGTCACACCATGATGGCCGATCATCCGACCATATGGTGATTTCTATGAAACACCAGCGCAATCAGTGACCTGCGTTGTACGAACATGCAACTAATCTGGCTCAGAATCCTTGTTGTCCCGTAACGCGACCAGGTCAGGCTGACGACGTGAGCACATCGAACACATCCCCCAATGTGTCCAAGGCCCCCTCGGGTCCTGTGGACCGCTTCTTCCGCGTCACCGAACGCGGCTCGAACATCGCGACCGAGATCCGCGGCGGTCTGGCGACCTTCTTCGCCATGGCCTACATCGTCGTTCTCAACCCGCTGATCATCGGTACCGCAGAGGACGTCAACGGCGACACCCTGGGCATTCCGCAGGTCGCGGCCGTCACCGCCCTGGTCGCCGCGATCTCCTGCCTCCT
The DNA here is from genome assembly GCF_055632325.1 of Nocardiopsis sp. KDC1DS13DA1. NCBI lineage: Bacteria > Bacillati > Actinomycetota > Actinomycetes > Streptosporangiales > Nocardiopsidaceae > Nocardiopsis > Nocardiopsis sp. KDC1DS13DA1. Next base: position 3,080 of record NZ_JBVMUY010000028.1, read on the forward strand.
CATGGGCGTGGTCAGCCGGTACCCGTTCGCCATCGCGGCGGGCATGGGGCTCAACGCGGTCGTCGCCTACGGCCTCGCCCCGCTGATGCCGTGGTCCGACGTCTTCCTGCTGATCATCGTCGAGGGCCTCCTGCTGCTCGTCCTGGTGGTCACCGGGTTCCGTACCGCGGTCTTCGCCGCGATCCCGCCGGGGATCAAGACCGCGATCGCGGTCGGTGTGGGCCTGTTCCTGGCCTTCATCGGCCTGGTCAACGCCGGGTTCGTGCAGGCCGGTGAGGGCACCCCGGTCCAGCTGGGCGACGGCGGCCTGAACGGCTGGCCGATCGTGGTCTTCGTGCTCGGCCTGCTCGTGAGCATCGCGCTGTACGTGCGCAGGGTGAAGGGCGCGCTGCTGATCGGCATCGTCACGGCGACCATTGTCGCGATCGTCGTGGAGACCGCGTTCGGCTCCGGTGACGCCGAGGGCGGTCTCGGCTGGAGCCTGACGGTCCCGAGCCTGCCCACGGGCGTCGGCGACATCGCCGCCCTGCCCGACCTGAGCGTCGTCGGCCTGTTCGCCGAAGGCGGCCTCGACGTCCTCGGCCGGTGGGGCGACATCGGCTTCGCCACGGTCCTCATGCTGCTCTTCACCCTGCTGCTGGCCGACTTCTTCGACACCATGGGCACCATGGTCGGCGTCGCCTACGAGGGCGGGCTGGTCGACGAGGACGGCAACATGCCGAACACGCGCGAGGTGCTGGTCGCCGACTCCCTCGGCACCGTCCTGGGCGGTCTCGGGTCGGCCTCGGTGAACACGGTCTACGCCGAGTCGGCGGCGGGTGTCGGTGAGGGTGCCCGCACGGGTATCGCGCCGATCGTCACCGGCGCCATGATGCTGCTGGCCACCTTCCTCACCCCGCTCGTGACCCTGGTGCCGTTCGAGGCGGCCACACCGGTGCTGGTGCTGGTGGGCTTCATGATGATGACCCAGGTGGTCAACATCGACTTCCGCGACCCTGCTCTCGGTATCGGGGCGTTCCTGGCGATCATCATGATGCCGTTCACCTACTCCATCGCCAACGGCATCGGCTTCGGTCTGCTCGCCTACGCGTTCGTCCGCCTGGTACAGGGCAAGGCCAACCAGGTGCACCCGCTGCTGTGGGTGATCTCGGTGATCTTCCTGATCCACTTCGCGGAGGCCCCGATCTACGCGCTGATCGGCTGATCCCCCCGCCCGGGCGGGAATGCGCGCGGTCGTGAACGGCGTTGACTCCACTGATGAGTCAACGCCGTTTACCATTGCGCAGCCCCGCCCTGACCCCGGCCGCCGCGGCCCCGCACCACGAGCCCGACAGGGTGGTGAGGGGCTGATGTCGCGTCTGGTGATGTTCCGGTCCCTGACCGTCCGCAACTACCGCCTCTACGCGCTCGGCCAGCTCATGTCCAACCCCGGGACGTGGATGCAGCGCATCGCCCAGGACTGGCTGGTCCTCCAGCTGAGCGGCGGCAGCGGTATCGCGCTGGGTATGACCACGGCGCTCCAGTTCCTGCCGATGCTCCTGTTCGGGCTGTGGGGCGGGGCGCTGGTGGACCGCCTCGACAAACGGAGGATGCTCATCCTCACCCAGGGCTCCATGGGTGTGCTGGCCGTCGCGCTGGGCGTCCTGGCCACGGCCGGGGTCGCCCAGGTGTGGCACGTGTACCTGTTCGCCTTCGCGCTGGGGCTCATCACCGTCCTGGACAACCCGGGGCGCCAGGCGTTCGTCCCGGAGATGGTCGACCGGGAGCACCTCAGCAACGCCATCGCGCTCAACAGCGCCAGTTTCCAGCTCGGCCGGGTCACCGGACCGGCCGTCGCGGGTCTGCTCATCGCGTGGATCGGCAGCGGGCCGGTGTTCATGATCAACGGTGTGTCGTTCGGCTTCACGATCGTCGCACTGCTGATGATCCGCACCGGAGAACTCCACCAGACCGACCCGGTGTCGGGCGGCAAGGGACGGATCCGGGAGGGCCTGCGGTACGTCAGCGGCAGACGCGACCTCGTGCTGCTGCTCGTCCTGGCCGCCTGTGTGCAGTTCTTCGGCGCGAACGGGCAGAACCAGATCGCGCTGATGGTGAACAACGTGTTCGAGACGGGTGCCGCGGCCTTCGGCGTGGCCGCCGCCGCGCTGGCCGTGGGGGCGCTCGTCGGTGCCCTGCTCGCCGCCCGTCGCGAACGGCCGCGGCTGAGCCTGGTGCTGCTGGGCTCCCTGGGATTCGGGGTATCCCAGGTGGTCGCGGCCGCGATGCCGGGCTACGTGGCGTTCGTGGTGGTGCTCGTGCCGATGGGCATCGCCTTCATGACCTACGTGACCACCCTCAACGCCACCTTCCAGCTCAGCGTCGACCCGCAGATGCGCGGCCGGGTGATGAGCATGTTCATGCTGGTGTTCATGGGTGTGGCCCCGATCGGGGCGCCCGTCGTCGGACTGATCGCCGACGCGTTCGGCCCGCGGGCCAGCCTGACGGTCGGCGGCGTGGTGACGATCGCGGTCGTCGGCGCGCTGGGCGCGCTCCTGGCCCGGGTCAGGGGTGTCCGGCCGCGCGACCTGCTGCCCGGGAGGCGGGGGCGGCGGCGTGCTCCGCGTACCGGGGAGAGGGCGGGGGCCGACACCGCGAACGGGCCGGGGGAGACGGAGGGGACCGGCGGCACGGACGGCGGGGCCCGGGAGGTCCCCTCGCCCCGCTGAGCCGCCGCTCGCCGAGGAGGGCCAAGGGGGGTCACTCCCCCCGGCCCGACCCCGTTTCCCGAGATCGGCCCGACAGGGTCGGCGCGGCCGGGCGAGGGGAGGCTCCCTCCCCCGGCTGAGCCTTCGAGGGAGACGCCCGACCGCCCCTTCCCAACAGGTCGGCGGCATGGGGTCGGGGGGATGCCGTCTCCTGTTCGCCCCGTCTTCCCGTGCGCTCCCGACCGGACACCACCTCGTGGTTCCCCGAGGGCGCGCTCACGACCACCGCGATCCGCCCTTGGGGTCTTTGGAAGGTGTCCTGGGTTCCTCCTTCGCGTACGTGCTCCATCGCCGCGTGGATCCCGTTCGCGGCGTCGCGGTGTGAATAGTTCCCCAGCTCGTTCTGGAGCGTGACGGCCGCGTCGTGGTAGACGTCCGGGTTGTCGTGCACATCCATGAGTTTGGCGGAGATGACCTCGTACCGTTCCAGGTCTCTCGCCGGTCCAGTCCCCATGCGGGCGTTGTCGTGGTTGGTGGTGCCGCTGTCGTCGATCACGAGCATGGCCCCGACTTCGGGTGGGATGAGTCTGCTGTCCTCGAGCACACTCGCGAAACCGTTGCCGTTGCCCTTCGCGGCGACCACCGGTTTACCCGCGGAGGCGCACTCGGCGTAGGCGAGTCCGTAGGATTCGCTGACGGGGTTCGCGAGCACGACGTCGCTCTCGGCTATCGCCGCGGATATCTCCGGCCGCGATGGGGTGAAGTCCCTGATGTCCACGAACTCCCGGGAATCCGAGCCGAGCTTTCTACTCAGCCGCGCGTGGAACGCGTCGATCCCCTCGCTCTGCGTCCCGAGAAGTGTGAGCCTCGTGGCTCCGTAGCCTTCGTTCCTCATTTTCTGGACGGCCAGCGCCCCGTCCACCGCCCCCTTGTTCACGTCGTCCATGCGGCCGAGCATGAGCACGTTGAAGGGGTCGTCGCGTCCGCGCGGCGGGGGAGGCGGTCCGCCCACGTCGTTTCCGGGGATGAAGGTGTGGATCGGGGGACGCGCGCCTCCGGCGTCGACCGCGCCGATGATCCTCTTCGCATCGTCCGCCGTCTTGACTCCATGCGCCAGGACGACGTCCGACTCAAGGAAGACCTCACGGTGTTTCTCCGCGCGACGCCGACCCAGCTCCAGGTTGTTGTGGACGGCGAGGACCGCTTCGGGGTCCAGGGTGAGTGCGGTCCCTACACGCGCTTCGGGATAGAACCGGTCCCGGACCCAGAGCGCGGCGCCACCGGTCATGTCGCCGTACCCGACGACGAAGTCGACACCGTTCGGCCCCGAGGGAAGATCGAGTTCCGAGGGGGCCTGTCGGCGAGGTGGATCTTGATCTTCTCGGAGTAGCCGCCGACCTTGCCGGTGTGGCTCTCGAACTCCTCACGCCGGTGTTCCGGAACGACGTCGTCGAGCAACGGAACGACATGCACCCCCGGGATGCCGGGATGGTTCCCGACGCTCAGGAGATGGACCTCGTGCCGTTCGGCCATGGCCTGGGATAACCGCTCATTGAGGACGACGCCGCCGTCCTTGTGCTCCACGTAGTACATGAGAAAGAGGTAGCTGGCCATGTCTCCCGCTTCGGGGTGGTCCGGACGGGGGAAGAGAGCACGTCAGATGGAGCTGAGTTGTCCGTCGACGTGCCTTGCCGTCATCGAGAGGGGGTAGGCGTCGATCCCGACGGTTCCGATCGATCGGCCCGGCCGCAGCCGCGCCGCCACCTCATCGACCATCTCCGCCGCGACGAACGCCGTTGACTCGGACAACGCACCGAATCTCAGGCCATCACGCGGTGGGGCGGCCAGCTCCCGGACCGCGGGTACACGGGGAAGGGGCGTACCCGCGAACAGGCGTTCTCGCAGCGCGTGGTCGAACTCCTCGAACGTGGTGCGCCGCCATGTCGACATCCACTGGGACGACGGGTCGGTGGACTGACTCCGTTCACGCCAGGGGTCGTCCCCGGAACCGTTGACGATCTGGCGTAGGATCTCCGCCGCGTCGACGACCTCCCGGCTCATGGACACGTCCTTGGACCCCATGAACTCCTCGAGAACGGGGACTTCGCCCGCGGCGTCGAGCGCGGCCGCACGCAGCCGTTCATACCGCTCCGGCGTGATGTCCGTGACCAGTGCGGCGGGGTCCTCACTGATCCAGGGGGCCTCGGCCGGATGGGGTGTCGGCCCCTCCCCGGTGAACGCTCCGCGCAGGTGGTCGGCGATCTCGTGCAGGGTCGCGGACAGACCCTCGGCACCGGGACCGACGGTGTACGCCGGGCGTCCTGGTGCGACACGCGTCCGCAGTTCGGCGACGATCTCGCTGAGGCTGGTCGCCCAATCGGACGAGACGATGACCCACGCGTGCGCCTCGAAATGGAAGGGATGGAGTTCGGGGTGCTCCAAGAACATGTACGCGGGGTTCTGAACGCCCCCTCCCTGGTCCAAGCGGTTCTGCCACGCCCCGGCCGCGCTGGCCAACGGGATGGGGCGATCGTCCGCTGAGCGCTGGATCAGCAGGTGTCGGGTCGGGTCCGAGGGCTGGCCGGGTTCGGTGCTGACGGTGATATCCGCGCCCAGGACGGCCGCCAGCCTCCGCCACGCCGTCACACGCGCCGCGGGCCAGGGGCTCCGATCTCCTCGCCACTTACGATCCGCGAGGAGGAGCATGCGTGCTGCCGCGGAGTAGGTCCGCTCGTATGCGGTCAGCGTTGCGTCGTGATCGTGCACACTCACCTCTCTGGTGATCTCGTAGCCGACGGACGGGTACATGCCTCGTGGGTGTGCTGGGTCACGCGCCCGCTTCGGTGGGACGCGCGTGGCACGGCCGTGGTTCCAGATCGTCGACGGTACAGGCGTTGTCGGACACGGGGCATCTGGACGGAGATTCCGTCGCGCTGGTGACCGCAGGTCGGCGCGTGCACCGAGGGGGAAGAAAGACGGTATGAGACTCTTCCTCGCGCTCAACCCTCCGGCGGCGATCCTGGACTCCCTGGGCGAGGCGGTCGAGCGCGGCCGGTCGTGCGCGCCGCGGCTGCGCTGGACCGCACGTGAGGGATGGCACATCACCCTGGTCTTCCTGGGCGAGGTGGAGGAGGACCGGCTTCCCGCCCTCACCGAGGCGATCGGGGCACGGGCCCGGGAGCACCACCCGCTCTCCCTCTCCGTCGAGGGCTGGGGGCGGTTCCCGCCCGGGGGCAGGCGCTCGTCCGTCCTGTGGGCGGGTGTCACCGGCGACACCGACGCCCTGGACGCCCTCGCCCGGGGCCTGCGCAGGGCTGTCCGCTCGGTGCGGATCCCGGTCGAGCGCAGACCCTACGTGCCGCATGTCACGATCGCCCGGAGCCGCCCCCCGAGCGACTTCACCGGGGCCGTCGACGCCCTCGGCGTCCTGCGCGAAAACCGTTGGCGGGCGCGCGACGTGCACCTGATCGAGAGCCGCCCGGGATCGGCCGACCGCTACCGAACCGTCCGGAGGTGGGCGTTAGGCTGGGAAACCGATTCCGATCGATCACCGGAGCTGGACACACCATGAGCATGCTCACCAACAACCGCAAGCAGCGCTGGCTGCTGCCCGTGGTGCTCGGTTCGATCATGCTCATCGTGGTGATCGGAGCGCTCCTCGGCTGACCCGCGCCGGGAGGGACGGCCCCGCCGCCCTCACGCGGCCGTCGAGACCCGTCCGACCGCGTGCGCCACGAGTGCCGCGTTGTCGTGCGCCTCCGTACCGTCCGGCAGCCGCATGGTGTCCTCCAGCCCGATCCGCACGTCGTAACCGAGCGCGGCGGCGGCCTCCAGCATCGGCCAGGCGGTCGCGTCCGCCCCGTGCAGCATCCTCGGCCGGTCCACCCGGGCCCGGTCCAGCAGCGAGATCACCGCGTCCGCGTTCGCGCGCGCGTCCGGCACCGCGACCTGGGTGGGTTCGACCAGGACCGCCGCCACCCGGATCTTCGTCGCGACCAGGATCCGTGCCGCGTCCACCGTCCACACCCCGGCCTCCACCGCGACCCTGCGGTCCTCCAACAGGTGCGCGAGGTCGACCGACCCCGCCTCGTGCAGGTTCACCGTCACCGAGTCGGGCAGCGCGGACGACGCCCACCTCTGTACCAGGTCGTACCGGCGCCAGGGGTCGGACTCGGCGGACAGGGAGGTGGTCAGCGACACGGGCACGTCCGGTCCCTCGGCGCGCAGCCGCTCCATCAGCGGGCCGACCACCTGCGGTTCGAGCGACTCGGCGCCCCGGGAGTCACGCGGGTGCACGTGGATACCGGTCGCACCCGCCTCGACGACGGCGTGCGCGTCCGTCACGATCTGGTCCACGGACACGGGCAGGGCCGGGTGCGCGCCGGGACGGCGGTCTCCGTTGAGACAGGCGACGATCCTCATGGGACTTCTCCTTACGGCGCTCCGTATTGCGACATGTGCCCGTTCCCCCGCGGGTGCAAGCACCGCGCCGCGCGGCCCTGGCAGGATGGCGGCCATGAATCGACCGCTCGCACTCGCCGTCGCCGCGCTCCTCGCCGCGGCCCCGGCCGCCCCGGCCGCCCCGGCCGCCGCCGCGACGCCCGCACCGGACGACGGCGGTACCGGTGGACTGGACTACCCGCGCGGAGGGGAGGGGCCGGAGGGGTCGGAGACCGCGTTCACCCTCCAGGACCCGCGGATCGCGGAGTCGAGCGGGATCGCCCCGTCCCGGCTGCACGAGGGCGTGTGGTGGACGCACAACGACAGCGGTCCCATCGCACCCGAGGTGTACGCGGTCGACGGGAACGGCGAGACCCTCGCGACGGTCACCCTCGCCGTGCAGCTGCGCGACTGGGAGGCGATCACGGTCACCGAGGGCGCGGACGGGACACCGGAGGTGCTCGTCGGCAACATCGGCGACAACTTCGGCGGGAGCTGGCCGAACGTCAGCGTCTACCGTTTCCCCGAGCCGGGGACGCTCACCGACGCCACCGTCGAACCGGAGGAGGTCACCCTCGCCTACGCCGACGGCGGGCGCGACGCGGAGTCGATGATGGTCGACCCCCGCGACGGCCGCCTCTACGTGGTGTCCAAGGAGTTCGCGGGCGGTGTGTACGCGGCGCCCGAGGCGCTGGACCCGGACGGGGTGAACACACTGGAGCGGATCGACTCGGCCCCGCTGTTCGCCACCGACGCGGCCTTCTCCCCGGACGGTGAGCGGTACGTGATCCGGACCTACTGGGGGGCGAACGTCTACGACGCCACCGACGGGATGCCGGGCACCGCGCTGGGTTCGTTCGAGCTTCCGGAGTCGCGGCAGGGCGAGTCGATCGCCTTCACCCCCGACGGCACCGCGCTCATGGCCGGGACCGAGGGGGTGGGCGCCCCCGTGTGGCGGGTGCCGCTGCCCGACCGCTACCTGTCCGGCGAGCCTGAGGAGCCGACCGGGACGGACGCGGAGCCCGCGGAGACGGAGAGCGGAGCCGACACCGGCTCCGACCGGACCGGGGCGATGCCGTTCATCCTGGGCGGCGCGGGCGTGGCCGTGCTGGTCATCGGCGGGATCGTGCTGCTCGCCCGCCGGGGTTAGCGCGGGGGCGGAGACACTGGACGATCACCGGTTCCTCTCTTCGCACAGCATGTTTCACATCCTCATACTGGCCGGATGAACGAAAAGTCCGTCCAGTGCGTCACAATACGCGTGGATATAGACCCGTCTCAGGTTGCTGCGAGAGCTGGCCGAAACAGCAGGTGGGAAAGCGAGCGCGTTTGCATCGATCCTTGACTCCGACCCAGGCAAGCATGACGAAGCAGGAAGGGTTGCCGTGCGCCTAGACCACAAGCAGGTGCCCTCGTTTCCGAAGATCACCGCGACGGTCTTTCACGAGGAGACGGCCGAGGTCACGATCAACGGGGTCTCGACCACGGTCTCGGGAAGGGACCTCTCGGAGACACGCACGAACATCATCCGGCTCATCGCCCGGACGGCTGAGAAACTGGGGCGCCCGGTCCGGGCCCAGACGCTGGACGACCAGGATGAATGGTCGTTGGTGGTGTACCCGGACGGTTTGGTCGAGAGCGATACCACCATCGACACCGGCAAGCGCCAAGGTAAGAAGAAGTCAGTCGGGCAGGGACGGCGCGTGTCCCAGGTGAGGGTCAAGGAGGCCAGGTCCGGGACGGACAGAACCGACGAGCAGACACTGCCGACCGGGCAGGATGGGGCCCCGCACAAGATCGGAGATCCGGCGGTTCCGTACTCCCCGAGCACTCAGCCGGTCCCGGAACTTCCCAACGTGCCGAGAGCCGACACCGGTCCGGAACCGAGCGGGGACAGCGGATCCGTCTCCTCAGCATCTCCGGCCCAGGCCGCGGCGGCCGATGCCCCATCGATTGTGGACCCGGAGCGGAACCAGGTCACGAGGGCCACCCCGCCCGCTGTGATGGAGCCTACTCCGGTGCGCGTGCCGGAGCTTCCGCCGGGTGTCGAACGCCCGTTGGTCCCCTCGCCACCCATCCCTCCAATTTTCCCTGAGGCCCAAGCTGACGAGGAACTCCGTCCCGTGCCCGATCAAGGCCACGGGATGTCCGAAGCGGGACGGAACCAGGGCGACCAGGATCAGCGTGAGCGTTCCAAGAAAGACGACCGACCCCGTGTTTCGGTCTCGTCCTTGCTGTTCCGGGCAGTGAGGCGTCATCGTCTTGAGGAGAGGGAGCGCCAGACCGGAGAGGATCGGGAGGCCACACCTGTGGCGCCCGAGGGGCCCCCGCCTGCCCAGGGTTCCTCGGCGGTGCCAACACCCCTGAGTAAGTCGGAGTCGGGGAATCTGTGGGCCTCCGTCATCCAGGAAATCAATCAGGAACGCGAGGTGGTCCGACCCGCCCCCCATCCAGCGGTCGGTTCCATTGCCGGGTATACGACCGCTGCCGGCCCCACACCTACGGCTGGTCAGGCTCCCACGCCTGCCCCCGTTCCTGAGGTGCTGTCCAGACCCAGGCCTGGACCTTTCACACCACCTCCCACTCCCGATCCTGTTCCCACTCCCGACGTGTGGGCGGGTCCGACGCCCCTCCCAATGACGGGGAACCCATCTGTGACACAGGGTCATGGGATGGGCGCGGAGGGCGCCGGCGCTTCCACTCCCGTGCCCCCGGTGTCGATGGCTCCGCTCCCGACCGTGGGCTCCCCCATGAGGATCGCCGTACTGAGCCTCAAGGGCGGGGTAGGCAAGACGACCACCACGGTACTGCTCGGATCGGTCTTCGCCTTCGCGGGTGAGAACCGGGCGATCGCCGTTGACATGAACCCGCACAGCGGGACACTGCGTGACCGGGTGCCGTTGCAGAATCCTCACACTCTCAGGGACTTCTACGAGAACGCGGGCAGGATCACCCGATACTCGGACCTGCGGCGGTATGTCTCAGTCAACGGTGCGCGAATGCACTCGCTCGTCGGAGACCCGCAGCAGAGCACCGGTTTGCTGGATGAACGGGGCGCCTACAAAAAGGTGTCCGACGTTCTGGAGCAGTACTACGACGTCACCCTCACTGACTGCGGCACCGGCCTCGACAATCCGGGCATGGATCATGTCCTGGAGTTGGCGAACAGGGTCGTGATCGTGCTGGAGCCTGCGTTGGACGCAGCCCGTGCCGCCGTGACAACGCTGGAATGGCTGTCCAGGAACGGGTATGAGCGACTGGGTTCCACCGCGCTCGCCGCCATCTCCCGGGTCGACCCCCGAGTAGTGAGCGCGGCGGAACTGGAGGACTTGGAACGCTTCTTTCAAGGTCGGGTCGCCGGAGTCGTCCGAGTGCCGTTCGACGAGCACCTCGCCAGGGGCCAAATCGTCGAACTCGGTGATCTACGTGATGAGACCCGAGCGGCCTGCCACCGTCTCGCGAGGCTCAGTCTGAGTGTGTGAACACGGTTCCGGGATCGTGATCCGGGCGGACCTGCCCCCAGGCGCGACACACCAGCATGTGTGAGTGCGATCCTGAAGTGGACTACCGCATGGAGGAGGTCGAGTTCCGCCATGAAGACAACCTTGAGGCTAAGCGCGTGACAGCGGTCGTTTTCCAGCGTTGCCTAGGTGGCGCGCACGGGAGATGAAACTGGGAGTTCAGCGTTCGGGGCCGCGATCGCTGCCATGCTGCGGTGTATCTCGGCGGGGTGGTTGCCCCCCGCTTCCTCGGCGGGGGCTTTGCCCAGGTGGAGCCATGCCCATTTGGGCTCGACGCACAATCTTTTCGGGCCCGCTTAGTTCGGGCTCGCTGGCCGTTGCCGACTTGCGTTCCATGAGGGGTGCCGCAGCGGCCAGGGTGGAGATGTACTGGTCTCGTTCTGCGGGGTCAGCGTTGAAGAAAGCGGCCGGTGTAGGCGGTAGCTTGGAATTGTCTACCCCAAGCTGTGCGGCCATGAATACCAACTTCTGTACGGACTGGTAGCGGGTATGCTGTTCACTCATGGCCGGGTCGTTGGCGTAGGCGGTGGCGGCGACGAAGTCGGCGTCGGCGTGCAGTTGGAGAAATGATGAGGCCCTGGCAGCATTCATTTCATTCCGGCGCAGGATGTCCTCAGCCGCCTCTCGGTAGGAGTCCAACCATTTGCGGGCCTCCTCGACACCAAAGGGGAATCGTCCTTCGTAACTGACTTGCTGAAGCACGTCCGCAGCCCGGCCCGAACTAGATGCTGGACTGGATGTCTGTCCGGACGATAGGAAGGAAGGGACAGATGGCCCATTTACGGATCGCGCGTTCCCGCGAGAACCTGTCTTCAGACGGTCGGTAGTGTCCGGATCTGTGGGCCCAGGGGAGGAGCCCGGTGTCGGTCCGGCATCGTCGCCCTTGGCGCGGTGCTCCTCAAGGGCCACCGCCTGCAGGGCCGTGCCCATGAATCCGGCCGGCACATTGGCGGCTTCCTCCGGCACGGTGGTTACACCGACATCGATGACACGGGCACTGTCCTCCCTGCTGAAGACATCGGCGGGGAGCAACCGTGAGGCGGCGCCGGTGACCTCGAACTCGTGTTGGTCGCCCCCCACGTCTACCGAGAGGCTGTACCCCAGATACTGGCCGTTGTCATCGAACATCAACCGGCCCTCGGCCGAGCCCTTGGAGGAGGCCTGGCTCAGGACCTCGTTCAGGACCGGCGGTGCCTTGGGCACCCTGCCCAGGCATGCGACGACGGCGCCCGCCTCGATGGTCTTTCTCTCCTGGCGTACGATGTCGTTGTCAGCACCCCTCTTGGTATCCACAGCCTCTACGCGAAGCCGAAGACGGCCATCCGTTTCAGTGATTGCGTCCAGTGACGCGAGCCGACCGTCGATCTTCGTCAGACGCCTATCGCCGTCGTGGGCGTGTCGCTCTGTCAGCTCCTTGAGCTGAACGGCGTTCTGGAGCACGAACGCCGGTTCGCCGCCCAGAATCGTGACACGGGCGTCGGGGTTCTCCTGGAGGATGGCTTCAGCGGCTGAAGCGCCGGTGCCTCCCATGCCGACCACCAGCCAGTGGTCGGTGGCATAGGCGTTGAAGCGCCCCTCGCCAACTTCGTCGCCCAGCAGAACCCGACCTCGGGCCAGTTCACGGATGCGATCCCAGTTCGCTGTGGCGTCGAGGGTCGTCAGCGCATTGCTGACGTCCTTGTCACCAGACGCTCGCAATTCCGGGAGCACATTTGCTGATTCCAGGGCGTCAAGTGCGCTCTGCGCCGAGCCCTCACCCGACGAAAGCCTGACGAGGAGCTGCCTCACCTCGACTGTTCGGGGATGAGATCGCGCCGACAGGTGATCCAAGATCTTGTCGGTGGCGTCGGGAACCGTTGGCACGCCTCTCGCGACCCCCGGAACGAGCTCTGGCTGGAATCCGGTTGCGATGAGAGGTTTGCCTTCGATCTCGATCGTCACCGCCGAATCCGAGCCGTTGGATGGATGGATCTCGGCCAGGAGCCTGTTTCGATCATCGAAGTACAAGCGTGTCATGCCGTCGACCGTTGGCCCCTGGGCGGCGATCTCGTTCTCCCACAGCTGTAGCGCCAGACGAGGGACGCGCTCGGTGGGGTTTGCAAACTGGTAGGGGTCGCCCATGCCCGTGGTTCGTAAATGGTCCATGTGGTCAGCGGTCTGAACGATTCTCTGGATCGGGTCGACGTGCCAGCGTCCCCGCCCATCAATGAGGAGTCGGTCGGGATCACGCGTGGCCAGGGCGGCACCGCCGCCGATCATGACAGGGCGCTTGGGGTACTCCCCGGTTGGCAGGGAAGCCGCCTCGCGACGGAGTTCCTCGAGGGTCTGGCGACTCACGCGATTGCGTTCAGCCCCGGCCCGCTCCACCGCGGCGGGGAGTTCGGCTCTGGTGATCCTTCGCCCGTCGGGGTGGAGTCCTGGCATCTTGTAGTGGAAGCGCTCTGGCAACAACGAGCGTCGGCCGATGTCCGAGGGCGCATCGAGTGCCAAGCCCTGGCTGTGACCGGCTGCGGCGGCTCGGCCTTCGGCCTGCACCAGCCTCGCGCGTCTCCGCTTGTCCGAGAGGTCGTACAAACTTGCATGGAGAACCGTGTCTATGTCCCTGACATTCAGTTGATCGGAGAGCAGGATGACATGGTTGTCCGAGGACGTGTTCCCGTATACGCGCACGACCTGGTTGTCCGGAAGTGGACCCGAATCAACACGGATGGTGAGGTGGGTGTTGTTCGAGTCGTCGAGGGCGAAGAATTCGCGCCTCTCCTCACGTTTCTGCTCGATCTTCCGAAAGGCCTCGCTGAACTCTTCCCTCACGATCTGAGGAAGCCGATCCTTGGCTGCAGTCCGTATCGCTTCAGGGTCTCGCTCTGGCACGATTCTCCCTTCGAATGAACATGGCCTCGCTGTCTTCGCTCTGTTCGATGCGAACCTCAGGGGAACGAAGAGCGAAGACTCTTCCGCTGGGTGGAATGGATTCTTCCGTTGCTCTATTCTACGCAGAGCTCGGAGGGCTTTGACGATCAATAACATCGGGTTTTCTCCTGCGGACAACCCGCAGCATCCTGGGGCGGCGGACAACACTGGGAGAGTGCTCGTGGCAAAGCTCGCCGAACTCTTCTCTCACCTGCACGAACGACAGCGCTGCTTCCTGGGAGTCGAGGCGCGCACTCGGCTGCGCTGGCACCCACACCGGGCTGGGGGTGCACGCCGAACCCGACCACGGCAGCCAACTCCACCGATGCCACCGCCCCCGCTGACCTTGTCCCCAAGCTCTCCGCTTTGGCCGATCCCCGCTCGTCCCGGGGACGCCGCCACAGTCTGACCAGCGTCCTGCTGTACGCCCTGACCGCGATGGTGGCCGGAGTCCGCCACCTGCGGACGATCGGCCAGTGGACCGACGCCGCACCCCAAGACACCCCGGCCCGCCTGGGGTGTCGGATCACTTGCGCGGCTCGGCCACCCACACCGCCCCGGCGGTGCACCTGCTCACCGCCCTGAACCCGAACCGGGACCTGGTCGCCCAGGTGCGGGTGCCGACGGGCACCAGCGAGATCGACGCCCCGGCCGTCCTGCTGGCGGGCGTGGACCTGACCGGTGGGGTGGTCACCGCTGACGCCCTGCACACCCAGACCGACACCGCCACTCACCTGGCCCAGGAGTTGCACGCCGACGACGTGCTGACCGTCGAACGCCACCAGAAGGCCCTGTTCGAGCAGGTCAAAGCGCTGCCCTGGGCTCAGGCCCCCACGTTGGGCACCACCCGGCACCGCGGCCACGGACGCCTGGAGACCCGTACCGTCAAGGCCATCGATCTGGCCGGGCGGACCGGTTTTCCGCACGCGGTCCAAGCGGTGCGGGTGCGCTGCCACGTCACTGAGCTGCGTACTGGGAAGGTGTCGTGGACCGTGGCCTATGCGGTGACCTCGCTTGAGGCGGGTCGGGCCGACGCGTTAGTGCGCGGGCACCGGAACATCGAGGCCTGGCACCACGTCAAGGACGTCTCGCTGGGCGAGGACACGTGCAAGGTGCGCTCCGGGCACTGGCCGGACAACCTGGCCGTGCTGCGCGCTCTTTTCCCTGGTGCTCCTGGCGCGGTTGGGTCAGGACACGGTGCCCGACGCGATCCGGTGGGTGTCGTATGAGGTGTGCATCCGCCCGCTGGACGTGATCGGACTTCCGTGACCAGTGTCAACATCACCGCTCAGCGAGAATGAAACAGCCCTGCCTGAGACCAGCGCGACCGAGACCACCCTGGTGCGGGTGTGCCGGCTGTCCTCGCCGAAGATCACGTTCCGTCACATGGTGCCCTGGGTTTCCTGCCGTCCACTACCCGCAGTGGGTTCACCGATGGGGTTTGGAGGTGGAGGGCTGCCACAGAGAGCGTGGGGTCTCACGGGCCGTGGTTTCTCGACGACTCCACGACACTTCGGGGCTGTGCCCGTTTTCGAGGGTCTAGATCCGGTCATGCTTGCCCGACCTGCTCGAACCCGTTGCTCGTGCGTTTTCCAGCGAAGCTGGAGAACTCCAGGGGCTTGCCATTCTACGTCTGCAGGTCCACTGATTCCCTGTCGTGTCCGGACACCCAGTCGTCGGCAGAGATGATCCCCGATAGTATCGTGACCATGTTGTATGCACGATCCATCGGAGAAGCCCGTCTCTACCTGGATCTTCACCTGTGCTCATGTGATTACCCCATCCTGGATCAAGTGGACCACTGGCTGGAGAAGCGTGATGGAGTGTTCGTTGCCGTCTACGATGGGCGGTGCGGTCGCTGCTCTGGGTCGGGTCGGTATGAGTTCGAACTTGAGACCGAAGAGCGAGTGCATTACCCCGAGATCGGTGGAAGTGCGCCATCGCGCATTATTGATCCAGGAGAATTCCTTTGGCTCAGCGATCGTGCGGCGTCACGAGTTCCGGTGGATGTGGCAGGCCTATCGAAGGAGGACCTCGGTGTGGCCCGTGATCTCATGCAGAGTTCGATCGCTATGCTTGAAGAGATCTTGAAGTTCATTCCAGAAGGGGCAGAGGAGGTTCCGGAGGGTTCGTTTTTCTCGAATCTGGGAAAGGTCTTCAGAGAAGAATCACCTGGCCGCTTCCGGCGTGAAGAGATTAATTCACGCCTTGCTTACTACCGCAGTGGTATGGCGGAACTTCAGATATGAAGTGTTGGATGTAGTATGAGGTGCAGTTTCGCTAATTTGACCCTGATTCGCCATTAGGGCTTTCCGTGATTGGCCCGCTGTTTCGCTCATGGTTTTCTTGAGCCGGTCAGGATAGGCCTTCGTGTTCCGTTGTGGGGGTCCGGCCTTCCATGTTCCGGAGGCTTGGAATGTGCTCCCTTCTGATGCTCGTCGGGCCAGGGAGTCGATCCTCAGGAAGCCCAGGGGGTTGGATCAGATGAATTCAGCTGGTGGTGAACGTCTTTTTCCAGGAGCAGGTCTGCTTTATTTTTGGGAAGTGATGCCGGGCATGGGCTATGAGGTGGATGGTGAGTCATCTTTTCTGTCCGACAACGACTTCGCCTTGCTTGACGGTGAGCCCGTGGCACCTATTGAATAATCGTTGCACGACAGGGCATTCCTGTACAGTCCCCGACGAGAGGAAACAGTCGTGAACGACACGGCGCTGTTCGATCCGGAAACCCCTGACGAGGTTATTCGGGAAGTCCTGGCTAGCACCGCCAATCGCGTCGTGGGTGCGTACATGCGTGCGGCCCAGGCCACCACCCATCCAGAGGTCGAGGAAGAGGCTCAGGAGAAGATGCGACAGGCCTGGGTGATTAAGAATGATCTCGACATGGGCCGTGAGGAGATGATCACTGAGATTCAGCGCCTTCGGGGCGTCCTCGCTGAGCTGAACGAGGCCTGAGGCGGTGACCGACCCCTACGAGGTTCCTGAGGAAGAGCTCCAGGATATCTTCGACAATCGAATCAAGGGCTTGATCTTCAGTGGTGTCATGCCCACGCGCCCAGGAGAAAAGCCGGTGTTGGTGCAGCTGGGAGGCCAGCTTGCAGCAGGAAAAACTCGTGCTCTCAAGGCCGTTATCAGCCGCCACGGTGGTCGGGTCGCCCGGGTCAGTCCTGACGATTTCCGTGACTACCATCCCAAGATCTACAAGATTATGCGTGATCGTCCGCAGGAGAAGGTGGCGTTGACCAATCAGGCGATGTACGCCTGGTCCGACATGGTGCGCGAGTATGCCCACGCCAACGGTTACGGTCTGGTCATGGAAGGCACCTTCAGGAAGGTCGACTACCTCCTGGAGTACGCGGAAGAGATGGCGCAGCCAGTCAGGAACAAGCACGCGGGGTTCGTTAACGAAGTGGTCGTGGTCGCCACACCTGGAGACCGCAGCTGCCTGGACATGGTCGGGCGCTATTTGGGTGATCCTGCGGGCGAGGGCCGATGGGCGGCTGCTTCGGTACACGATGACGCCTACGAGCAGCTACCGCGGTCGGTGGAGACCCTGGAAGCGGACTCACACATCCATCGGGTGATCGTCACTGACCGTGCTGGAACTATCCACTACGACAACTCCCGTGGTGCCGACGGTCAGTGGGCGCAGGAGCCCCGAGCGGGTCAGGTCCTGCAGGAGGCGCGTGGTGAAGGTCGTGTGCCGTTCGCTCAGGAGGAAGCGGCTGAGTGGATGTCCTTGTACTGGAAGCACGCCGAGAAGCTCCTCAACCGCGGCGAGCTGGGTCCGGTGACCGCTCCCACGATGCTGGCCCTACACGGGCGTGCCGATCGGGTCGCTCAGGTCGCCTATGTGGGTGAGGCAAACAGTCTCAAACGGCACGCTCAATGGCAGAAGGTACAGAGGGTGGTTTTCATGGCGGCCGCACGCGGGGCACCCAATTCTGAATTGCCAGGTCGTCCGGATGAGTTTTTGAACGCTGGCCCGAAGAAAAAAGAGAAATTCACGGCGGTATTGCGGGCCGCGCTCAGCGCTGACTCCAGGCTGCCGAATGATCCTGTGGAAGCATTGAGGCGTGCTCAACAAGGCATGAACTCACAGACGGGCCATGCGTCGTCTTCGTCGATTGACCCGACATCCTCTCAGCGCCATCTGAAGATAGACAGAGACTCTGGGATGGAGCGCTAAGCAGAGGTGGTCGGACTGAGGTACCGGACTGCCCGAACCTGGCGCAGCCTGGCTCGTGCGACGATACCCCGGATGAGCTGCCAGGAAGGGGATGGCTGCCAGAGTCCCAACAACACAGGTTGATCCCCTGCCCTGGCCATCACCGCCGCGGTCAGAGGCTGAGGCGGTAATGGTTTGAAAACACTGTGGTCCACCCATCCTTCAGGTTGGTCCACAGCGCCTTCATGGGATGATGTCAGCGGTCCATTCCGTTCCCGGCTCCCAGTGCGAGAGGTCTGTCTCTGCGCCCACTCAGCTGAGGCGTGGGCCGTTGGCTCTGGACAGCTTCACGTGGATGCGATCCGTACATCTTGAAAGTCACCTTACGGGCCTCGATGACCTCAACTTCGATGTTCATTTCATGCCCGTTTTTTTCGAACTCCGAAAGGTGTTCCTTGGAACCCCATACGGTTGCCTTGGGCTCGAACTCCACCTCTCCGGATTCGTGCTCGGCCGTGTTGTCCTGTACTTGTCCTTGGCCCTCAGCTCGTTGAGATTCGATCCTCTCCAGGTCATCCTGGACTTGCTGGGGGGAGGGGTTGCGCAGGTCATGGCCGTAGTGATCCAGCACCTCTCTGTGGATCACGTCATCAACGCGAGCGGCTTCCACCTCGTGCTCGCGCCAACTCGCCGCGATCTCGTAAACCTCCGCGACCTGTTGGGGGGTGGCCTCATTCCACCATTTGGTGTCGTCGACGACGGAGAGTTTCTCCTGTGCTTTCTCCCACGCGTGCTGGTAGCGGACCTGAGCTTCCACTCGCTGTTCCTCCGCCTCACGTCGACGTCGGGCCCTCTCACGCAGCTGCCCGATGACCTTGGACCACTGCCGTCCAACCTGCTCAGCGACCTGCATGGCTTCGCGCAGGCTCTGGCCGAGTGCCTCTTCGATACCGTCGGACTCGCTCATCTGGCCTCCAGGTCAGTGGTCGTTTCGGACATCGATGAAAAGCCCCGGCGGCGGCGGTGTGTAAGGCAAGGGGGTGCCGGGTTTGTTCTCGTCTTCACTGCGCCCGAACGGTCCGTCAGGATCGAAGAGGATGTTCATGTGGTAGTCGGCGTGGTCACGCCACCAGGTGCTGATTCCGGTGGCGTCGTCCAGGCGCAGGTTCTCCCATGAGCGCCACAGAGCCTCCAACCGGGAGATCGCCTCAGCCGAGCGCCACCATTCGGCTGACCAACGACGGTTTCCGCGTGGCCCGACTTTGCGTTGGTAAATCGGGGTGATGATCTCACGTACGAATTCATCCACTGAGCCGAAGTACAGTTCGTAGTCGCCTCTCACCTCGCTTGCCTCCGCACGATCAGAGAACGGCTCCTCGCCAGTTCGTTCTTCGGGACCGGACATAGGTGTGCTTGGTGAGGCTGGACCATCGTCGGGGGACGGGCTTTCGACGAAGGCCAGCAAGTCGGCCAACGCGTCCTCGTAGCTCTGATCGGTTTCGCGTGTCACAGGACACCCCTAGGTTCGTGTTCGGCGATGGATGCGCGGATGACCTCAGCGTGCGGTCCCTGCATCCAGGGCACCGTCTCGATCAGGGTCGGTGGTGCCCCGGAGGCGATGACCACGGCCCGGCCTCGGGGGATCGCGCCCAGGTCGGCGATGTCCATCGCGGCTTGGCTGGTGAGCTGGTGACTGGTGGAGCGCCCGTCCCGGCTGAGACTGGCTGAGACCGCTTCGCGGTCGTAGTCGCCGATGAGCTGGGACAGCTCCTGCAAGAACTGGGTCTCGGACACGCCGCCGCCGTAGACCTTGATGTTGGAGGCCGACCAGAGTTTGCGCATACCCTCCTGGCCCCACACCTCCACCCCCTGGGACCAGGATTGAAGGATCGCCATGAGGACGATGCCGCGTGACCCGTAGTGGGAGTACATCGCGGGTAGTTCAGACCATTTGCACACGTTGGCGACCTCGTCGAGCACGCCCAGCATGGGGGTGGACAGGCGCCCGCCGGGCATGGTGGCGGCGAGTTCTTCGGCGGCCTCCACAACGGCGACGGTCAGCGCGGTCACCAGCGGTCCGGCGGTTCCGGCGCCTTCCTTGGACAGGCTGTAGAGGGTGCCGGTGCCCTCGCGTACGAAGGCGTGGGGGTCGAAGTGCGGGCGTGTGTCGTCGGGCCCGGTGCGGGTGATCCAGGGAGCGATGCGTCGGTTGGTCAGGCAGGAGGCCATCTGCATGGCGGTGCCGAACACACCAGCGCGCTGTTTGTCAGGGGCTTCGATGATTCCCGACAGTCCGTCGGCCTGGAGGGGGAAGCCGTGCTCGGACAGGATGTGTACGGCGGTGTCGTCGGTGGGGCGGGCCAGCCAGGTGTAGACACCGGTGATGGGCCGGGACTCCAGAGCGGCCGCGAGCAGCAGGTTGGCGAGCAGATTGCGGCCTTCGCCGTCGAAGTAGGCGTCCGAGCGCGCCGAGGCGTCGCGTGATCCGGCGGCGAAGTGCCCGGCCAGCTGGGCGGCCTTGACCTCGTCGGTGACATACGACAGCGGGTCCCACCACCAGGTGGGCTCTTCCATCGCGATCTGTTGGGGGTCGAAGGGCCACACCGGCCCTTTGTCGGCACGTGGGCCGCGGGTGGCGTCGAGGATGTCGCGTTTGTTGGAGGTGACCAGGACTGCGCCCGGGGCCGACATGATGGCGGGCACACCTCGGGATGTGGTCTTTCCGGTGCGTGGTCCCCAGATGTCGACGTGCATGTCCTCCCAGGACCCGTAGAGCATCTGCTTTCCGACCACGGTGCGGCCGATCGGCACACCGGGGGAGCCGTGCACGCCCAGGCGTCGGGCGGTCGCCGAGGCGCCCGCTTCGGTGAGCGCGGCCAGGTCCTGGCCGCGGCCCATGTAGGTGGCCGAGGCGTCGACGCGGGTGCGCTTGCGGCCGCGGTGGCGCACGAACCAGACGATCCCGACGGTGATCCCCGCAGCCAGTACCAGGAGGCCGATCAGGACGCCGGTGGCGGCGCCGGTCCAGGGGATACGGCCCAAGAACAGGCCCAGCAGCAGACCGAAGGGGTCCAGGGGCACATCCTGGGAGCCGCCGGTGATCAGGTTGGCGACGTGCAGGGGAACCCAGGTGCCCGCCACCAGCACGGCCAGCAGGATCAGCCCGCACCAGAGCATGATGGTTTCGGGGCTGGTCGCGCTGGGGCCGCGTTTGCGCCGGTTGGACTGGTTACTCACGCGACCGTCTCCGTCTCCTGGTCGACGCGTTGGGAGACGCGGGACGTCTCGTGCCAGAGCTTGTTGGTGTCGTTGATGCTCTCCTCCACCGACGTCAGTTGGACCTGGACCGGGATGCCGGGCCGTCCGCCGACCTTGACCAGGAACTTGCCGCGTCCGGGCGGGGCGGCCTCGCGGTTGTTGGAGGAGTCCCAGGCGGGCGGGTCCTGCCAGCCGATGAGCATGCGCTGTTCGGCTCGGGAGAAGGGGATGGCGGTGTTGAGCATCGGCATCTCGGCCGAGGGCAGGCCGCCGCAGATCACCATGCCGGAGCGTTCAACGAACCCTTTGGCCTTCATCCGGTCCTCTTCGGCGGTCAGTGACATCAGGTCGCTCATGGTGTGGGAGATCATCGCCATGCCGACGCCGCGTTGCCGGTTCAGGCGGGTCAGGGCGTCGACCCGGTCGACCATGCCCCTCCCTGCGCGCAGGGCCCGCCACAGCTCGTCGAGGATGACGAAGTAGTGGCGACGGGGTTCCAAACCGGCGTCGGCCAGTGCGTTGGCGACGTTGACCGTGCCGAACCCCGCCGACCAGCACGCCAGGAGTACGGCGGCCTGGAGGTCGGTCTCAGAGTCGTCGATCGCGGACACGTCGAAGACGACGGGGCGGTCGCGGTGCATGGGGGTGGTGGTGTGTTGGGCGAAGGTCTCGCCCAACCGGCCGCCGCCGACGAGGCCGATGAGGGAGGCTTCGAGGCCTTCGGTGATCTCGCGGTAGCGGTCGAGGGAGCCGCGGTCGAGGGCGACGTGGCGTACCTCGTCCGGGGCGTCCTGGATGACCTTGAGCAGGTCGGCCAGGATGGGGACGCCGTCGTGGCGTTCGTCCAGGACCTTCAGCGCCCGGTCCAGGATGGTTTCCTCCCGGTCGGTGGGTGGGGCGGCGCGCATGATGGTCAGCAGGGCCGAGACCATGGTGTGGCGGCGCCCGTGGGCGTCGGCGATGACCTGGCTGCGGGCCTTGCCGGTGAGGCGTTGGGCGGCCGCGCTGGCGTCTCCGGGATCGAGGATGTTCAGGTGTCCGCGGCCGCGTCCCAAGGAGATGACCTGTCCGCCGAGTGCTTCGATGAGGTCGACGTAGTCGGGTTTCAAGTCCCCAAGGACCAGGGGTTGCACCCCGTACCCGGCCAGGCCGGTGGCCATCCGTCGCACGATCGTGGACTTGCCCAGGCCGGGTTTGCCGAGCACGAACGCTGAGGGGTTCGAGATCAACTTGGCGCGCTGGAACCAGGAGATGGGGTCGCAGCAGAGTGTGGCGCCCGTCTGGAGGTTGCGACCGATCGGCACCCCGACCATCGGGGTGCCGGTGCCGACCGCGAACGGCCACAGCCCGCACGCCTGCACGGTGGTGCCGCGCCACTCCTGGGCCATCTGCACCATGGTCGCCATGCCACCGCCGCGGCCCGCCCAGCCGCGCGGGCCCGGACGGCGCACCACCGGCCCCTTGGGCTGCTTCTCCTTGGCCGCTTTCTTCTTGTCGTTCTTGGCCATCACAGCTGCTCTCTGAGTTCGACGGGTACCTTCAGGTGCTTGGGCAGCACCAGGCCCAGCGGCAGCGCCGCGGCGAACGCCGAGTCCTGGGCACCATGGACGAGCCGTAGCCGCAGTCGGGCGGTCGCTGAGAGGTTGTCGATCGCCGCGATGGCGTCGGCCTTCTTTTCGGAGTTCAGCACGGTGGCGGTGACGACCATGCCGAAGTTGACCAGGCCCGCCCCGGCAGCTTCTTCCGCAGCGGTCGCGCGGGCCTGGCGGGTGGCCAACGCATCACGGGCTGATGGCTTGCTGCTGGAGGTCTGGCGGAACTCCGCTGCTCGCAGGTCGGCCTCCACCAGGCCAGCGGCGCGTGCGGCGTCCAGAGGCCGGTACAGCAGTGCGACGCGCTTGCGGGCGATGTCACGGTGCGGAGCCAACAGTCGGGCGAGGATCCCGGACTGGACGTTGCCACGCGGGGCGGCGGCCATCGACCACGACACCGACAGTGCTCCGTCGTGGACGTAGGAGCCCCAAGACGCTTCGTGCGCGCTGGGTCCCACATCCGGCCAGGTCAGCTCCGGCACCTGTCCGGCGGCGTGGGCCTCCTCGATCAACACCGCCGATGCCGGGTCGTAGGCGATACGAACGACTTCGCACAGCTCCTGGGCCGAGAGAGGGTGGGCCGCACCGGCGCCGGTGGCACCAAGTCCCTGGGTCAGGCCGGGCAGCCGGGCGGCGAGCTCACGCCCCATCTCTTCCGGTTTGCGCCGCTTGCCCCCAGAGCGGGCGGCCCCGGAGAAGGTGACGGCGACGTAGGCCTTCACGGTCGAGGACCCGGCCGGGTACCGGTTGACCGCTTCGTTGAGCATGGCCTTGGCGAAATCGGGTGCGTCGGGGTCGATGTGGGTGGTGACCTCCCGGCGCAACCGGGTGCCGGTGTCGGGGGCGGTCTCGACGGTGACCGAGGCGGCCTCGACCCCCGGTTCGTCGCCGAGGTTGGCCAGCCACCGCCCCCATCCGGCGACCCAGATGTCAATCTGTTCGGAGTCCACCAGCGCCGCCCCGTCGGGTTCGGTGCCCAGCACGACGGTGTAGTGGCCGGTGAAGGGCACGTAGATCAGGGCGAAGCGGCGCCCGTAGGAGTCGGTGTGCTCGCTCAGGCGCGAGGGTGCAGCCAGTCCGGGCAGTTGGAAGGTGCCCCAGGCGGTGCGCCCCAGTGGCCCGGACCGGTACAGGTGCGATCCGGCCGAGCGGGTGTTCCACCAGCCCACCCGGTCGGCCATGCGGGAGAGCAGGTTGCGGTCGTGCTTGTCCTTGACCAGCAGCACCAGCAACATGCCTCCCAAGGAGGCACCGACCACGATCCCGGCCACCAGGCCCGCGGCCATGACGACGAACACCATGAAGATCAGCCCGCCGAGAAGGAGCATGGTGCCCAACGACCCGAGCCCCATCAGACCCGGGGAGGTGGGTTTGCGCCAGTTGCCGTAGGTGCGTGGTGAATGTGTCTCAGTTGCCATCAGGAGTCCGTCCCGTCGTTCACTGCCCCCGCCATGTCGCTCTTCGCACCGTCGGCCGGTGCCTTCATCTGCTCGGCCACCTGAGTGACCGGGACACCACCCGTCGCCGCCATCGAGGGGTCGGCTCCCATGGCTTCGGTGCCTCCGACGCCCTCGGGACCGGTTGCGTCGGGGCCGTCGGTACCGGGAGCGGGACTCTCGGTTCCGCTTTCCTGGCCCGAGTCCGTGGGGGCCGGTTCGGTCGTGGTGTCAGCAGGGGCTTGTTCTGCTCCTGACCCTTGCCCTGAGACCTCGCTCGCGCCCGGTGGGCTGCCTGTGGGTGCCTCACCGCCACCGCTGGTTCCGGTGTTGGCCTGGTCCTGGCCGATCTTCATCGCGCCGTCGGCCATCTTGCCGCCGACCAGGCTCGCTGTTCCGGCCATGGCGCCTCCGACACCACCCGCGCCCAGGGACGCCATCGGGGCCACGAACTTCATCAGGGCGGGCATCGCGATCAGGCTGATGAGCATCATCGTCACGCCGACCAGTACGCCCATCAGGCCGGTCTCGTCCTCGCTGTAGAAGAGGTCGTTACCTCCCACCAGCTGGAACGCGGTGGCGTAGATGATGGCCGCGGCCGGTTTGTACAGGATCCAGGCGATCAGCCAGCCGATGCACTTCTTGAACCAGGTCTTGCCCATCTCGGTGTTGGTGAAGGACGCGGCCAGCGGGAAGATTCCGGCCAGGATCACGACCATCCCCACCCGGATGATCATGAGGATTATCTGCAACATCGAGAAGAAGATGATGAAGATACCGACGAAGATCGCCAGGAACGCGCCGATCCCGCCGGTCGTGGCGGCATCGACGACCAGCATGTTAAAGATCGCCGTACCGAAGTCGGCATCGGTGGACTCATCGATGATCCACCGGGCGAACCCGTCGGCAGCACCCATCGCCGTGCCGATCCCGGTGACCCCGACTCCGGTCACGACCACCAGGGTCATCAGTGACTTGAGTAGTTCCTTGCCAGGGTCGGCGCGCTGTTCCCACACCATGCGCACCGCCCCGACGATGACCGACAGCACAGCGGCCGCGCCCATGTACCACCACAGGGAGCCTTGCAGGAACTCCACCGGGCGGGAGGCGTTCTCCGGTCCGGTCGAGGGCAACACGCCCGTGACGATGCCCGAGGCCGCCGAGATCAGCACCGTCGCGAACAAGACGATGCCGATCTTGCTGATGTGGCCCGCCCCTTCGCCTCGGCGCTGGTTGAGCGCCATCGTCGCGCCGAGGAAGATCAGCGCCAGAACGCAGATGCCCAGCGAGATCCAGGCCGCGTACCCCAAGAGCTCTTCGAGCCCAGAGGAGGAGGCCGGTGGTTGGCTGATATTGACGTCTTGCCCTTGGGCGATCGCACCATCAACATTTCCACCACTGGTCAGGTCCAAGGTGCCCACGAAAACCCAGTGGGTGGCCATGATCCCGACCGTCGTTCCCACACCCTCCATAACGGCTGAGGCGAGGTTCTCAACGGCATTTCCTACGACAGATGCGCTGAAATCCTGCATCCCGCAAATCGGGTTCGCCCACCCCCCGAAGCACTCATCCTCGGCCCCGTCAGTCGGCAGCATCTGTGTTCCCCGCCGACCATGGGATGTACCCGGAGGCGTCCGGGATCTGGGCTATCGGGATGATGCGCTCACCATCGGGGCGAAGTTCAACCTTCCAATCCCCGTCCTCCCATCGCAGGTCAGTCGTCACGGACGCGAACGTTCCGTTACTGGCTTCCACCGCCAGGTCAACACGAGCATGGTCGGGCCCATAACCCATGAGGTTGAAACCCACGGTGGACAGACGAAGTCCTTCGTCAGAGAAGGGTCCTGTGCGTTCGAGTTCCGCCAAAGCCGCGTCCCGCCCAGGACCTTCAGCGACGAGTTCCTCATTGATCGGTTGAATCAGGTTGGGGTCGGTGCCCATCGCCAGCACGTTGGATGCGACCAGGAGGGCACCAGCCGGTGAGTGCGCGTAGCACTGGCGAAAGCCGTCATCGGAGATCAGTCCTGGACCTGCGTCGGGCACGGAGGGCGCCTGCATGGTGCCCACGAACTCCCATTCCACGTCTGCGGGAGCAGCGAGAAGCTCCGTCTCGTTGTTTCCGGGAAGGCCGCACATGCTCGCGTCTTCGGCCGGTGCGGTCTCGGTTTCCGGAGCAGGGTCGGCGGTAGGAGACGCCGACACCGGCGGTGCCGCTTCCTCCTCACCGTCCGGCCACAAGATGGCGCCGGTCACGCCGATCCCCAAGACGGCGATCAGGCCCACGACTCCAGTCGAGGCGATAAAGGTCTTTGAAGCAAAAGGCGGGTCGCTCTGGTGATCATCATGACGAGCCATGATCGTGTGCCTCCTCTTCTGTCGCTAAGCGGACTCTCCACCGGTCACGAGGAAGCTGATGATCGACGCGGCTGCGGAAATGACGACCACGCCGCCGAGCACCATGCCGAGCTTGCCGAGGTGCTCACCGCCTTCACCACGGCGGGAGTTGATGGCCATGGTGGCACCCGCGATCATGAGGCCGACCACGCAAATGCCGAGGCTGATCCACTTGGTCCATTCCAACAGGGTGATGAACCCCTCGAATCCGGGCGGGGCGGATCCGGTCCCGGGGTCGGGCACGATGCCGGGTTCTGCTGGCACTGCTACGGCGAGGTGAACGCCGTCGGCAGCCAACTGTGTGGCCATGGGGAGGAATTCGTTGATCATCAGGGTTTCTTTCTATTCCATTGTTGGTGCGAGGTCGGAGAGGTCGGTGATCATCGCACGCACAGGTTTGGGTGCGGAGTCCAGGGTCGGGGGCTCACCTAGGCGCCAAGCCTCGATCCAGGGCACGTTCCACACCCGGGGGACACCTCCGGAGACGAGCTTGGCCAAGTCCTTGAGCGGACGGGGAAGCCGCCCAGGAGCGTCAGCGATCAGGACCAGACCCAGCAGGTCCACGCCGCTGTAGCCGGAAGCCCACTCCGTGGCGGCCGCCTGCGCCGCCAGCAGACCGCGAGCGTGCGTGCGTGCGACCAACACCACTCGTGGCTGGGAGGTGACCGAAATGGCCACTTCCGGCCACGCATGAACGGCCGCACGACTGTCCTCCAAGAGCGCGAGCAGGGTTCGTTCGCCCGCTCCGCCGTGCACACCCAACCACCAAAGCCGCGCCGTACCCGTCACCGGACGCCGGGGAAGACAAGCCACGGGCGCAGCGATCCCAGTCTGCGGAGTAGCCGGGCCGCTGGGGTACCCAGGGCCTGAAACGACTTCCACCGGTTCGTCTTTGGCCTCATCGTTAATGGTGTTTGCCGAGGTCAACCACGGATTGTTCTCCACCACGACACGACCACCCCCTTTCATCACAGACGTGCCCTGACCCCCCGGCAGCGCTCAGACAGCAACACTCGAAGAGTCCCAGCGGGGTGCGACCAACGACCGCACCAGCCGCCGTACGACCCGTGTTGTCACTGGGGGCACAGAACATGCGAAGAGTACCGACATCAGCGCATGTTTCCCTACGCAGGCGGTAGCTGGTGCCAGTGTGCATCTAGTGCATGATCTCTAGACTGAGCGCGCCCAATCAGGGTGAACACCGCACCTCATGACAAATGACCGGGAGGGCTGTACACGCATGTCCGATTCCAAGGGACTGGGCGCCGGACTCCTGGCCACCGGCTGCGCCCCTCTCGCGGTGTTTGCCGGATGCCTGATGATGCTGGTGCTGATGGTCAGCCCAGGAGACGGCTGCGTCCCCGGCGGGGGTGGCCCCGGAGTCGTGATCGACACCGACTCCCTGCCCGATGGTCCCGTTGCGGGCTACCACACCGAGCAGCTCCTCAACGCCGCATACATCATCAATGCAGGGGCCGCCCTGGACCTGGACGCGCGTGATCAGAAGATCGGTGTGATGACGGCCATGGGGGAGTCCTCGCTGCGAGTCCTGGACGAGGGTGACGCTGCGGGCGAGGAGCTGGTGGCCCGGGGGGAGATCGAAGAGGGCTCCCGCGGGCTCTTCCAGCAACTGGGCAACGGGGCTTGGGGATCGCATGAGGACCGGATGGACCCCACCATCAGCGCGACGAACTTCTTCCTCGCGCTCATGGAAGTCGACGAGGACGAGGCCATCGGGGACGAGGACGTCGTCGCGCGCCAGATGAGCCTCATCGCGCACGCCGTGCAGGTCAACGCCGACCCCTACCACTACGAGGCGTACTGGCAGGCGGCCGAGGACGTCTTCAACGCCCTGGCCGGGATCGACCTGCCCGGGGTGCCCGACGACTACTCCGCTTCCCCAACCTGCACCATCAGCGGGGGAGGGGCCCCGCAGATCAGTGACCAGTGCGCTCCCGTGGCCAGCCCTAACCTCCAGTCCTCAACGTGCCGGGGATACGCGGCGATCCAGGCGGAGTTCAGTATCGAATGGCCGGGCGGCGTGGGGTGCTACGACCCGCGACCGTGGGAAGACCCCCCGATGGACCACCCCAAGGGGCTCGCCTGCGACTACATGGTCGCCACCGCGGCCCAAGGGAAGATCCCAACCCCTGAAATGCATCAGCAGACCATTGAGGTCATTAACTGGTTGATTCAGCACCATGAAGTTCTCAAAATTAAGTACGTCATCTACGAGGGTCATATTTGGAACCCGGGATATGGTGACCCCGTCGGCAGCTGGGAAACCGTGAAGCGTGCGAGTTATCTCTACGCCACAGGAGATTTGACGACAGATCACTACGACCACATCCACGTTTCCCACTACCCTTAGAGCTCATCTCAAAAGTCCTGCGAGGTGGCCCTGTACCTGGGATGATCACGTGC
>NZ_JBVMUY010000029.1:0-305928 GCF_055632325.1 Nocardiopsis sp. KDC1DS13DA1
CAGGGTGTCCCCGCCTGAGCGGGGCGGGTGTTCGGTCACGGGTCGACGGGGGTCGCCCCCCACGCCCGAGGTGGAGTTCCCACTGTACGAGGCCTCGACCCCCGGCAGATCCGCCTGCGGCAGGACACCGGCGCAGGTGTCCGCGGTCAGCACGATGCCGGCACGGACCAGGGCCGGCTGTCTCACTTCAACGTGCGCCCGGTTGCCGAGGGCACCAACGACCCGGTTCACGGGAGCATCGCGGTGCTGCGCGGACACGATTCCCGGCGACTGACCCGATGGGTGCCAGCACTGCCGGCCGGAGCCCGTTCATACTGAAAGTGCAGGCCACAGACCGTCAGTCTCACAGCCCCGAACCAGCACCACGATCAGGGTCTACGCCGCGCACGCCGGAAGGGCCGGGGGTGCGTGGTCATGGACGCCTGGGTGCGGACGACCGCCGGGCGCATCACCGTCCCTGGTCTGCTCGGCTGGCTGACCGGGGCTGCGTCGGCCTGCGCGCGGTGGTGCTCCGCCCGTTCGAGGGGCGGGGCCAGCCGCGGTGGGAGAAGGCTGTGACCTTGGGTTTTGAACAGCGCGGAATCTCCAGTGCTCGCTGGCGTCCTACAGCACGCCGATGACCAGGGACTCTCGGGCGGTCTCGATGACGGTTACAGCGAGGTCTCTGTGCCTTCGCCGCTGGAAGCCGCATCGTCCGCCAGTTCCTCCGTATCCGCCCGGTCGTTTGCACCGCCGTCCGGTTCACCGTGGGGGCGTTCGTTGGCGCGCCGTATCAGCTCCAGGTCGGCGTGCGCCATCCACCCGTGCTTCGAGTAGTGGTCAGCTTGCTGCCGTTCCTGCTCTTGCTCGCCCAGTCTGCGCAGCGTTTGGGACGCCTTCGGTGCGGCGTCGGGGTGGTTGGTGTCGATGGCGCGCATGTACCAGGTACGGGCCTCCTCCACCCGCCCCTGCCCGGCCTCCAGGGCACCGAGGTTGTTCATCGCGTTCGGTGCGGCGTCGGAATGGTCGGTGTCGATGGCGCGCGTGTACCAGGCACGGGCCTCCCCCACCCGCCCCTGCCCGGCCTCCAGGATCCCGAGGTTGCACATCGTTTGCGGTGCAACCTTGGGGTGGTTGGTGTCGATGACACGGGTGTACCAGGTGCGGGCCGCCTCCACCCGCCCTCGCTCGCGCTCCAGGTTCCCGAGGTTGTACATCGAGCTCGGCGTGTAGTCGGGGTGGTTGGTGTCGATGGCGTGCATGTACCAGGCACGAGCTTCCTCCACCCGCCCCTGCCCGGCCTCTAGTGCACCGAGGTTGCACATCGCGTTCGGTGCAGTGTCGGAATGGCCGGTGTCGATGGCACGGGTGTACCAGGCGCGCGCCTCCCCCACACAACCCAGCCTCTCCTCCAGAAAACCGAGGTTGTTCATCGCGTTCGGTGCGGCGTCGGAATGGCCGGTGTCGATGGCGCGCATGTACCAGGCGCGCGCCTCCCCCACACGATCCAGCTTCCGCTCCATAAGCCCGAGGTTGTTCATCGCGTTCGGTGCGGCGTCGGAATGGCCGGTGTCGATGGCGCGCATGTACCAGGCACGGGCCTCCCCCACCCGCCCCTGCCCGGACTCCAGGATCCCGAGGTTGCGCATCGTTTGCGGTGCAACGTCGGGGTGGCCGGTGTCGATGGCGCGCATGTACCAGGTGCGGGCCGCCTCCACCCGCCCCTGCCCGGACTCCAGGTTCCCGAGGTGGTTCATCGCCTTCGGTACGACGTCGGGGTGGTGGGTGTCGGCGGCGCGGGTGTACCAGGCGCGGGCCTGGGCGATCCGCCCCTGCCCGGACTCCAGGTTCCCGAGGTGGTTCATCGCCTTCGGTGCGGCCTCGGGGTGGCCGGTGTCGACAGCGCGGGTGTACCACTTGCGGGCGGTTGCGGGATGGTCGTTGTTCTTGAACCAGGTGGCCAGCCCGTTCATGGCGTAGGGGTCGATGTCGGCGTCGCCGTGGCCGAGGAGCCGGTCGGCGGTGGTGTGGGCGCCCAGGCGCAGGGCGGTGTACCCGAGGTCGCGGCGTTGGTGTCCGTCGAAGAAGGTGTCGGCGTAGGTCCACATCTGGTCGGCGACCGGCCAGGCGACGCTCTCGCCCTCCTGGTCGGCGAGGGCGCTCAGCAGGGGGTGGGGGGTGTAGTAGGTGCCGCTGCCGTCGGTGCGCTCATCGACCAGCAGCGGCCGGTCCCTGGTGGGGGTGGTGGCCCAGGCCAGGGCCTGCTTGTAGCGGTACTGGGAGAAGTCCGCACCCGGCGGACGGCCGGTCAGGGCGTTGCGGTAGGCCCGGTACAGGTGCGGGAGGATGGCGCGGTTCAGGCGGCGGGGCGGGTCGAGGCGGGCCCAGTCGGTTACCGCCCGCAGTAGCGCGATGCGGTCGGTGGCCTCTTCCCCTGTTCCGCGGGTCAGGGCGGTGCGGACCTGGTTCCAGGACACCAGCAGGCGGCCCAGCAGCAGGTCGCCGCCTTCGTCCAGGACCGGGTGCAAGTCGGCGTAGGCGTCCTCGGCGCGGATCCGGTCGCGCTCGGTGCCGGTCAGGGTGGGCAGGTCGATCACGGCGGCGTGTGCCTGGACGTGGTCGCGCAGGGTTGCGGGGATGCGGTGCCCGGCCATGACGGCGGTGTCCAGGGTGGCCAGGATCCGTAGCCCTTCGGGAAGGGTGGCGGGGTCGAGGCGGGCCAGTTCGGTGTAGCGGTCGGCGGTCAGGGCGTCCAGCCAGAGCACGGCCCCCCGGTCGTCGCGGGTGTGGGTGCCCGCGGTCTCGACCATGGCCTGCAGGGAGATGGCCGGGTCCTCGAGGAAGGCTGCCACGGTGTGGTCGGCGAGCAGACGCTGGGCGGCGTGGGCCAGGGTGCGGGTGGCCCCGGCCAGGCGGGGCCCGGACACGATGACCAGCCGCTGGTCCGCATCGGCCAGGGCCCGGGCGAGGTCGGGGTCGGCGTCGCGCTCCAGGTAGGGGTTCTGGGCGTCGGCGGCGAACCGGCAGGGGTGGGTGCCCAGGTCGCGGGCGGACAGCTCGCCCAGCAGGCGGGGGCGGCCCTCGCGGGTGGTCACCGAGGGCCACAGCCGGGGCACGGGCGCCGTGGGCAGGGCGGGGGCGGCCCAGTGGGTGAGGGCTCCCGCGGCGCCGGCGCAGAGCAGTGCGGCGATCAGCCAGGCCAGGCCCGTGCGGTCGAAGTCGGTGGGGTGGACCTGGTTGATGGAGATGCCCACCGCGACGGTCAACACGGCGGTAGCGGTTGCGGCCGCCCACGGGGCCCAGGCGCGCGCGCTCATCGCACACCGTGCAGGGGCGGGGGGTGGTGGCAGGTGTGTGGGGGCACGGCAGGGCTCCTCCTCGCTCAGGGCCGGGCCGGTCATCTGATCAGACGGGCCAAGTGCCGATCGGGTTGCCGTGTGGTCGCGCTTGGTCGCAGGCGCGGTGGCCCGCGCGCGGGGGTGGCGGCTTCGGCGCTCCTCGGCCGGTCACTGGAGTTGTGCCCGCCCGGGCCCCTGCGCGACCTTCACCGGTCGTGCCGGGTCGGTTAGGGTCGCTTCAGGAAACGGCTCTTCTGTGAAGGGAACCACGCATGACCGCGTCCACCACCCCGGGGAACACCGCCCAGGATCGCGGCGAGTTCTCTTCACGAAAGGTGGTGACCGTCCTCGGCGCCCCCACGAAAGGCGACGGCACGCTCGCCTCCTGGACCGAGGCCTACCTCGCGGCCGCGGTGCGCGGGGTGCGTTCGGCGGAGGTCGCCGCCAAGGTCGCCCGGCACCTGGAGCGGTTCCGCGCGTGGATGGTCGACGGGTTCGGCCACGACCGGCTCACCGCGGTGACGGCCCGGGAGGTGGCCGCTTGGCGCGACCACCTGGCGGCCGAAGGGATTGTGCGGCCGGATGGGGAAGCGGCGCCGATGGCTGCGGCCACGGTCAACAACCACCTGGCGCACCTGTCGGCGTTCTTCACCTGGACCTGCGTACACACCCCCACCGGCTGGCACCTGACCGACCCGACCAAGGGAGTGGACGCGCTGCCGCTACCCGCTCCGCAAGTGCGGGCGCTGTCGGAGGCGCAGGTGCGCACGGTCAAGAGCGTGCTCGACCGGCTGGAGAATTTCCACCGGCTCAAGGGGCGACGCTACCAGGGCCGGGAGGCGGTTCCGGCCCGGCACCGGCACGCCCGGCCGCTGCGTGACCGGGCGATCGTCCACGTGCTGTTGGGCGCGGGGCTGCGCCGGGCCGAACTCGTTGGCCTTGATCTGGACCAGCTGGTGCCGCACGAGGTCGGCGAGCTGCGGCGGGTGAAGAAGGCTCGCCTGGTCGACGTGCGCGGCAAGGGCCGCACCCAGCGCACCGTGTTCCTGGGCAAGGATGCCCGCACCGCGCTGGCCGACTACCTCGAACACGAACGCCCCGGGGACGTCGACGGCGAGTCGGCGGCGCTGTTCCTGGCCGCTGGCTCGATCGCCTCCCGGCGAGTGGGCGGGCGGCTGTCGCCGCGCACGGTCAACACGGTGGTTGGCGAGGTCGGGCGCCTGCACGACGCGGAAGTCGACGGCGAGCGGCGGCTCGGCACGCTGCGGCCGCACGACGCGCGGCACACCTTCGCCTACCGGCTCTCGGCCGCCTCCGGGCACAACCGGCCCGAGCTGGAACGCCGCCTGGGGCACGCCAATGACCGGTACCTGAAGCTGTACACCAACCCGCCCGAGGACGTGGCGGCCGGATGGGCCGAGGAGCTGTGAAGGCGTGGACGAACCCCCACCCCACTTGTCCGGGATCGGCAGGGGCCAACGGGAGGAGGCGATGCGCCGCTTCGCGGTGCTGCGCCCGCACCTGGAAGAAGGCGTGCCTTTGACAACGGCGGCCGCGCAGGCCCAGGTGGCCTACCGCACCGCCCAGCGGTGGCTGTCCCGCTACCGCGCCTGCGGGCTGGCGGGCCTGGCACCCGCCTCGCGCCGGGACCGGGGCAGGCGCCGCTTCCCCGCCGAACTCATCACTCTGATCGAAGGGCTCGCCCTCCAGCGCCCGGCACCGAGCGCGGCCACCGTCCACCGCCGGATCCGCCAGGTCGCCGACGAGCAGGGATGGCCCGTCCCCTCCTACGCCACCGTCCACGACGTCATCGCCCACCTGGACCCGGCCCTGACGGCGCTGGCCCACCAGGGCACCAAGCGCTACCGGCAGGCGTTCGACCTGATCCACCGCCGCGAGGCCGAACGCCCCAACCAGATCTGGCAGGCCGACCACACCCGCCTGGATGTGTGGGTGCGCACCCCCTCGGGCCAACCGGCCCGCCCCTGGCTGACCGTCATCGAGGACGATCGCTCCCGCGCGATCGCCGGATACGCCCTCAACCTCGGAGCGCCCTCGGCGCTGAACACCGCCCTGGCGCTGCGCCAGGCCATCTGGCGCAAGGAAGTGCCCGGCTGGAGCGTGTGCGGCATCCCGGAGGTCTTCTACACCGACCACGGCAGCGACTTCACCTCCCGCCACCTGGAGCAGGTCTCCGCCGACCTGCGCATGCGCCTGGTGTTCTCCCTGCCCGGCCAGCCCCGCAGCCGCGGCAAGATCGAGCGGTGCTTTCGCACCCTGGACCAGATGTGCCTGCCGGAGCTACCCGGATACGCCCTGCCCGGGACCACCGGCCGCGCGGATCGGGCCCGGCTGAGTCTGCGCGAACTCGACGAGGCGATCGGCGCCTTTATCACCGGCACCTACAACCACCGGCCCCACAGCGAGACCGGACAGATGCCCCAGCAGCGCTGGGAGGCCGACGGTTTCCTCCCGCACATGCCCGAGCACCTGGAGCAGCTCGACCTGCTGCTGCTCACCGTGGCCACCCCGCGCAAGGTCCACCCCGACGGCATCCACTACAGTCCCTGCGCTACCTGGATCCGGTGCTGGCCGCCTACGTCGGCGAGCAGGTCACCATCCGCTACGACCCCCGCGACCTGGCTGAGATCCGCATCTTCCACCGCGAGGCGTTCCTGTGCCGGGCGATCTGTCCCGACCTGGCCGGACGCACCGTGGGGATCAAGGACATCGTCGCGGCCCGCAACGCCCGCCGCCGCGAACTCCGCACCACCCTGCGCGACCGGACCAACGTTGTGGACCGGCTCCTGGCCGTCCACACCGAACCCGCCTTCGAGAAGCCCGCACCCCCGCCCGCCGACGACGTTGCCCCGCAACCGCGGCTCAAGCGCTACCGAGAGGAGTGCGTGGCGTGGACCAGGTCCCCGACGACGACCGCTGGGAGGAGAAGGTCCGCGCGGTCGAGGAAGCCCTCCCCGATCCCCAGCCCGACATCGTCCCCGAGCCCACCCCCTTCGTGGTGACCAAGGAGCACCGCCGCTTCACCGAGTTCGCCGACGCCTGCCGCCGCAACCGCTACATCGGCCTGTGCTACGGCCCGCCCGGAGTCGGCAAGACCCTCTCGGCCCGCCGCTACGCCCACTGGGACGAGCTGGAGCCCCACCTGCTGCGCTGGCGGCGGAACCTGTCGATGGGCCGGGACCGCCCCGAGTGGCACACGCTGCTCTACACCCCGACCGTGCAGGCCAGCCCGCGCACCATCGACAAGGAGCTGGGCGAGCTGAGCACGCACCCGTCGATCGTGCGCGCTGAGGACTCCTACGACCGGCGCACCTTCGGCAAACCGCACGGCAGCGTGCCCTACGTCGAACTGCTGATCGTGGACGAGGTCGACCGGTTGCGGATGGCCGCTCTCGAACAGTTGCGCGACCACTACGACCGCAGTCGGATGGGGCTGATCCTCATCGGCATGCCCGGCATCGAGAAACGCCTGGCCCGCTGCCCCCAGCTCTACAGCCGGGTCGGGTTCGTCCACCACTACCGGCCGCTGTCGGCTCAGGAGCAGGCGTTCGTCCTGGCCCGGCACTGGCCCCACCTGGGCCTGGGGGAGAGCGAGGACTTCACCACCGCCGAGGCGGTCGCCGCGATCACCCGGATCACCGGTGGGAACTTCCGGCTGACCAGCCGCCTGGTGGCCCAGATCGAGCGGATCTTGGAGATCAACCAGATGGCCACCATCACCAAGGAGGTCGTCGAGACCGCCCGGGAGTCCCTGGTCATCGGCGTGCTGTAGTACGCCACCGAGCGCTGGAGGTTCCACACCACCTAAAACCCAAGGTCACAGAGAAGGCGGCCGACTCCGGGCACGCCGTGCTCCGCTCACCTGGTGGGCGGGCCCTCGCCCAGCGCGGGAACGGGGCCGAGACTCACGTCGTGGATGCGCCACCCGCGGCGCGGCGCAACCTCGTCGCGAGGCGATCGAACGCCGCCGCGAGCGCGTCTCCGTCGATCACCTCGATGTCGACGTCGAGCTGGGTCATCCACAGCGCGAGCCGGTCCGGATCGTCGGAACCCAGTTCGACATGGCACGTGGACTCGTCGACCGCCTCGATATCGACCGGGACCGGGATCTTGGCGGCGACCCTGGCGGCGGGGGCATGCACGAGTACCCGGGCGCGGTACCTCCAGGCCGCCTTGCTGACGCGTCCGACGACGTACTCGACGGCGTTGCCCTCCGGGATCGGGCGCGGCTGGAACCGCGCACCCGTCGGTGCGTGCGCGACCATGCGGTCGACACGGAAGACCCGCCAGTCGCCACGGTCGAGGTCCCACGCGAGCAGGTACCAGAGCGGCCCCCAGCTCACCAGCCGTTGCGGTTCGGTGTGGCGGGCCCCTTCGCTGCCCCCGGGCTTGGTGTATCCGAACCGAAGCCGTTCGCGGCCGCGGATCGCGGCGGCGACCGCGCCGAGAACCGCGAGGTCGAGCGGCGGTCGCGCCCCTGGAACGACGCTCGTCGCCTCGCGTACCGCCTCGACGCGCCGGCGCAGGCGCGAGGGCAGCACCTGCTCCAGCTTGGCGAGCGCGGTGAGCGATGTCTCCTCGACGCCGAGCCCCTGGGTCGCGACCGCACCCAGTCCGACCGCGACGGCGACGGCCTCGTCGTCGTCGAGCAGCAGTGGGGGCATCGCCGTCCCGGCGGCCAGCCGGTACCCGCCCGCGACACCGGGGCGCGCGTCCACGGGATAGCCGAGCGACCGCAGCTTGCCGATGTCGGCGCGCACGGTCCTCGTGCTCACCTCGAGCCGACCGGCGAGCTCGGAGCCCGTCCAGTCGCGCTTGAGCTGGAGCAATGACAGCAGTTCGAGCAGGCGGGCCGAGGTCTCCAACATGTTCTGCATCATGGCAGCGATCGCGGAAGCTCACCTGCCGCATTGCCTGGAACCGTCGGTGTCATGAACGAGGACAACGCACTCGCACCGTTTCGCATCGACATCCCGCAGGCCGACATCGACGACCTGCGTCACCGGCTGGCACACACGCGCTGGCCGATCCCCGTGCCGGGCCGAGACGATCGCACCGACTTCAGCCGCGGCATCCCGCTGGTGTACCTGAAGGAGCTCGCCGAGTACTGGCGTGCGGGGTTCGACTGGCGTGCGCAGGAGGAGAAGCTCAACGGGTACCCACAGTTCACGACGGTCGTCGACGGCCAGACGTTCCACGTCGTCCACGTGCGGTCGACGAACCCGGAGGCCACCCCGCTGATCCTGAACCACGGCTGGCCGGGGTCGTTCGTCGAGTACCAGCGACTCGTCCCGCTGCTGACCGATGATTTCCACGTGGTCATCCCGTCGCCGCCCGGGTTCGGGTTCTCCACGCCGCTGTCAGGGACCGGCTGGGAGCTGGCGCGGACGACGGACGCCTACGCCGAGATCATGACGCGTCTGGGCTACGAGAGGTTCGCGGCCCACGGCACCGACATGGGTGCGGGCACCACCGGCCGTCTCGCCGCGCTCTACCCGGAGCGCCTCATCGGCACGCACCTGGGCGCCGATCCCCGGTGGCTCGGGTTGGTCGGCGACAAGTTCCCCTTCCCCGACGGTCTGTCCGATGACGAGATCGCCCAGATCGAGGCGGTGCGCGCCGAGGACGCGGCCGATCGCGGGTATCTGCTGATGCAGAGCCACCGTCCCGACACGATCGGCGCGGCTCTCACCGACTCGCCGGTCGGCCAGCTCGCGTGGATCGCCGAGAAGTTCAGGACCAGGGCCGACGGCGTCGACCGAACACCGGACGAGACGGTCGACCGCGACCAGCTCCTCACGAACATCAGCCTGTACTGGTTCACGCGCAGCGGCGCGTCGAGCGCGCAGTTCTACTACGAGTCCGAGCACTCCGG
Organism: Nocardiopsis sp. KDC1DS13DA1; assembly: GCF_055632325.1. NCBI lineage: Bacteria > Bacillati > Actinomycetota > Actinomycetes > Streptosporangiales > Nocardiopsidaceae > Nocardiopsis > Nocardiopsis sp. KDC1DS13DA1. Next base: position 9,214 of record NZ_JBVMUY010000029.1, read on the forward strand.
GGTCGACGTGGTCATGGGGACCGGGGTGCCGTCCGGATGGGCCGTGTTCGACACCCACCCGGTCATGCGCCGCGCGATGGACCCGTGGAAGGCGGTCGGCCACTGGAACGAGTTCACCGAGGGGGGCCACTTCCCCGCGATGGAGGAGGCGGAGCTGCTCGCGGATGACATCCGCGCCTTCTTCCGCGGCATGTCCTGACCCGCTTGCGGGGTCCGCGGGTCGCCAAGGCCCGTTCGGGGCCCGGCCGGTCCGGCACGTCCAGTGCCTCGTCGTCCTCGCCTCCGGCGGCGTTAGGTAACGCCTCGGTCCCGCCCCGCCCGCACCATCGCAGGGTCGGGACCGGGCTGACCACCGCACCGTCGGGCGGGGTTTTGGGCGAAAAGCGGTGGGACCGCGGAAGGTGACCGGCGGGAGCGCGACATCCGGGAAGACCGCCGCGCGTCTCGACCTGTCCGGCACCGGGACGGTGCGCCGTGCCGATCTTTGCCCGCGGGTCCACCCGAGCCGGGCATGCCGGGTCGGCCCTCGGGCCTCGAACAAGTCGGCGACTTCGGGGAACACCGCCTGGTCGGCATCCCCGGATCCTCGTCGCCGGTGCCCTGGAAAGCGTACGGACAGGACGGGCCGCACACCTGGCACGCCCCGCGACCGTGTGCGCGGGCAGCGGCCCGGACCGGCGGTGGACACGGGTCCGGGCCGTTGCCGCGCGGGCTCAGACCGGGTCGGGACCGGAGCCGGAGGCGAGCCGATCCAGGAGGGCCGCCATCCGCTCCCTGGTGGCGGCGTGCGGTTCCTCGCGCTCGGCCAGGCGGAGCAGGGACGGGGCCTCCTCGGGGAGCGGACGGTCCCGCCACGCCTCCAGGGCCGCGACCGCCTCAGCCCGTGCCCCGACGCACCGGTTGCGCAGGCCGGTGCGGACGATCGGCCAGCCCGAGCCCGGGAACCGGGCGATCGAGCGCAGGACCCACTCCAGGGCCCGGTCGTCCTCACGCCCGGGCCCCACCGACGACGTCTCGGAGGGCCCGGTGGCCAGTGCGTCGAGCGGCAGCAGCGTCTCGGCGAGTTCCAGCAGGTCGTCCACACGTTCCCTGGAAACCCAGCGGAAGGCCCAGTACCAGGCGAAGGTGTCCCCAGGTGCGACGCGCAGGCGCCGGAGGACGTCGTGGAACGGCCGCAGCCCCAGCCGGTGGGCCGCGCTCATCGCGGCGCCGAAGTCCTCCCCCTCGGGGTCGGCCAGGTGCGCACGGACCGTCGCCGCCCACTCCGGGCGCTCCAGGATCCGTGCGAACCGTCGGCCGAGCCGGTTCACCTCGTCGGCCGGGTGTCCCAGGTCTCCGGGCTCGCCGAGCAGGTAGCTCCGGATGTCCGCGAGATCGGCGAGCCGTCTCGGGGTGGCGGGCGCGTCCTCGATCAGCTCGGCGTAGCGGTCGAGTGCGGCGAACGCGTCGGGGTAGTCCACCAGTCCCTCGGCGGGGCCGCCCTCGGCCAGGGCCATGGCGCCCAGGACCCCGCCCGCTCCGTCGAGCAGTCCCTCGTCCGCCTTCCCGTCCGGTCCGGCAGCGGTGAGAGCCTCCAACAGTCCGCCGTGCACGGCGGCGAAGTGGCCGAGGTACTCGTCCATGACGCCGTTGCGGAACCCCTCACGCAGCAGCCAGGCGCGGACGTCGGGATCGGTGGTGCCGCGCAGCCGCCGCACCGCGTGGATCCGGCCCCACCCGGTGGCCCGGCGGGCGAGCCGGAACAGGTCCGGTTCGGGGTCGGGTACCGCGCGCCGCAGCGCGACCGCCGCGTAGAGCGTGAACTCGTCCAGCGACCCCAGCAGGACCAACAGCTCGCGTTCGCGCTCGTCTCCGCACAGCCCCAGGAGCACCAGGGCGGTCTTGACCGCGTCGCGGTGGGTGCCGTGCTCGGCGATCCACCGGGCGAGCACGCGTGCGCGGCGGCGGGGCACCCGGCGTGCGGCGAGCGGTTGGACGAGGTGGTCGGCGACCGTCAGGGCGTCGGTCTCGGCGAAGGTGTCGTGGACGCGCCGGGCCGCTGCGGTGTCGGGCGGGCCCTCCACGGTTCGGGCGACGGCCTCGGCCAGGGTGTCGGCCCGCTCCGGGTCCGAGGCGACCCCGAAGTGGTGGGTGCGGATCCCGTCGAGGACGACGCTGCGCATGGTGTCGTCGGCCCAGCCGGGAGGGTCGTCGGGGAACGGTCGGCCGTCGTCCGGCCACGGGGGATCGCCGTGCTCGGCGAGGAGGGAGGTGATGTGCTGGAGAAAGGTGGTCCGTCCGTCGGCGGGCTCGCCGAGGCTCCACCGGGGGGCGCTCAACGGCCCGGGCGGAGGCCGCCCTTCCGTGCGATGCGAGTCATCATGACCGCGAGGGTAGCCCGATTCGCCCTCCGGCGCGAGTCCGGCCCTGACGGCGCCCGCGCTCCGCGAACCCTCCCGGAGCGCGGGCGCCGTGCGGCGTTCAGGTACCGGAACGGGCCGCGACGGGAGAGGCGGCGGCCTCCGGCACGGCCCTGATCAGCAGCCACAGGATGAACGAGATCTCCGCGATCGCCGCCGGGGTCATGGCGAAGGCCGAGATGCCCGCGCCGAACTCGGGTGCGAGCAGGCGCGAGAACACGTCCGTGAGGTGGCCGCAGCATCCGATCACCAGCAGGACGCCCAGCGCCTTGGGGAAGTGGTCCGACCTGAAGACCAGGTAGCCCAGCGGCAGCAGCCACAGGCCGAAGTAGGTCTGGGCGATGAGGTAGCCGTCCTGCTGCATCCCGGTGAGCAGCAGGGCGAGCTGGTCGGAGGCCGCCGCGCCCAGGGCGTCGGCGTGGTCCTGGTCGGTGACGACCCGCAGCGCCGCGTTCTGGTGGAGCAGGTTGAGGGTCTGCATCGCGACGCTGACCGCGACGACGGTGACCATCGCGGCGGCGGCCGGCTGGCTGACGTGCCTGAGCAGCAGGTACAGGGTCATGGCCGTCATCAGGAAGGCGATGGCCCCCACCAGTTCGCTGACCAGGCCGACGCGGAACAGGGTGGCCGAGGCCTCGATGTTGTCGGCGGTGGCCCCGGCGTCCCCCGGCACGGCGATCCGCGTGTTCACCACTCCGGCGAAGATGGTGAACACGGCGACGAGCAGGTACAGCAGGCCCGCGATCCGGGCGAGCCTCCTGGGTCCGGTCACGCTGTGGTCCTCTCCCTGTGCGCGAAGGCGGTCGGTCGGGTCCCGCGGCGGCGGGTGCTGGACGCTCACGCCGCACCTCCGGCGTGGGCGAGGGCCGAGGGGGTCAGCCGGCCGACGATGGCCGGGGCCTCGTGGACGAGGGCGTCGTCGTCCACCGCCTCGACCATGAAGCGGGCGTAGTCCACGCGGCGGGTCATGTTGCTGGCGAGGACGGGGTCGCCCACGTGCCGGCTCCACACCGGCAGGCCCTGGCTCTCGCCCTCCTCCAGGTCGCTGCCGCGCACGACGGTCCACCGCGTCCGACTGGCGAAGATCCGCCGGCAGGCCTCCACCTGGTCGTCCACGTCGACGACGCGCGCGAGTTTGGCGAGCTTCCCGAACACGGCCGCGTACACCCTGAAGCTGCGGCTGTAGACGTCCTTGCCGTCGCGGGTGATGTGCCATCCGCAGGAGAAGACCAACCGGGCGTCCGGGCGCGCGTGGTCGAGCACGGCCTGGGCGGTGCCGGAGGCGTAGTGGTGCACCCCCCACGGCACCAGCACCGTGAGCACGGCGTCGCAGCCGTCCACCGCCCGCGCGATGACCGTGCGGTCGTCGGTCATGCCGGGGACCACCGTGATCCGCCCCTCGAACTCGGCGAGCTTGTCCACGCTCTGTTCGCGGCAGACCGCCACGACCTCGTACCCGCGCTCCAGCGCCTGCCGCACCATGTGCCGCCCGAGTTTCCCGGACGCGCCGACGACGCACATCCTCTTCCCCGCGCCCGGTTGCCCGGTTCCGCCCCCACCGATCGGTTCCATGACCCTCTCCTCACACCAGCAGCTCGACTTACGCCGTAAGGTATAAGCCTTGCGGTGTAAGGTTGTCAAGTGTCCGCGTTGCCAGACAGGAGAGACCCGTGACCACGGAGCCCACCGACACGCCCCGCCGCGACCCGCTCAGCAGGGAGGCCGTGATCCGCACCGCGGTCGCGCTGGCGGACGAGTCCGGCACCGGCGCGCCGAGCATGCGCGGCCTGGCCAAGCGGCTCGGCGTCGAGGCCATGTCGCTGTACCACCACTTCCGCAACAAGGAGGCGATCCTCGACGGCATGGTCGACTTCGTCTTCGGTGAGATCGAACTCCCGTCGGAGGACGTCGACTGGCGGAGCGCGATGCGGCGGCGCGCCTGCTCGATGCGCGGCGCGCTGACCCGCCACCCGTGGGCGATCAGCCTGATGGACTCACGGACCGATCCCGGCCACGCGACCCTGCGCCACCACGACGCGGTCATCGGCTGCCTGCGGGCGGGCGGCTTCTCCGTCGCCGGTGCGGCGCACGCGCTCTCACTGCTGGACAGCTACGTCTACGGGTTCACGCTCCAGGAGCTCAGCCTGCCCTTCACCTCCTCCGGGGGTCTGGAGGACGTGGCGGGATCGATGCTGGAACAGCTCCCCCGCGACGAGTTCCCCCACCTCAGTGAGATGATCGTCGACCGCGCCCTCACACCCGGCTACGCGTACTCCGACGAGTTCGGCATCGGACTCGACCTGATCCTGGACGGACTGCGGCAACGGCGCGAGAGCCTCTGACCCGGGGCCGCGGACCCCCGCCCGATCGGCCGACGGCCAGGGGCCGTACCGTACGGGCGGACAACCGAAGGGAACCCCACCATGACCGGACGCCTGCTGCACGTGGGGCCGGTGATCGTCGACGTCGTGATGACGGTCGACGCACTCCCCCGGGCCGGTGGGGACGTGCTGGCGTCCTCCGCTCACACCCTGGCCGGGGGCGGTTTCAACGTCGTCTCCGCGGCGGCGCGCGCGGGGATGGAGGTGGTCTACGGGGGAGCGCACGGCAGCGGACCCAACGGCGACCTGGCGCGCGCCGCGCTGCGCTCCGAAGGGGTGGAGGTCGCGCACGCCCCCCGTTCGGACGCGGACACCGGCTTCTGCGTGGCCCTGGTCGACGGTGACGCCGAACGGACCTTCGTCACGCGGCTGGGCGCCGAGACGGACCTATCCCTGGCCGAACTGCGCACGCTGCGGCCCGGACCGGGCGACTTCGTCTACACCGTGGGGTACTCGCTGCTCCCCGGACCGCGCGCCGACGAGCTCCTCACCTGGATCGGCGACCTCCCGGAAGGGGTGCGGCTGGTCCTGGACCCGGCACCCGTGGTGGGCGACCTTCCCGAACGGACCCTGGACCGGGCCCTGCCCCGTGTCGACCTGCTCAGCCTCAGCGCGGCCGAGGCGGCGACCATGACCGGCGGTACCGACCCGGAGCGGGCCGCCTCGCTGCTGGTCAGCCGGGTGCGCCCGGACGCCGTGGTGGTCGTGCGCGACTCCGCGGACGGCTGCGTGGTGGCCGAGGGCGGCGGCGTACCGCGGCGGGTGCCCGGTTTCCCCGTCCGTGCCGTCGACACCAACGGAGCGGGCGACGCGCACGTGGGCGTGTTCACCGCCGCGCTGGCCGCCGGTCTGGCCCCGGCGGCGGCCGCCCGCCGGGCCAACGCGGCCTCCGCCCTGTCCGTGACGCGTCGCGGCCCCGCCACCTGTCCCACCCGGGAGGAGACGGACGCCTTCCTCGCGGGGGGCGGCGGCTGGAACCAGGTCCCCTGACCGCGTCCGGGCGGGTGCGCCCGCCGGGGCGTCCGTTCACGTGTGGTCGCCCACCCCGCGCACCAGCTCCCCGGCGTTCGGAACGCCCCGGAGGAGCCGCCCCCGGTCGGGTTCCAGATCGCTCCCGCCGCGGCGGAGCCACTGCACCACCAGGGAACGGAAGGCGGCCTCCCGTCGCGGCCGCGGGAGTGCGCCCGCCGTCAGGATGTCCCGCCCGGCCCCCTCCAGGGCACGGCAGTACGCCGTCAGGGGGACCCCCGCGGTCTCCCGGGGGCGGCGGGCCGAGCGCATCCGGATCATGGCCCAGACCACGAAGACCGCCGCTCCCCGGGTGGAACCCGTCAGGTTCCCCTCCGACGGCGGGCCGTCAGCGCGGATCCCGGCGCGGCGGAGCGGGAACAGCGCGCCGATCCGGTGCCCGGGGTCCGGCGGATGCTCCGAGCCGAGCAACGCGCCGATCCGGTGCCCGGCGGCCGCACCCTGCTCCACCATCCAGGCGCGGCGCTCGGGACCCGGCTCGGCCATCCACTCCAGGGCCGCCCGGGCACGCCGCTCCCGCTCGTTCCGGGAGCGGCCCGTCGCCGCCCGGAACAGCGGGAAGGTGGTGTTGTCCCACACGTCGGCCGCGGTCCTGACGGTCCGCCGGTCGAACGCGCGGGTGTCGCAGGCGGCGTCGGCGATCTGGGCGAGGGACCGGTCCAGCAGGGCGGCCAACGCGGCCAGGGCCGGTCCGGGAGGGTCGTGTCGCACACCCGCGACCCTAGCCCCACCTCCCGGCGCGGCCACCCCTGGCCGACGGGCGGCGCAGACCAACGGCGCCGGTGCACCGGTCCGGGACCCGCCCGGAGCGGATCCCGGCCGCAGCCGTACCGGTCAGAGCAGGCTGCGCTCACCGGCGATCGCGTGGATCCACTCGTGCAGCGTGCCCGCGATCTCCTCGGGGTCGGTGGACTCGTGCCCGACGCTCAGTCGCAGGAGGGTGTCGCCGCCCTCGCTGAACAGGATGCCGGGCTTCTTGTCCAACTCCAGCACCACGTCCATCCCCTCCTCGTCGGTCAGGAAGGTCAGCTCCAGCGACTCCAGGCCCTCGTACTGCCCGCCGCCGGTGTACTCGAACTCCTGGTAGAAGGGCAGCTTCTGCCGGGTTCCGGGGATCTCGGCCTTCTCCAGGTCCACGCCCCTGAGCTCGAAGCCCAGCGCGTGCAGTGCCTGCAGGACGGCGACCTGGGCCGGGAGCGGCTCGATGAGCAGCGGATCCACGTCCTTGCGGTCCAGGGCGTTGTCCACGTGCAGGCGGGTGTTGAGCCCCACCCCCTCCAGGATGTACTCGCCCTCCACCCCGGTGACGGGCGCCTCCATGGGGACGGTCAGCTCGAAGGCGACCTCGAACTCCTGCTCGGGCTCCAGTTCGAACTCCTCGTCGCTGACGACCTGCTCGGCGACGACCACGTCGATGGTGTACTCGCCCGACTGCTCCTCGCCCTCGGAGTCCTCGTACTCGTACTCCTTCTCCACGGTGGCGCGCAGCCCCACGCTGATGCCCTGGACCGTCTGGGCGACGTTGCCCCCGGTGACCCTGATCGTGCCGGTGACGGTGCCGCCGGGGGTGACGGTCTCCTCGTCCAGCGTGGTCTCCACGGTGGCGCCGCCGATGCCGACACTGGCGAGCATGCGTTTGAAGATCACGGCGTCTCTCTCCTCGGTTCCGCCTCCCCGGGCGCCGGGGAAGGGGGGGTGGACCGGTACACGAAGGGATGGGGGACCGGCGCCGTGTTCTAGGACGCGGGGACGCTGGAGAGGGTTTCCCTCCGCGCGCGGGTTCGGCGGGATTTCCCGCCGCGGGCGGGGTTCGCGCGGTGCGGGTTCCCGGTGGAGCCGGACGTGGAGGGACTGGACCGGGCACCGGGCCGTGCGCCAGGATCACCGCATGATCGCCATACAGCCCGTACTGGAGGTCGAGCCGTCCGACGGCTTCACCCTGTGGCCCGTGGACGGCTCCGCACCGTACGGCTTCCTCCCCCTCGACGGCACGCTCGGACCGGCCGGGGTCGGCACGGCCGTGATGAGTGTCGCCGCCTGCAACAACGCCGGTCTCGACCAGGACCGGCCATCCCGCCCCGACGACCCGTTCGGCGGCTTCCTGCACGGGCTGCTCACCATGGACGACCTCTTCGCGTCCGGTGGACTGCGGGTCACCGACACCGCGAGTGGCACCACTCTGGTCCCCGGGTGCTGCAACGGACTGGAGGAGTGGCGGGACTGGTACCGGCTCCTCGACGACCGCGTACCCCTCTGTCTGGGCCACGACCCCTGGCCGCTCGCCGAACTCGTGGGCGAGCGGGTCCGGCTGACCGTCGACACCGAGCGGGACGACAGTCCGGTGATCGAGCTGACCGCGGCGCAGCTCCGGGCGCTGCTCGCCGGGGTGGAACGGGACCTGGCCGACTTCCACCGGCTGGCCGCGGCCTGGGCCGGGCGGACCCTGCCCGAACACGCCGGTCCCGTCACCGCGGCGCTCTCCCGTGCCCTGGACCTGGCGCCGTGAGCCCCGGGTCGGTCCGTGCGGGCGACGGACCGCGGGGACCGCGGACGGAAGGCCCCGTCGGCGCTCCGCGAGGCCGGCACCCCGGCGAACGCCGGGAGCCGGCCCGGCCAAGGCGGCCGGACCGGCTCCGTCACCGGGCGTTCGACGCCCGGCGGTGAGGATCAGACCAGGTCGAACCGGTCCGCGTTCATCACCTTGTTCCACGCCGCGACGAAGTCCGTCACGAACTTCTCCCTGGCGTCGTCGGAGGCGTACACCTCGGCCAGCGCGCGCAGCTCGGAGTTGGAGCCGAACACCAGGTCCACACGGCTGCCGGTCCACTTGACCGCACCGGACTCGTCGGTGGCCTCGAACGTCTGCGACGTCTGGGAGGTCTCACCGGTCGGGCGCCAGTTCGTGCCCAGGTCGAGCAGGTTGACGAAGAAGTCGTTCGTCAGCGCACCCGGCCTGTCGGTGAGGACACCCAGGTCGGAGTTGTCGTAGTTGGCGCCCAGCACACGCAGGCCACCCACCAGGACGGTCATCTCGGGCGCGCTCACGTTGAGCAGGTTGGCCCTGTCGAGCAGCAGGTACTCGGCCGGGAGGCGGTTGCCCTCGCCGTAGTAGTTGCGGAAGCCGTCGGCGACCGGCTCGAGGAAGGCGAACGATCCGGCGTCCGTCTCCTCGGCCGTGGCGTCGACACGCCCCGGGGTGAACGGCACGACGACGTCCTGGCCGGCCGCCTTGGCGGCCTGCTCGACGCCGACACCGCCGGCGAGCACGATCAGGTCCGCGAGCGAGACCTTCGTGTCGGAGGAGGCGTTGAACTCCTTGGCCACGCCCTCGAGCGTGCCCAGCACCTCGCGCAGCTCGGCCGGGTTGTTGACCTTCCAGTCGATCTGCGGCTCCAGGCGGATGCGCGCACCGTTGGCGCCGCCGCGCTTGTCGCTGTCGCGGTAGGTCGAGGCCGAGGCCCACGCCGTGGACACGAGCTGGGCGACCGTCAGGCCGGACTCGGCGACCTTGGCCTTCAGCGCGGCGATCTCCGCCTCGCCGATGACCCCGCCCTCGCGCGCGGGCAGCGGGTCCTGCCAGATGAGCGTCTCCTCCGGGACCTCCGAGCCGAGGTAGCGCGCCTTCGGGCCCATGTCGCGGTGGGTCAGCTTGAACCAGGCGCGGGCGAACGCGTCCGCGAACTGGTCGGGGTCCTGGTAGAAGCGGCGCGAGATCTCCTCGTACACCGGGTCGACGCGCAGCGACAGGTCCGTCGTGAGCATCGTCGGCTTGTGCTTCCTGCCGGCCTCGTGGGCGTCGGGGATGATCTCCCCGGCGTCCTTGGCGATCCACTGCTTCGCGCCGGCCGGGCTCTCGGTGAGCTCGTACTCGAACTCGAAGAGGTTCTTGAAGAACCCGTGGCTCCACTGCGCGGGCGTGGTCGTCCAGGTGACCTCCAGACCCGAGGTGATCGTGTCGTTGCCCTTGCCGGTGCCGTGGTTGTTCTTCCAACCCAGGCCCTGCATCTCCAGACCGGCGGCCTCGGGGTCGGCCTCCAGGTTGCTGTCCGGGGCCGCGCCGTGCGTCTTGCCGAAGGTGTGGCCGCCGGCGATGAGGGCGACGGTCTCCTCGTCGTTCATGCCCATGCGGCCGAAGGTCTCGCGGATGTCGCGGGCGGCGAGCAGCGGGTCCGGGTTGCCGTTGGGGCCCTCCGGGTTGACGTAGATCAGACCCATCTGGACGGCGGCCAGCGGCTTCTCCAGGTCACGGTCGCCCGTGTAGCGCTGGTCGTCGAGCCAGGTGGTCTCGGGGCCCCAGTAGACGTCCTCGTCGGGCTCCCAGACGTCCTCGCGGCCGCCGCCGAAGCCGAAGGTCTCGAAGCCCATCGACTCGAGCGCGACGTTGCCCGCGAGGATCATGAGGTCGGCCCAGGAGATGTTCTGGCCGTACTTCTTCTTGACCGGCCAGAGCAGGCGGCGGGCCTTGTCCAGGTTGACGTTGTCCGGCCAGCTGTTCAGCGGCGCGAAGCGCTGCTGACCGGCGCTGCCGCCGCCGCGGCCGTCGTGGGAGCGGTAGGTGCCCGCGCTGTGCCACGCCATGCGGATGATGAGCGGGCCGTAGTGCCCGAAGTCGGCCGGCCACCAGTCCTGGGAGGTCGTCAGGACCTCGGTGATGTCGGCCTTCACGGCGTCCAGGTCCAGCGCCTCGAACGCCTCGGCGTAGTCGAAACCCTCGCCGAGCGGGTTCGCCACGGCCGGGTTCTTGGCCAGGATCTTCAGGTTGAGCTGGTTCGGCCACCAGCCGCGGTTACCGCCGCCCGCGGTCGGGTGCGGGGCCCGGCCGTGCGCGACCGGGCAGCCGCCGGCCTGGGCGGCTTCGTTGTTGTCGGACATGGAGATCCTTCCGGCGTTGGGAGGAAACGAACAGGGTGTTCACGAACCGTGTGTGTTCGAGCAGTCGGGGCACACGCCCCAGTAGACGACCTCGGCCTCGTCGACCGAGAAACCGTGGTCGTCGGAGGCGGTCAGGCACGGCGCGTGGCCGACGGCGCAGTCGACGTCGGCTATGGCACCGCATGACCGGCACACGATGTGGTGATGGTTGTCCCCGACCCGGGTCTCGTAACGGGCCACGGAGCCCTGCGGCTGGATGCGGCGCACCAGACCCACGCTGGTCAGTGCTTTGAGCACGTCGTAGACGGCCTGGTCGGACACCGCGCCGAGGTTCCCGCGCACGACACCGATGATCGACTCGGTGTCCGCGTGCGGGTTGTCGTGCACGGCCGAGAGCACGGCCAGCCGAGGGCTTGTCACCCGCAGAGAGGACTCGCGCAGCATTCGCTCGAAATCCGAAGGGGTTGGCATGCCTCGTAGTCTGGCCCGTTTTCTGGAGTAAGTCAAATAATGTGGCGAGTCCGACCTGGCGCGGCGGACCTGGTGACGCGCGCTCCCCGCTGTCCGTCCCGCCCCCGACGGGGCACGCGCGGGGCGGATGTTCTCATGTCCGCAGGCCCTCCCCCGCGGACGACACGCACTCCCGCCCCGACGCGCTGCGCGCCTTCCTCGACCTGACCGACCCGCGGGTCCAGCCCCTGTGGTGGCCCGCGCCCGGCCCCTGTACCCGGCGGGCTGCGCGGCGGCCGTCGGCGGGGCGCTGGCCGCTCCACGGCTGCGCGGGCCCGGCACGGACCTGCGCACGTGAGGAGAATCGGGGCCCGCGGTCACGTCGGTAGAGTCGCCAGCGCCTCCCCGCTCCCGAACGAGACGACACCCCAGGAATGGTGGGAACGGTCCATGCGCGTCCCAGGGAATCAGCCGAGAACGAGAGTTCCGAAGGTCGTGGTCGTCAACGCCGCACTGGCCGCCTGCGTGTGGCTGGTGTGGGCGCTCGTGTGGGGACCGCGCTTCCTCGACATCCTCCAGGCCCACTGGCAGGTGGCGCTCACCATGGTGTTCGGCTCGCTCATCGGCGGTGGGACCAGTGAGGGCGGTGGCGCCGTCTCCTTCCCCGTCATGACCAAGCTGCTCGAGGTCCCCGCCGACGAGGCCCGCGTCTTCACGTTCGCGATCCAGTCGGTCGGCATGACCGCGGCCTCGATCTCCATCCTGGCGTGCCGCGTGCCCGTCGAGAGGCGGGTGGTGGTCTACGGTTCGGCCGCGGGCGTGGCCGGCGTGGTCGTCAGCGCCGTGTACCTGGCGCCCCTGGTACCGCTTCCGATGGTCCGCGTCCTGTTCACGATGCTGCTCGTGGCACTCGCCGTCGCGCTCCTCCTCCAGCTGTTCCAGCGCGGATACCGGCGGAATCCGGCCATCCCCGAGTGGACCGCCCGGGAGCGGGCCCTGGTCGTCGGTGCCGGGTTCGCGGGCGGGCTGCTCAGCGGCGTGGCGGGCGTGGGCGAGAACTGCGTGATGTTCCTTCTCCTGGTGCTGCTGTTCCGTGTCTCGGAGAAGGTGAGCACACCCACCACCGTGATCATGATGACCGTGGTCTCGATCGCCGCGTTCACCACGCACGTGTTCGTCATCGGGGACTTCACCGGGGCCGTGGTCGGCTACTGGGTGGCGGCCTCACCCGTCGTCGCGGTCGGTGCGCCGCTGGGCGCGTGGATCTGTACGCGGCTCACGCCGTTCACGATCCGGATGATCCTGTTCGTGCTGATCGGGAGCGAGTTGGTGAGCACGCTGCTGTTCGTTCCCTTCACACCCCTGCTGACGACGCTCAGCCTGACCACGCTCACCGTCTTCACGGTGCTCTGCGTGGCCTTCATCCGGAGCGACCGGTACGCGGCCGACGGAGGGGCACCGCGCACGGCCGACGACGCCAGGACCCCGCAGAGCTCCGGGGCCCGGTGACGCCGCCGCGGCCCGCTCCCTCCCGGAGGGGTCCGGGCGGAGCGGGCCGCGGTGCGCGCAACGGCGGGGCTCAGTCGTTGCCGGACTCGATCGCGGCGTGGTCGAGCAGGTCGCCGTCACCAGAGCCCTCGCCCCGGGAGGCGATCGCCTCGGCGCCGCCCTCGGGCATCGCGCCGATCAGCCCGGTCGAGGCGGCCTGGGCCGCGCCGATGGTCGTCGGGTGGGCGCCCTCGCCGACCATGCCGATGCTGGAGTACTCCTCCAGCTTGGCGCGGGAGTCGGCGATGTCGAGGTTGCGCATGGTCAGCTGGCCGATGCGGTCGACCGGGCCGAAGGCGGAGTCCTCCGTGCGCTCCATGGACAGCTTGTCCGGGTGGTAGCTGAACGCGGGACCGCTGGTGTCGAGGATCGAGTAGTCCTCGCCCCGCCGCAGCCGCAGGGTCACCTCGCCGGTGACCGCGGTGCCCACCCAGCGCTGCAGCGACTCGCGCAGCATGAGGGCCTGCGGCTCCAGCCAGCGCCCCTCGTACATGAGTCGGCCGAGCCGGCGCCCCTCGCTGTGGTAGGCGGCGATGGTGTCCTCGTTGTGGATCGCGTTGACCAGCCGCTCGTAGGCCGCGTGCAGGAGCGCCATCCCCGGGGCCTCGTAGATGCCGCGGCTCTTGGCCTCGATGATGCGGTTCTCGATCTGGTCGGACATGCCCAGGCCGTGGCGGCCGCCGATGGCGTTGGCCTCCAGCACGAGGTCGACGGCGGAGGGGAAGGTCTTGCCGTTGAGGCTCACCGGCCGCCCCTGCTCGAAGCCGATCGTGACGTCCTCGGCCGGGACCTCGACCCCGGTGTCCCAGAACCGCACGCCCATGATGGGTTCGACGATCTCGACACCGGTGTCGAGGTGTTCGAGGGACTTGGCCTCGTGCGTGGCACCCCAGATGTTGGCGTCGGTGGAGTAGGCCTTCTCCGTGCTGTCCCGGTAGGGCAGGCCCCGCTCGGTCAGCCACTCGGACATCTCCTTGCGGCCGCCGAGCTCGTTGACGAAGTCGGCGTCCAGCCAGGGCTTGTAGATGCGCAGGGCGGGGTTGGCGAGCAGGCCGTAGCGGTAGAACCGCTCGATGTCGTTGCCCTTGAACGTGGAGCCGTCGCCCCAGATCTGCACACCGTCCTCGAGCATGGCGCGCACCAGCAGGGTGCCCGTGACCGCCCGCCCGAGCGGCGTGGTGTTGAAGTAGACGCGGCCACCGGAGCGGATGTGGAACGCCCCGCAGGCCAGGGCGGCGAGCCCCTCCTCCACCAGGGCGGCGCGACCGTCGACCAGGCGGGCGACCTCCGCCCCGTAGTCGGCGGCACGCCCCGGCACCGAGGCGATGTCGGGTTCGTCGTACTGGCCGATGTCGGCGGTGTAGGCGCACGGGACGGCGCCCTTCTCGCGCATCCACGCGACCGCCACCGAGGTGTCGAGGCCGCCGGAGAAGGCGATCCCGACCCGTTCACCGACAGGGAGAGAGGTGAGTACCTTGGACATGGCAATAAGTATGCGTGAAAATGAATGATCATGCAAGGCGGACGTCGGCCGGCTCCGGTGGCCGCCTCCCGCCCACCGGAGCCGGGCGGCACCGGAGGCCGGACCGCCGTGTCGGCGCCCGGCCTCCCGGGGGTCAGGGGCGGGCCGCGGCCAGGACCACGTCCGTCAGCCGGTCGGCGGCGTCCGGACGGCCGAGCCCGCGGGCGCTGTCGGCCATGCGCCGACGGCGTTCGGGGTCGGTCAGCAGCGGCTCCACCGCCTGCCGGAGCCGTTCGGCGTCGACCTCGTCGAGCAGGGCGACCGCCGCGCCCGAGTCCTGGAGGTGGCGGGCGTTGTGCCGCTGCTCGTCGCCCGCGGAGGTGGCCAGCGGGATCAGCGCGGCGGCCTTGCCGAGCGCGGTCAGCTCCGCGATCGTTCCCGCGCCGCTCCGGGAGATCACCACGTCGGCCAGTGCCAGCAGGTCGGGCAGTTCCGGGCCGACGAAGTCGGTCACGTGGTAGCGGCCGCGCAGTTCGGGGGCCAGGTCCCGCGACGCCTCGCGCAGGGCCTCCAGGTTGGCGGCGCCGCACTGGTGGACGACGTTGGCGCGGGTGAGCAGCCACGGAAGCAGGTCGCGGACGGTCCCGTTGATCTGGACCGAGCCCTGCGCCCCTCCGGTCACGTAGACGGTGGGCAGGGAGGGATCGTGGCCGTCGAACCCGAGCGCCGCGGCGGCCCGGTCCGCCCGGCCGCGCAGCACCTCGGGGCGGACCGGGTTGCCCGTGATCACCGCCCGGTCGCGCACGTCGTCGGGCAGCAGCTCCGTGCTCGACGGCGAGGACACCGCCACCCGGGCGGCCCGCCGCGCGAGCACCTTGTTCGCCAGCCCGAGGCGCACGGTCTGCTCGTGGACCACCAGCGGACGGCGGCACATCGCGGCACCCAGGCCGACGGGGACCGCGACGTACCCGCCGGTGGCCAGCACCACGTTCGGGGCGAAGTCCGTGATGAGGCGACGCGCCTGGACCACGCCGCGCGGCACGTTGGCCATGTCGCGCAGGTTCTCCCTGGACAGCATCCGCAGCGGGTTGGCCGCACGGCGGATCTTGCCGACCTCCACCGACTCGAACGCGATCCCGTTGGACGTGGCCACGCGCTCCTCCAGGCTGTCCGCGGCGCCCACCCACAGGACGTCCAGGGTGCCGCCCTCGGCCTCCAGGCGCTCTCGCAGGGTGTTGACGGCCGTCAGGGCGGGATAGGTGTGCCCGCCCGTTCCCCCGCCGGTCACGATCAGACGCAGGTCCTGGGCTCGGTTGTGGTTCACGGGTGTCCTGTTCTCTGCCCGGTCTCGGGAGCGCACGGGCCGGGTCTCGTCGGTCGAAGCGGAGGACCCCGCGGCACGGTCGGGCCCGCCGGGGTCGACAAGCACGGTAGCCGCCCGCCGGGCCGGGCGCACACGTGGAGGGTGACCGACGAGGGCCGGGGCCCCGGGCCCGGAGCGGCCGTCCCGGGCCGGGGCCGCGGCGCTCAGCCGACCCGGGACCCGGCCGAGGCCATGCCCAGCCAGGTGTGCGGGTTGCGCTGCCAGCACCACCCGAGTTTGGGCGCGACCCCGCTGATCCACAGCGCCGGGACCCGCCGGTCGCCCATACGCGTGCCGCCCAGGGAGAAGCACGCGTTCTTGGCCAGGGCCTGCGGGTACTGCGTCACGATCGCCACCCCCTCCTCGATGGTGAGCGGGGTGCGGTCGCGCCCGGCGATGGCGGCCAGGGCGTCCAGCGGGACGGCGCCGCAGAACTCCTCGCCCCGGTCGACGTCGAACACCACGTACGCCCGCCCCTCGGGCAGGCCCAGACCGTCGGTCGGGACGAACCTCTCCAGCTCTCCCGGAGCGTAGGAGCGGTCGATGAACCCGGGCCGGGTCTTCCCGGCGAGCCTGGTCAGCGGTACCGACTCCGCGAGGGGCACCAGTTCCCTGGTCACCACCACCAGGAACGGGATCCTCCCCCCGGTCGGCGGGGCCATCGCCTCCGCCCTGGCGAGGACCGGCTCGCGCAGCGGCTCCAGGAGCGCGCGGAACGCCTCCTCGGTCATCCCCGCCCGGGCGGGGTAGCCCAGGTCGACCAGGGTGGCGGTCTGCCGGGCGAACTCGGCTCCGGCGTCGAACTCGGTCATGCTCTGGCCCTTCTGGTCGGAGTGGGGCGGACGGCGCGTGGCGGTGGACGGCGGAGGACCTCCTGCACGGAAAATTTATGACGGATGCAGACTTATGCCCACACTCATAATTTGTCAAACGTAAATTTATATCGAGTGTAAGATTCCCCTATGAGCAACGAACCCGCAGGGCTCCGGGAGTCCAAGAAGCAGGAGACCCGGCAACTCATCTCCGACCACGCCACCAGGCTGTTCCTGGCCCACGGCTTCGAGGCGACGACGATCGCCGACATCGCCGCGGCCGCCCGGGTGGCCAAGAAGACGGTCACCAACTACTTCGCGCGCAAGGAGGACATGGCCTTCGACCGGCAGGAGGAGTTCGTCAGCGGTCTCGCCCTCCTGGTCGCACGGCGGGAGGGGGGCGAGTCGGCACTGTCGGCCCTGCACCGGGGGCTCCTCGCCGGGATCGGCGGGCACGACCCGGTGATCGGGTTCTCCGGGCCGGGCTTCGCCCGGATGGTCGCCGACAGCCCCACCCTGGTGGCCCGCCTGCGCGACCTGCACGACCAGCGCGAGGCCGCGCTGGCCGAGGCGCTCGCGGCCGAGACGGGAGCCGCCCCCGACGACCTCACCCCGCGGGTCGCGGCCGCCCAACTGGCCGCCGCGGACCGGATCCTGTTCCGACGGGTCCAGGAGCTGACCCTCCGCGGGTGGGACGACGCCCGGATCTCCGAGGCGGTGGCCGCCTCCGCCGAACGGGCCTTCGCGTTCCTGGCGGGCTCCCTCGGGGACTACGCCGTGCGCTGAGACCGAAGGACGCGCGCACCCGCCGGGGGCGGGCCGGGAGCACTCCGCCGGGGCGCGTTTGGCGCACCCGCGGGGAACTCCGCCGCCCCGTGCGTCACACCGTCACCCACATCGCGAAGATCTCTTGCGCTTTCCGTACGGCTCGTGAAGGTTTTCCACAGAACCTCCGGACTTCGTCACCCTCCGTGTCCGGAAAGCTACGATGAGATCCCACTCGGTGTCTGGCCCACGCACAGCTTCCCGAGAGGAAGCCGGAAGGAGCCACGTTGACGCGACCGAAACGGAACCGACCCGCCCCCGGGGTCACCGCGGGACGAACCCGCGGCCCCCGCACCGCCCTGCTGAGCGGCGCGCTCGCCGCCGCCCTCACCGCCCTGCCGCTCCACGCGCCACCCGCCGCCGCAAGCCCGGGCGACGGCCACCGGCGGGGTCCCGCGGAGTGCGCGGTCGACCCGCTCGCCCCGCCCAAGCGCGAGATGCGCGCCGAGTGGATCGCGAGCGTGGTCAACATCGACTGGCCCAGCGCGCCGGGGCTCACCGCCCAGGAGCAGCGGGCGGAGCTCGTCGACCTCTACGACGAGGCCCGGTCCAACGGGCTCAACGCCGTGTTCGTGCAGATCCGCCCGACCGCCGACGCCTTCTGGCCCTCCCCCCACGAGCCGTGGTCGGAGTGGCTCACCGGCGAGCAGGGCCGGGACCCCGGCTACGACCCCCTGGAGTTCGCGGTCGAGCAGGCCCACGCCCGGAACCTGGAGTTCCACGGGTGGTTCAACCCCTACCGCGTGGCCATGCACGACGATCCGGGCCGCCTGGTCGAGGACCACCCGGCCCGGCGCAACCCGGACTGGGTGTTCCCCTACGGCGGTCGCCTCTACTACGATCCCGGCATCCCCGAGGTGCGCGCGTTCGTGATCGAGGCGATGACGCACGCGGTCGAGAACTACGACCTGGACGGCGTGCACTTCGACGACTACTTCTACCCCTATCCGGTGTCCGGCGAGGCCATCCCGGACCAGGACACCTTCGCCGAGTACGGCGGCGCCTTCGACGACGTCGGCGACTGGCGGCGCGACAACGTCAACCGCCTGGTGCGGGAGATGGGCGAGGCGGTGCACGCCGTCAAGCCGCACGTGCGGTTCGGCATCAGCCCGTTCGGGATCTGGCGCAACTCCTCCAGCGACCCGGACGGCTCCGCCACCCGGGGGTTTCAGTCCTACGACGCCATCTACGCCGACAGCCGCAGATGGGTCCGCCAGGGGTGGCTCGACTACGTCAACCCGCAGGTCTACTGGGAGATCGGACTGCCGGTCGCCGACTACGCGGTGCTGGTCCCCTGGTGGGAGGAGGTCACCGCGGGCACCGGCACCCACCTGTACATCGGCCAGGCCGCCTACAAGGCCGGCAACGACGGCTCGTGGTCCGATCCGCGCGAGCTCGCCCGGCACGTGGAGCTGAACCGGGGGCGCTCCGGGGTGCACGGCGACGTCTACTTCAGCGCCACCTCACTGCGTACCAACGCGGCCGACGCCATGGCCGTCCTCGCCCGGGAGCACTACGCCCATCCGGCCCTCGTTCCGGTGACGCCGGGCCGGGGCGGCCAGGCTCCCGGACGGCCGGTACTGGTCGGGGCACGGGAGGCCGACGGAACCGTCCGCCTGACCGTCCGCGCCGGACGCGGCCAGGATCCCGCCTACTTCGCGGTCTACGCCCTCGACGGGCACGACGGCCTCCGGCCGGACCTGTGCCGACTGGCCGATCCGCGCTCGATGGTCACCACCGTGCGCGCCTCCGCCGGCCGGGAGACGGTGCTGACCGTGCCGGGCGGTGGCGGCGAGCACACCTATCTCGTGACCGCGCTCGACCGCCTGCACCACGAGAGCCAGCCGAGCAACCCGCGCCGCCTGCCCTGAGCGGCCGCCGACACCTCACCGGCGACGGGGTCAGCAGCGTTCCCGCAGCAGCTCGACCCCGTCGCCGGTGAGGTCGTCGCAGAACGTCCCGCGCCCGGTCATGGCCATGATGAGGGCCAGGGTCGGACCTGACACCAGCGGTCCCTCACCAGCGGCGAAGGGGCCGTCCGTCGCGGCCAGACGCAGTCCGCGGACGCGCGTCCCGGCCACGACCACCATGTCGGTGCCCCGGTAGTACTCGGCCACGCGGGTGAGGACGTCGATCGGATGGGATCGACTGATCCCCAGGGGCCGCCGAATGTCCTCGGAGTGCACGACGACCTCGCCGAGCCAGGCCGCGGTCGGCCCCGGCGGCGAGGTCGTGCTCGTGACCACCGCACGGAAACCCTCCAGGGTCTCCTGCGGGGTCCGGCCCAGGTGTTCGGCCAGACGCATCGCCACCTGCCGGTCGAAGTCGAACCGGCAGCGGATCACACCCGCCATCCAGCGCACGGGGTTCAGACTCGCGGCCGCGGTCATGTGGGCGAGCACCTCACGCACGCTCAGCCCGGCGCACAGCGACGGGCTCCGCCACTGGTCGTCGGTGAGTCCGGACAGGTCCGCCGCCAGGGCCGCCCGTTCGTCGTGTGCCGCCTGCCAGAGAGGATTCATGGCCGACAGGCTACGCGCGGACTCCGACAGTCGGCCCTCCCCCGGCCGACGCCTCAGGAGCGGGTGGCCCTGCGGCGGGGCGGTGCCGGCGCGATGCCCAGGTCGGGCACGTACTCGGGAACCTCGCGGTCGGCGAAGGGCAGGGGGGCCGCGTAGCCGACGGCCAGCGCCACGTGCCGCCCCGCCAGGTCCCGGGCCGCCGGGACGGTGAGTGCCGGGTCCCGGGCGAGGAGGCGCACGGCCAGCCCGCCCAGCAGCGCGTGGGCGGCGGTGGCGGCCTCCTCCGGGTCGCAGGGGCCGAAGTCCCCCGCCGCGACACCGTCGCGGACCGCCGCGGCGAAGGGCTCGCGCATCCGCGCGTACAGGCCGGTCAGCGCCGCGGCAAGGTCGGCGGAGCGCACGGAGCGGCCCTCCAGTTCCGACCACAGCATCCATTCGCGCACGTCGTCCGGGGTGAGCGGCAGCCAGAAGTCGACCAGGTCGGCCACGCGCTCGGGCGGTGAGGTACGCCCGACGTCGTCGGCCAGGCCGGACAGCCGCGCGTGTTCGCGGTCCAGCGAGTGGGTGATGGCCGCGGCCAACAGCTGGGTGCGGGTGGCGAAGTGGTAGTGGATCAGGGCCGTGGACGATCTGGCGTGCCGGGCGATCTCGGCCAGGCGGACACCGTCGTACCCGTCCCTGGCGATGAGTTCCACGGCGGCGTCCAGGATGCGGGTTCGGCTGTCGCTGGAGGTCATGGCGCCATTCTTTACCATCAGCCGCTTGTGTCACAGCTCACCCTGACTTTAAGATCAGTCACATTGATTTTAAAGTCAGGAACCGAGGAGCACACATGCCCGACCCCCACGGCATCCGTCCGCCGAGCACGGGAGTGGCCACGGACGAGGTCTTCCAGGTCGAGACGCACGGCGCCGACCGCATCCCGCACGGCGACCGCCACGGCGGCCCGCGCGAACTCTTCTGGGTGTGGTTCGGCGCCAACCTGACCTTCACGTTCGTCATCAACGGCGCCCTGGTCGTCGGCTTCGGCCTCTCCTTCTGGGAGGCGACCGCGATCTTCCTCGTCGGCAACCTGGCCTTCTTCGCGGTCGGGGCCGCCTCGACCACCGGCGCCCGCACCGGTTCGCCCACCCTCGTCGTCGCCCGCGCCTCGTTCGGCCGTTGGGGCAACTACCCGGTCGCCGTGCTCAACTGGCTCGTCAGCATCGGCTACATCATCCTCAACACGGTCGTCGGGGTCCTGGCCCTGACCGTCCTGGCCGACACCGTCGGGCTGGGCGACGGCGCGGCGGTCCGTGTCACCGCTCTGGTCCTGATGATCGTGTGCACCGCCAGCGTCGCCGTCTGGGGACACGCCACCGTCGAGGTCATGCAGCGCTGGCTGGGTGTGGGCCTGGTCGTGTGCACGGTCGTCCTGGGCGCCCTCGTGCTGCCCCAGGCCGACCTGTCCGCCACCGCCCCGGCCGAGCCCCGCCTGTGGGCGTGGAGCCTGGGCCTGGTCGTCGCCGTCTCCGGCGGGGCCCTCTCCTACATCGCGATCTGCGCCGACTTCACCCGGTACCTGCCCGCCGACAGCCGCGCGCGCGGGATCACCCTGGCCACCGGGCTGGGCGCGATGCTGCCCTCGGTCGCGTTGGGCGTCATCGGCATCGCCGCGGCCACCAGGGTCGGGATCGGCGCGGACACCGACCCCGTCGAGGCCGTCGCTGGTCTGCTGCCGGTGTGGTTCCAGATCCCGTTCCTGCTGGTCGTCGTGGGTGGTTCGGTCACCAACACGATCATGACCCTGTACTCCTCGGGACTGAACCTCCAGGTCCTGGGCGTGCCGTTGAAGCGGGCCCGGACCGTGCTGATCCAGGTCGTCCTGGTCACCGCGGGCTCGGCGGTCGCGCTGTTCGTCGTCGACTTCACCGCGGCCGTGCTGTCCCTGCTGTCGGTCATGGTCGTGGTCTTCACGCCCTGGGCCGGGGTGTTCCTCACCGACACCGCCCTGCGCCGCGCCCGCTACGACGCCGCCGGGCTGCACGACCTCCACGGCGGCCCCTACCGCTACACCCGCGGGTTCCACCGCTCGGGCCTGGTCGCGCTGGCCGCGGGCACCGCGTTCTCGGTGCTGGCCGCCGACTCCGAACTGTGGCTCGGCCCGCTGGCCGCGGCCGTCGGCGCGGACCTGTCCCTGCTGGGCGGACCGGTCGCCGCGGCCGTCTACTACCTGCTCGTCCGGGGCCGGGTGGGGCCGCCCGCCGACCCGGGGCCGAGCACCACCGCAACCACCATCGAAGGAGACCGTCCATGACACGCTTCGCACCGCTGTTCGGCCCCGACATCACCTTCCTCGGCATCGACCGGTGTGACCTCGACGAGCCTTCCACCTGGGCCGACTCCGAGGCGGTCATCATGGGGGTGCCGTTCGACGGGGGCACCTCCTACCGCGCGGGCACGCGGTTCGGCCCGCGGGCGCTCCGGGGCACCGACTACCTGCCGCACGACGGCCGACGCCCGCACCTGGCGGTGCGCTCCGACGGCCTGGTCGAGCTCAACGTCAGGGACGCGGGTGACGTGGACTGCTTCAACGGCGACATCGAGGGAATGGTCGCCAGCGTCCGCCGGGCCGTGACCACGGTGGCCGCGGCGGGGAAGATCCCCGTCATGCTCGGCGGCGACCACACCATCGCCCTGCCCGACGTCCAGGGCGTGGCCAGCCACCACGGGTGGGGACGCGTGTCGGTGATCCACTTCGACGCGCACGCCGACACCGGGAACATCGACTTCGGGTCGCTGCTCGGCCACGGGCTGCCCATGCGCAGACTGATCGAGTCGGGTGCCGTGCGCGGCGACCGGTTCATCCAGATGGGCCTGCGCGGGTACTGGCCCGAGGAGGAGACGCTGTCCTGGATGGCCCGGCAGGGCATGCGGTGCTACGAGATGAGCGAGATGGACGCGCGGGGCCTCAACACCTGCCTGGACGAGGCGTTCGCCCTGGCCACCGACGAGTGCGACGGCGTTTTCCTGTCGGTGGACGTGGACGTCGTCGACCCCGGGATGGCCCCGGGCACCGGCACCCCGGAGCCGGGCGGCCTCACCTCGCGCCAACTGCTCGACGCCGTCCGCCGCATCTGCGTGGAGCTGCCCGTGGTCGGCGTGGACATCGTGGAGGTGTCCCCGGACCACGACCACGCGGACGTCACCGCGATGCTGGGCAACCGCGTCGTGCTGGAGGCGCTGTCGGGGATCGCCGCCCGTCGGAAGGGACGGGGCTGGGACCCCGCCCGCCCGCTGCTGGACGGCCGCTGATCCACCGTCGGCGGGCGGCCGGACCCCGCGTCCCGGCCGCCCGCACACCTGCGCGACCCACACCTTGAGAACATATGAACTTTGTGTTCTTATGTTTTCAGCGTCCCCGACGACGAGAGAGGCCCCGTATGCCGCCCGCGTTCTCGGCCGAGGAGAGGGCCCGGATCACCGGGATCCTGCTGGAGTCCGGCCGTGACCTGTTCACCACGCGCGGCCTGCGCAAGACCTCGCTGGAGGACCTCGTCGCGCCCGCCGGGATCGCCAAGAGCAGCTTCTACGCCTTCTTCGGCTCCAAGGAGGCGCTCTACCTGGAGCTCATGCGGCGGCAGATGGCCGACGTCCGGCGGCGCGTGGTCGACGAGGCCCTGCTGACCAGCCCGGACGACACCCGTGAGGCCCTGCGCCGCTTCCTCTGGGCGACCCTGCGCGAGCTGGCCGACAACCCCCTCTACGGAAGGCTCATGTCGCATCCGGAGGAGATGGAGATGGTCACGCGCAAGGTCACCCCGGAGGCGGTGTCCGCCACCTCGGACGACAACCCCGCCACGGCGCTGACCGAGTTCCTCGCGGCCCGCCGGGACGAGGGCGCGGTCGTGGACGCGGACGTGCCCGTGATCGTCGGCGTCCTCCAGTCGGTCCTGATGCTGCCCACCTACCGCCACCGCCTGGTCGACCCCGGTCGGGCCGACGCGGTGCTCGACCTCCTCGTCGACGCGGTGACCACCGCCCTCACCCCCCGGAGGGACTGACCGTCGTGCGCGTCCTCCTCCTCAGCCACGGAACCCGGGGCGACGTCCAGCCCTTCGTCGCCCTGGCGCTGGCCCTGGAGGGGGCCGGGCACGGGGCCCTGCTCGCCGGGCCCTCCTCCTCCGCGCCCCTGGCCGAGGCGGCCGGGATCGCCTACCACCCCGTCGACGAGGGCCCCAACCGCCTCCTGGAGGACGTGCGGACCCCGGGCGGGCAGATCCCGGAGCTGCGGGGGCCGCGCGCCCTCACCCGGGCGGCGTCGCTGATCCGGCGGATCAGACCGCTCATGCGCCGGGTGTTCGACGACATGGCCGACGCCGCCGAGGGCGGAGCCGACCTCGTCATCCACCACGCGGGTATGCCGGGCCGCGACATCGCCGCGACGCTGGGCGCGCCCAGCCTGCCCGTCGCCCTCCAGCCCTCCTGGATCCCCACCCGCGCCTTCCCCGCGCCCGGCGTCCCCTGGCCCGCCTGGGCGCCCGACGCGCTCAACCCCCTCTCCTACCGGTTGGCCGCCCTCGCCCTGCGCGGCCAGCGCTCGGTCGTCGACGACTTCCGCGAGCGACGGCTGCGCCTGCCCTCCGGCGCCCTGCCGCACGACCTCCTGCTCCGCCCGGACGGCGGCCGGTCCCCCCTCCTCCAGCCGTTCAGCCGCCACCTGCTGCCGCCGGGCACCGGCTACCCGTCCCACGTCCACACCACCGGCTTCTGGTACCTGCCGCCCGCACCGGACGAGGCGCTCTCCCCCGAACTCGACGCCTTCCTCGACGCGGGCGACCCACCGGTGTTCGTCGGATTCAGCAGCATGCCCAGCGCGGACCCCCAAGCCCTGGGCCGCCTCGTGGTCGGCGCCGCCCGGCGTGCGGGGGTGCGCGCCGTCGTGGCGTCGGGCTGGGGCGGCATCACCGCGGCGGCCGGGGAGGACGGTGTCCTGGTGATCGACCGGGCCCCGCACCCGTTGCTCCTGCCGCGGTGCGCGGCGGTCGTCCACCACGGCGGGGCGGGTACCGCGGGAGCGGCGCTGGCGGCGGGACGCCCGCAGGTCGTGTGCCCCTTCTGGGGCGACCAGCCGTTCTGGGCGCGGCGCGTCCACGAGTCCGGTGCCGGAACCGTTCCGCTGCGCGGCCCGCGGTTGACGGCGGACGCGCTGGCCGGGGCCCTGGCGCACGCGGTTCGCGACCCGCGGCTGGCCGACCGGGCGCGTGCCCTGGGCGAGCGCGTGCGCGCCGAGGACGGCACCGGGGCCGCGCTCGCCCTGGCGGAGGCCACCGCGGGGTGACCACGCGCCTCCGACGGCGTGTGACCTCCCACTCCTGCGCCGCCCGGGCGGGCGGGCCGGGCGAATCCGGGTCTAACGTGGGGTGAACACCGTCAGGAGGGGGACACCGTGGCGCAGGCGCACCACATGCGGATCGGCGAGGTGGCGGAGCGCACGGGACTGTCCCTGCGCACGATCCGCTACTACGGCGAGGTCGACCTCGTCGTGCCCTCCGCGCGCTCACGCGGCGGGTACCGGCTCTACACCGAGACCGACGTCGACCGCCTCCAGCTGATCAAGCGGATGAAACCGCTCGGGTTCAGCCTGGAGGAGACCCGTGAGCTCCTGACCGCCGTCGACGGGCTCGGCTCGGACGAGACCGACGAGGACGAGCGCGCCGCTCTGGCCGAGCGGCTCGACTCCTTCGAGGCGGCCATCGCCGACCGCTGCCTCACCCTGCGGCGGCAGCTGGAGATGGCCGAGGAGTTCGCCGAGCGCCTGCGCCGGCAGCGGGGCGGTCGCACCACGTCCGCCTGACGCCGCCCGCGCCCTGCCGCCCCTCCGCGCGGGTGACCGGAAGATGTGCACACCCCGGGGTCGCCTCACCGATCATCACGCAGGGTCATCGGGGCCAGGTGCGGGAGTGGTCCGCGTTCGCGGCCGTCGTCAGGCGGAACGGCGCCGGCGACCACCCCCTGTGAGAGTTGTCTCAGTCGCACACAGTGACACCAACCCTCACGTAACGGTAGGGTCTGTCCGGTCGGGCCCACTCTCCGTGGCCCCCGTCCCACCCTCCTCTTCTTCCCGGCGCGTCCCGCGGGGCGACACGTCCCCGTCGGCGCGGCCGGGCGCGCGGCGACGCGGCCGCGCTCCGGGGCACCCGCGGTGCCGCACCGGAAACCCAGGCGCCACCCCACACCCCGCACGGTGCGGGCCGCCGCGCGCCGTCGCCGACCACCAGACCGCACACCGCGGCCCCACCCGCCGGGCTGCCCGACCCCAGATGGGTTCCATGAATCTGCCGCTGAAGACCTCCCCACGGACGTGGAAGTCCCGTATCCCCGCCGCGGCCCAGATCCGCGCGGACGTGCTCGCCGGGCTGGTCGTGGCGTTGGCCCTGATCCCCGAGGCCATCGCGTTCTCCATCATCGCCGGGGTCGACCCCCGCGTCGGGCTGTACGCGTCCTTCGTCATGGCCGTGTCCATCGCGTTCCTGGGCGGACGCCCCGCCATGATCTCGGCGGCCACCGGCGCCATGGCCCTGGTCGCCGCCCCCCTGTCCAAGGAGTACGGGGTCGACTACCTGCTGGCCGCCACGATCCTGGCCGGCCTGTTCCAGGTCGTGCTGGGCCTGTGCGGCGTGGCCAAGCTGATGCGGTTCGTCCCGCCCAGCGTGATGACCGGGTTCATCAACGCCCTGGCCATCCTCATCTTCCTGGCCCAGATGCCGCACCTGGTCGGGGTCGGGGTGCCGATCTACGCCATGGTCGCCGTCGGGCTGGCCATCATCTTCGGCCTGCCGTACCTGACCAGGGCGGTACCCGCTCCGCTGGTGGCGATCGTGGTGTTGACCGTCGCCTCGATCGCGCTGGGCGTGAACGCCCGGACCGTCGGCGACATGGGCGAGCTGCCCGACAGCGTCCCGGTCCCCTTCCTGCCCGACGTGCCCCTCACACTGGACACCCTCACGCTGATCGCCCCCTACGCCCTGACCCTGGCGCTGGTGGGACTGATGGAGTCGCTCATGACCGCCAAGGTCGTCGACGAGCAGACCGAGACCACGTCCAACCACGCGCGCGAGGCCCGCGGGCAGGGCATCGCCAACGTCATCGTCGGGTTCTTCGGCGGCATGGCCGGATGCGCGATGATCGGACAGACGATGATCAACGTCTCCTCCGGCGCCCGCACCCGCATCTCCACCTTCCTGGCCGGGCTCTTCCTGCTCATCCTGTGCGTGGGGCTCGGCGACGTCGTCGGCATGATCCCGATGGCCGCCCTGGTCGCCGTGATGGTCTTCGTGTCGATCGTCACCTTCGACTGGCACAGCATCGCCCCCAGGACGATCCGGCGCATGCCCTGGACCGAGACCCTGGTCATGGTCGTCACCGTCGCCGTGGTGGTCTACACCCACAACCTCGCACTCGGGGTGATCATCGGGGTGATCGTGTCCATGGTGCTCTTCGCCCAGAAGGCCGCCACCCAGGCCGACGTGACCAGCGTGCTGGACCCCGAGGGCGGCACACGCGTGTACACCGTGCACGGCGAGCTGTTCTTCGCCTCGACCAACCAGCTGGTGGGCCACTTCGACTACCAGGAGAAGGACCTGACCAAGGTGGTCGTGGACATGTCCGAGGCCCACGTGTGGGACTCCTCGGCCGTCGCGGCGCTGGACCACGTGGCCGAGCACTTCCGCAGGCACGGCGTCGAGGTCGAGATCACCGGCCTGAACCAGCCCAGCGAGCGGCTGCACACCGAGCTGACCGGCACACTCAGCGGCGGGCACTGACCGGCCGCACCGTGTACGACCGCGGGCCGCCCGGGGGACTCCCCCGGGCGGCCCGTCCCGTGTTCCTGGGCCGCCGGGTCCTCGCCGTGCTGCGCTACATCGGCGACTGACCGGCGCGCCCCGTCAGTGCCGCCGCAGGCCGAACCGGTCGGCGCGGAAGGGCTCCAGGACACCGGGGCGGACCCCCTCGACCAGGAAGGCGGCCAGCGCCTCGGCCGCCGGAGCGGACAGGGTCAGCCCGAGCATGGAGTACCCGGTGGCCACGTAGGCGTTGGCGTACCTGGGGAGCCGGTCGACGACGGGCAGGCCGTCGGGTGTGAGGGGGCGCTCCCCCGCCCAGGGGTGCCTCCGGTCCGTCCAGTCCGCGCCGACGATCATCGGCGCCGCTCCGCGCGTGATGGCGTCGATCCGGACGGGGTCGGGCCGGGTGGGTCCGCGGCCGAAGTCCATGCCGCCCGACACGCGCAGCCGTCCGCCCATGGGAGCGCACGCCACGTGCGCGTCGAGCAGCAGGGTGGACGCCCGGGGCAGCCGCTCGACGGGCACGTCGAAGCTGTACCCCCGGCCGCCGACGACCGGGACGCGCCGCCCCAACCGGGTGGTGAGCGCGGCGGCCTTGGCCCCGGTCGCGATCACGAGCGCGCCCACCGGGCGCTCCCCCGCCGTCGTGCGCACCGCGTCGACCACCCCGCCGCGCGCCCTGACGTCGGTCACGGCCACACCCTCCTCGACCGGGACGCCGCCCGCCCGCAGGTGCGCGGTCAGCCCGGCGACGAGGCTGTCCGGTTCGGTCTGGACGTGGTCGCGCAGGAGGGCGCCCGCACGCACGCGGTCGGACAGCGCCGGTTCGATCTCGCGCAGCCCGTCCCCGTCCAGGGCGGTGGTGGGCAGGTCGAAGCCCGCCTCGCGCAGGGGACGGAGCGAGCCGAGGTAGGCCTCGACCGCGTCCGGCTCCCGGGCGACGGCGAGGAAGTCGGTCCGGGTGCGGGTGAACTCGACCCCGTCCTCGGCGAGCTGGTCCATGAGGGGGAAGGTGCGGGTACCCAGCGCGGCGAGCGCGCGGGCCCCGCGCGCGTGGCGGGCGGGGGTGCAGTTGCGCAGGAACCGCAGGAACCAGGGGGTGAGCAGGGGCAGGGCGTCGGGGGCGATCCGCAGCGGGGCGTCGGGGTCGCGGAAGGCGCGGAGGGCGTCCCCGAGCAGGACGGGGTCGGGAACCGGCCCGGCCTGGGCCGGGTTGACCCAGCCCGCGTTGCCGTGGGAGGCGCCCGCGCCCGGGTGGCGGGACTCCACGACGGCGACGTCGACCCCCCGTCGGCGCAGCTGGTGGGCGACGTTGAGTCCGGCGACGCCCGCGCCGACGACGAGCACGCTCGCACCTTCGGTCATGACCCGACTCCTCTCGGTGATGAAGGTCCGTGGTGTTGCCGTGCCCTCCCGGGCGGACGGGAAACGGCCCTCCCGGGTGCCGCGGCACACCTACCGGGCGGTAGGAATGGAGGCTGTCCGCACCTGGTCCTTCCCCGAGGAGACTCCCCATGACCACCACCCCCACCGCGCTCGTGACGGGAGCGTCCTCCGGTATCGGCGCGGCCGTCGCCGCCGCCCTGGTCGGGCGCGGCTACCGCGTGTACGGCACCAGCCGCAGGCCCGAGGCGGTCACCGATCCGGTCCCGGGGGTGGAGTACCTGGCCCTGGACCTGACCGACCACGCGTCGATCGAGGCGTGTGCCGCCGCTGCGGGCCCGGTGGACGTGCTGGTCAACAATGCCGGGGAGAGCCAGAACGGCCCCCTGGAGGAGTTGCCGGCCGACGCACTGGAGCGGTTGTTCCGGATCAACGTGTTCGGGGCGGTGCGCCTGACCCAGCTCGTGCTGCCGGGGATGCGGGAGCGGCGCCGCGGGCGCGTGGTGATGGTGGGGTCGATGCTGGCGAGCTTCCCGCTGGCCTTCCGGTCGTCGTACGTGGCGTCCAAGGCGGCGCTCAAGGGGTTCGCCGACGCGCTGCGCCGCGAGGTGTCGCCGTACGGGATCGGCGTGGCGACGGTGGAGCCGGGGTCGATCAACACGGGTATCAGCGAGCGGCGCACACAGTACCTGGCGGTGGACTCGCCGTTCGCCGACGAGTACCGGAGGATGCTGAGCGCGCTCAACGCCAACGAGGCGCGGGGGATCTCCGCGGACGCGGTGGCGCGGACCATCGTGCGCGCGATCGAGGCGGACCGGCCGCGCCCGCTGTACGCGGTGGGCAGCAACGCGCCGCTGGTGTTCGCCCTGCGGCGGCTGTTCCCGCGTTCGGTCGTGCTGCGGCTGGTCTCGCGCAGACACGGGCTGTGACACGGCGTCGGGGGTGCGCGGCGGTGCCGGCGCCCTCCGGCAGGATGTGGTGGCCGACCCACACCGACCCGGGGAGTCCACCGTGAAGCAGCAGGTCCACTTCATCACCCTCGCCACCGCCGACCTCGCCGCCGCCCGTTCCTTCTACTGCGACGGGCTCGGCTGGCAGCGGCTGCTGGACGTGCCCGGCGAGATCGTCTTCTTCCAGGTCGCTCCGGGCGTGGTCCTGGGGTTGTTCGACGCCGAGAAGTTCGACCGCGACCTCGGTGGCGCGGCGGGCGTCATCGGCACGACCGGCGCGTCCGGGGTGACGCTGGCGCACAACGTCGACAGCCCCGAGGAGGTCGAGGAGACGGTGGCGCTGATGGTCGCGGCGGGCGGGTCGGTGCTCAAGCGCCCGCAGCCGGGCGAGTTCGGCGGGATCTTCCACGCCCACGTCAAGGATCCGAACGGGGTGGTGTGGGAGATCGCGCACAACCCGGGGTGGCGCATCGACGAGAACGGCGACGTGGTCTTCGGCTGACCCGGGCGGGGGTACGAGGGCGTCCGCCGGTGGACTGTCCTAGGTTGGGGGCCGTACCGAACAACGTGGAGGATGCGTATGAGCGTCGTCAAGTTCAACGTCCTGACCGTCCCTGAGGGCGCGGGAGCCACCCTGGAGGAGCGCTTCGCCAAGCGGGCGGGGCTGGTGGAGAACCAGCCGGGGTTCGAGGAGTTCCAGCTGCTCCGTCCGGTCGAGGGCACCGACCGGTACCTGGTCTACACCCGGTGGCGGTCGGAGGAGGACTTCCAGAACTGGGTGAACAGCCAGGAGTTCAGGCACGGGCACGCCCAGGCCGCGCAGGAGTCCGGACAGACCGGGCACGGGCACGGCCACGGGCACGGGCACGGCGGCGCGGAGGGGGCCAAGCCCGCCGCGACCGGCAGTGAGCTGTGGGGCTTCGAGGTGGTCCAGCGGGTCTCCGGCGGGGCGTGACACGGGGCTCCGGCACGTGTCCGGGGCCGGACCCCGGTCGGGTCCGGCCCCGGACGGGCCGGTGCTCAGCCCTTGATCTCCTGCTTGCGGCCTCCTCCGCCGGTGATGCTGATCCTGCGCGGCTTGGCCCTCTCGGCCACGGGGATGGTCACCGTGAGCACGCCGTCGGCGTACTCGGCGGACAGGTGGTCGGTGTCCAACTCCTCCCCCAGGTACAGCTGCCGGGAGAACCTCCCCGAGGGCCGCTCGGCCACGACCGCGTCGCTCCCCTCGGGAACGGTCAGCCGGCGCTCCGCCCTGCAGGTGAGAACGTTCCGCTCGATCTCCAGGTCGATGGAGTCGGCCCGGACCCCGGGCAGGTCGAACTGCACGACGAACTCGTCACCCTCGCGGTAGGCGTCGATCGGCATGACGACCGGGTGGGTCGCGTCGCCGAGGAGCCGCTGGGTGATCCGCTCGAACTCCTGGAACGGGTCCGTACGCATGAGCATCATGGCGACCTCCAGGTTCATGAATCGAACCGAGTTACCCTCACGTTCGCTTCATTCCAGCGATACGCGCCGGATAAACCGCCCCGCCGCGTGACGCGAGGTCAGCGGCCCGGTCAGGTACCGCCCGTCACCCCGGTCGCGTCCGCCAGGGCCGAACGTCAGGCGGTCGCGATGATCCGACCGACCTCGGCCACCGCGGCCGTCAGGTCCTGGGGGTCGGCGGTCATCCCGGCGACGACGAGGTCGACCTCCTCCAGACCCGCCCGGGGCAGGAGCGTCCTGTCGTCGGCGACCCACTCGCCCCGGACGGCGAGAACGGCGTGCGCGGCCTGCGACGCGGCCCGGGCGACGAGCCCGGCGCACTGCGCCACCCGGCCGTGCGGCGCGTGGACGTGCTCGGCGTGGGAGAGCGTCGCGGCGGCCAGGCCCCGCCACACCGGGGGCGCGCCCACCCGCAGCGCCTCGGGGTAGTCGGGGCGGGGCAGGTCGCCGGCCAGGACCCGGCCGAGGGCGAGCTCGGCCACGACCAGGTAGGTCGGGCTCCCGGCGAGGTGGAACACGTGGGGCTCGATCCCGAACCGCCCCTCCCGCGCCTCGGCCCACCAATACTCCACGTCGGCCAGGTCCCGGTGGTGCACGTCCACGCGGCGCCCGTCGATCCGCAACCGGGTGCCGCCGTCGAACGCACCGCCTCCCCGGCCGCCGCTCTCGGACGCCTCGCCCTCCCACCCGGCGTCGCGCAGGGCCCCGGGGCCGAAGGCGCCCCGGTGGTAGACCGCCAGGTCCCGGGCCCCGCCGAGGCTCACCGCGCTGACGGCGGGGAGGGCGGCGAGCCGGTCGGCGACCGAGGACAGGAAGCGTTCGTCGGTGGTGTCGGTGGTCATGGGGCCATCATGGCCCACCGCTGCCCATCGGTGGGCGGGGGTGGGCCCCGTACCCGCACCTGGTCACCGCGGGCACCCCGAACGGTTGCGGGTGTTTGTTACCCACGCACCCGCCGCGATCGGTTGCAGCGACCCTCTCCCGGCCGCCACCCGCTGCCCGCCCCTCGGTCCGCTGGTCCGCCCACGTGTTCGGGGCGCAGGGCGACCGCACGTCCTCGGACGCCGACGGCTACCTGCCCCTGCCCTCGGAGCCTCCCCGCCGCCGCACCGACAACGGGCGCACGCGGGCCGGTTCGGCCACCGTCTCCCGCCTCAGGGAGCGCAGGAGGGCCGCCATCATGACGAAGGCGATGGCGAAGAACGGCAGGCCGAAGACGATGATCGTCTGTTGGAGGGCGTCCAGCCCGCCGACGCCGGAGGCGGTGAGCACGGTGGCGGCGACCGCCCCCTCGGCCACGCCCCAGAAGACGCGCTGCCGCGTGGGGTTCCTGGCCTCACCCGAACACAGCATGTCCACCACCAGGGACGCCGAGTCCGAGGAGGTGGTGAAGAAGATGACGACGATGAGGATCGAGAGCCCCGACACGAGGGTCGTCAGCGGATAGTGCTCCAGGAACGAGAAGAGCGCGCCGGGCAGGTCCTGCTCCACCACGACCGCCTCGACGAGTCCTCCCCCGCCGTACATCTCGATGTCGAAGGCCGACAGCCCGAACACGCTGAACCACACGATGCTGAACGCCGTCGGGATGAACAGGACCCCGACCACGAACTCGCGGATGGTGCGCCCCTTGGAGACGCGGGCGATGAAGATGCCCACGAACGGCGACCACGTGATCGTCCAGGCCCAGTAGAAGACGGTCCACGAGCCCTGCCAGCCGGTGTCGCCGAAGGTGTCGTTCCAGAACGACAGCGGGACGAGCGCCTCCAGGTACACGCCCGTGGTCTCGATGACCCCGCGGGCGAGGAAGACCGGCGAGCCCAGCACGAACACGTAGGCGAGCAGGCCCACGGCCATGACGATGTTGATGGTCGACA
Organism: Nocardiopsis sp. KDC1DS13DA1; assembly: GCF_055632325.1. Lineage (NCBI taxonomy): Bacteria > Bacillati > Actinomycetota > Actinomycetes > Streptosporangiales > Nocardiopsidaceae > Nocardiopsis > Nocardiopsis sp. KDC1DS13DA1. The sequence continues at coordinate 42,401 of NZ_JBVMUY010000029.1, forward strand.
GCCACTTGATGCCGACGTCCAGCCCGGAGGCGACCGAGGCCACCGCGATGCAGGTGACGATGGCGATGAGCGCGAGCTGGGTCACCCGGTTCTCGGAGACCCCGAACAGTTCGTTGAGGCCGCTGTTGATCTGCATCGTGCCCAGGCCGATGGTGACCGCCACCCCGAACAGGGTGCCCAGGACGGCGACGATGTCGACGCTCCGCCCGATGGGGCCGCTGATCCTGTCGCCGATGAAGGGGTGGAGGACGGAGCTGACCCGGAACGGCAGCCCCCTGCGGTACACGAAGTAGGCGAAGGCGAGCGCGGGCAGGCAGAAGATCGTCCAGGTGTGCAGGCCGAAGTGGTAGAGCGTGAACCCCATGGCCTGCCGGGCCGCGTCCACCGACTCCGGCTCCACGTCCGCCCGGGGCGGGTCCGCGTAGTGGCTGATCGGCTCGGCCACCCCCCAGAACATGAGGATGCTGCCGATCCCCGCCGCGAACAGCATGCAGAACCAGATGAAGTCGTTGTACTCCGGTCTGCCGTCCTGGGGGCCGAGGCGGACGTGGCCGTACCTGCTGAAGGCGATTCCGATGAGAAAGACGAGGAACGTGGTGACACCAAGGATGTAGAGCCATCCGAGGTGGGTGAGAATCCACCCGGACACCGCGCCGAAAGCGGCGTCGACGGCCTCGGTGAAGACGATCGCGCTCACCACGAAGGCGACGGCCAGCGCCGCGGCGACGAAGAAGATGACCGGATCCGTCCGGAGCCCCAGCCACTGCGTGATTCTGTCGAGCATTCCGTGTGCTTTCTGGTATCCGTGGCCCGCTCCACCGCGCCGGGGCGGCCTCTGATACCCGCTCCGGCCTCGCACGATACAACGGACGGGGGCGGGGAGAAGGGCACCGCCCCGATCACCCCCGGGCGTCTCGTGCTTTCTCCCCGAAATCCCCGAAAGACACACGGTGGAATCTCCGCCGATGTTCCCAGGGGGGATTTTTCAGGATCAGCCACACTTTTCTGAGATGAAATCTCGTGACATCTCATGCCATAGGCGGCGCGATGTTCTTCGCGCCCTTCCCCGGGTTCCGCACGGCCGCCCCTGCACCGGCCCCGCCCGCCATGATGTCGTCGGGGGCCACGACCGAACCGGGCGCGGGGGACACAGCCATGACCCACGACACCGCATCCACCGACGTCGCGGACTTCCCTTCACCGACGGGGGCGCGCTGTACGGCGTGCGCGCCCTCCCGGTCTCCCGGAAGGGCGCGGCATGAGGATCACGGCGGACCGGAACAGGTGCGTCGGATCGGGTACGTGCGCGCTGACGGCGCCCGGGCTGTTCGGCCAGGACGAGGACGACGGTCTGGATCCGGCCCCGGAACCGGAGGGCGGGGCGGCCGGGCGCGGACACGGGAACGGGCCCGCGCGCCGGGGACTCCGGCGGCGCGGGCCCCGGCCGGGCGCTCAGGCGCCCAGGCGCACCAGCATCTTGCCGGTGTTGGCTCCGCGCATCATGTCGAGGAAGCCGTCGACCGCGTGGTCGATGCCGTCGACGACGGTGCGCTCCGCCTTCAGCGAGCCCTCGGCCAGCCAGCCCCCGGCGCGCTGGGCGTACTCCCCGAACAGGTCGAAGTGGTCGCCGACGATGAACCCGCGCAGGGTGAGGCGCTTGCCCACCGCGAGGAAGAGGTTGTCCGGGCCGGGCACCGGCTCGGTCGCGTTGTACATGGAGATGGCCCCGCACAGCGCGAGCCGCCCGTGGGTGCGCATGGCGCCGATCGCCGCGCGCAGGTGGTCCCCGCCGACGTTGTCGAAGTACACGTCGACCCCGTCCGGGGCGGCCTCGGCGAGCTGGCCCTCCAGGTCGCCCTCACGGTAGTCGATCGCCGCGTCGTAGCCGAACTCCTCCAGCAGGCGGCGCTTCTTCTCCGGGCCGCCCGCCGATCCGATCACGCGGGAGGCGCCGAGCTGGCGCGCGATCTGCCCGGCGAGGCTGCCGACGGCGCCCGCCGCGCCCGAGACGAACACGACGTCGCCCTCCTTGACCGGGGCGATCCGGGTCAGACCCGCGTAGGCGGTGAGCCCGACCATACCCAGGACACCCAGGTAGGCGTCGGCGGGTGCCTGGTCGGTGTCGACCACGCGTACCGTGTCCGCGTCCAGTAGGGCGTACTCGCGCCAACCCCCCATGTGCAGGACGGTGGCGCCGACCGGGACGGCGTCGCTGCCCGAGGCGGTCACGGTGCCCACGGCGCCGCCCTCCATCACCTCGCCGAGGCGGAACGGGGGCACGTAGGACTCGGTGTCGTTCATCCGGCCGCGCATGTACGGGTCGACGGACATCCAGTCGTTGCGGACGAGGACCTGTCCGGGGCCGGGCTCGGCGACGGAGGTCTCGACCAGGGCGAAGTCCCCGGGCTTGGGCTCGCCGACCGGACGGGCGACGAGGTGGACTTCCCTGCTGGTGACGGACATGGTGCTTCCTCTTACCTGTGGCCGGGTGGTGTGTGGCGCGCGGTCAGGCGCGCGCACCCGCACACAGTAGACCTGGCGCTGATCGCTTTACCAATAGAAATGCCTGAGGTCAGCATAGATTTTTCTATGGGAGCGTCGGTCGGGGAACGGGATCCGCGCCCACCGTGCGCACACGGCCGCCGCGTGGCGCGGCCCACGTGACGGGAGCCACCGCGCGGGCCGTCGCGGCGTGACCGCGCACCGTCGGCCGCCCCCGTGGTCCCATGGGCGAAAGAACGTTCCGGGGACGCGGAGGGGGTCGGGCCGGTGGTCGTACGGAGGGCGGAGCCGTACCGCGCGCAGGAGCGCACGGGGCGGCGGCGGAGTCCGGGCGTGACCGTCCTCGTCTGGGCGGTGGCGGTCGCCTTCGCCGTGTTCGCCCTCGTCAGGGCGTTCGGCTGGGAACGCGGTTACCCGTTGGTCCCCCTGATGGCACTCACACCGTACGCGCTGGCGGCCGGAACCGCGGCCGGGCTCGCGGTCGGCCTGCTCCGGCGGTGGGCCCCGCTGGCGGTGCTGGCCGCGGCCGTGCTCGTACTGGCGGTGTCGGTACTGCCGCGCGCGGTCGACTTCGGGATCACCTCGTCGGGTCACACGACGGTACGGCTCCTGAGCCTCAACACGCTGGCCGGCGGCGTGGCGGCGGCCGACGTGGTGGAACTCGTCCGCGACCGCGAGGTGGACGTCCTGGCCCTCCAGGAGGTCACCCCCGAGCTGGTGGACGACCTGGAGGCGGCGGGCCTGGGCACGTGGCTGCCGCACACGGTCGACCACTCCGCCCCGGGCGTGTACGGCAGCAGCGTCCACTCGGTCTTCCCCCTGACCGACCGGGGTGGCCCGGGCCGGGAGATCGGCGCGCTCCACATGGCCCACGCGGGGATCGAGGTGCCCGGCTACGCGGCGACCGGGGGGAGGGAGGGGGGCGGGTTCCCCGAGGAGGCGCTGGAGGTGGTGTCGGTGCACCCGGTGGCTCCGTACTCGGCGGAGAGCCTCCCCGTCTGGCGGGCCGGCCTGGCCGCGCTCCCGGCCACGGACGAGATCGACGGGTTCGGGATCCTGGCCGGGGACTTCAACGCCACCCTCGACCACGCCGCGATGCGCGCGGTCCTGGACTCGGGCTACGTCAGCGCAGGGCGGGTCCACGGAGACGGACTGACCGGGACCTGGCCCGCCGACGGGTCGCTGCCGCGGGTGGCCATCGACCACGTGCTGGTGCGGTCCGGGGAGGTCGGGGTCAGGGAGTACGAGGTGCCCGACGTGGGCGGCACGGACCACCGGGGCGTCCTCACCGAGGTGACGCTGCCCACGGCGCGGTAGCGTGCGGCGGGAACACACCGACCGATCGGAGGCACGCGTGGGCGACCACACCGAGGCGACCGTCCTGTTCGACCTGGACGGCGTCCTGGTCGACTCCGGGGAGAGCATCGCCCGGGGCCTCACCGCCTGGGCCGGGGAGCGCGGTCTGGACGCGGACGAGGTGCTGCGGTACCACGCGGGGCGCACCGACCTCGGTCTCGTCCGCCTGGTCGCCCCGCACCTGGACCCGGAGGCGGAGGCGCACCGGATCCAGGCACACGAGGTGGCGCGGGCGGAGGACGTCAGGGCGATGCCGCACGCCCGCGAGCTGATCGCCGCGCTCGACGGGCGGCACCGCCCCTGGGCGATCGTGACCTCCGGCGGCGACCTGATCGCGCACGCGCGCCTGGAGGCGGCGGGCCTGCCGTTCCCCAACGTCCTGGTGACCGCCGACCACGTGGCGCAGGGCAAGCCGCACCCGGCTCCGTACCTGCTGGGGGCCGAGCGGATGGGGGCCGCGCCCGAGCGGTGCGTGGTGGTGGAGGACTCGCCCGCGGGTGTGCGGGCGGGGCGGAGCGCGGGAATGCCGGTCATCGCCGTGGCCTCCACCCACACACCCGAGGAGCTGGCGGAGGCGACCGCGGTGGCCGCCGACCTCCGCGAGGTGGCCGACCTGCTGCTCTGACCGGATGCTCACCGGTGCGGGCCGCGGCCGGGGGACGGCCCCGGCGCGTGGTGCGGCGCCGACACCCCCAGCCCGCGTGGTTGCGGATGGTTCGCTACGTTTGCCGCATCCGAGCCGAGGAGATCCTGTGACCGAGCCCGTCACCTTCACCCCCGCCCGCGCCGAGGACGTCCCGGCGATCGTCGCGCTGATCGCCGACGACCAACTGGGGGCGAACCGCGAGAACACGGACGACCCCACCCCCTACCTCGCCGCGTTCGAGGCCGTCGACGGGGATCCGAGCGAGCTGCTCGTGGTCGGCCGCCGCGGCGGCCGGGTGGTCGCCACGTTCCAGCTCTCCTTCATCCCCGGCCTGTCCCGGGGCGGGGCGAGCCGCGCCCAGATCGAGGCGGTGCGGGTGCACGCCGACGAACGCGGCAACGGGGTCGGCTCCGACCTCATGGCCTGGGCCGAGGCGGAGGCGCGCCGACGCGGGTGCGCGCTGCTCCAGCTGACCTCGGACGCGACGCGCGGGGACGCGCACCGCTTCTACGAGCGGCTGGGCTACCTGCCCTCGCACGTGGGCTTCAAGAAGCGCCTGGCCTGACCGGCTCGACCGCGGGTGACCGGATCGGTCCGGCCATCGGCGCGATCGTGTCTGTCCCGGCCCGGGTCCGCACTGCCAGGATCGACGCATGGCACACGCACTCCTCGTCATCGACGCCCAGAAGTCCTTCCTCCAGCGCGAGAGCTGGTCGGCGTCCTCCGCCCCCGACGTCGCCGACCGGATCGCCCCCCTGGTCGACCACGCCCGCCGACGGGGCGACCTCGTCATCTGGGTCCTGCACACCGAACCCGGCAGCGGCACCGTCTTCGACCCCGGGCGCGGGTTCGTCGAGCTCATGGACGGGCTCGTCCCGCGCGAGGGCGAACCGGTGCGCACCAAGACCGTGCACAACGCCATCACCGGTGCCGACCTGCACGGATACCTGACCGAACGCGGTGTGGACGAGGTCACCGTCTGCGGCGTGCGCACCGAACAGTGCTGCGAGACCACCGCCAGGGTCGCCTCCGACCTCGGCTACCGGGTGACGTTCGCGGTGGACGCCACCGCCACCGAACCGATCGAGGCGCCCGGCGCCCCCGCCGGCCGCCCCCTGGAGGAGATCCTCGCCGACCCGGCCACCCTGCTGCCCGACGCCATCGTCCAGCGGACCGTGTACGCGCTCTCGGGCCGGTTCGCCAGGGTGCGCACGGTCGCCGAGATCACCGCGGAGGCTACACTGACCGGATCGTGACCACAGTCGTCTTCCTCCTCACGCCGGGCCTGCACCTGCTCGACCTCGCGGGCCCGGCGCAGGTGTTCTCCACCGCCGAGTCCCTGCTGGGGCTGGCGTACCGGACCCGGTACGTGGCCGAACACCCGGACGTCCCCACGGCCCAGGGCGTGACCCTGCGCGCCGAGACCTCCTGGCCCGAACTGGGAGCGCGCGACCTCGTGCTGGTCCCGGGCTGGCGCACCGGCGACGCCGCCGTGCGCCGTGTGCTCACCGACGACCAGGCGGGGGCCCTGACCGCCCACCACGCGGCGGGCGGCACCGTGGCGAGTGTCTGCTCGGGGGCCTTCGCCCTGGCCGAGGCGGGGCTGCTCGACGGTCGGCGCTGCACCACCCACCACACGCTCCAGGAAGAGCTGGCCCGCCGCCACCGCCGGGCGCGGGTGGTGCCCGACGTGCTGTACGTGGCGGACGGCGGTGTGGTCACCTCGGCGGGGATCGCCAGCGGTATCGACCTCGCGCTGCACCTGGTCACCGTGCGGCACGGCCCCTCGGCGGCGGCCTCGGTGGCGCGGCAGATGGTGGTCTACGCGCGCCGCAACGGTGACGAACCGCAGGCCAGCGCCATGATGCGGCACCGGGGGCATGTGGTGGACGTGGTGCACCGGGTCCAGGACGCCATCGACGCGCGCTACCGGTCGCCGCTCCGGCTGACGGAGCTGGCCGCGGGGGCGGGGGTGAGCGAGCGCACCCTGACCCGCGCGTTCACGTCGGCGACCGGGCTCACGCCGCTGCGGTACCAGCAGGCGCTGCGGCTGGAGCACGCGGAACACCTGATCGGCACCGGGGAGACCCTGGAGGCGGCGGCGCGGGCGGTCGGTTTCCAGGACGCCCGGATGCTGCGGCGCCTGCGGTCGCGGTTCAGTGCGCCACCGGCTCGGCCCGCGACCGGTACCGGGACGGACTGACCCCGGTGTGCCTGCGAAAGGCCGTGCTGAACGCGAACGCGCTGCCGTAGCCGACCCGCGCCGCGACCGACTCCAGGCCCAGGCCCGGTTCGGCGGTGAGCAGGTCGGACGCGGTGGTCAGCCGCCAGGTACGCAGGTAGGTCATGGGCGGGGTGCCCACGGCCCGCTGGAAGCGCGCGGCCAGGGTGGCGCGGGAGACGGAGCAGGCCCGGGCGAGCCCCTCCAGGGTCCAGGGTTGGGCCGCGCGTTCGTGGATCAGTTCGAGGGCCCGGGCGACCACCGGATCGCTCCCGCCCCGGAGCCAGGTGGGGCGGCGGTCGCGGTCCTCCTCCAGCCACGCGCGCACGGCCATGACGAGCAGCGAGTCCAGGAGGCGGTCGGTGAGGCTGGCCTGGGCCACCCGCCCGGAGGTGATCTCACGGCTCAACAGGTCCACGAGCGCCGGGTCGACGCGGCCGCCCGGCAGGACGGTCATGGGCGGCAGCGCGGTCAGGGCGAGTCGGCCGACCTCGCTGTCGTCCTCGTAGGCGCCCACGACCATCGTGTCCTCGCCGTCGGGGTCGTTGCCCCAGGTGCCGATGCCGTGGCTCATGGTCAGGTGGACCTCCTCCCCCTCGGCGGACACGCAGCGCTGGCCGGGGAGGATGGTGATGGCGGGCGCGGAGGAGCGGCCGGAGGAGTCGGAGACGACGTACGGGTCGGGCCCGCGCATCAGGACCACGTCACCGGGGACCAGTGCGGCCTGCCCGTGGGTACCGGCCACACGCGCCCGGCCCGAGGTCACCACCACGAGGGTCAGGGCGGCGCGGTCGCGGACCTCGATCGCCCAGGGCGGGCTCATCACCGTGCGCAGCGTGCAGGCGCCCCGTGCTCGGGGTCCGTCCAGGAGGTGTGTGAGGGGATCCATGCCTCCACCCTACGCCGCATCAGACGATCTCTTATGTGATCCAGCATCTGAACCATGTTCCGTCTGGACTGGCGCTGCTGTACTGAATCCATGACGACACACGAACGCATCCTTGTCACCGGCGGCACCGGCATGACCGGCCGCCGCGTCACCGACCTCCTCACACGGCGCGGCGTGGACACGCGCGTCGGGTCGCGGTCGGGCACCCCGCCCTTCGAGTGGCACGACACCGGCACCTGGGACGCGGTGCTGGAGGGGGTCACGGGCGTCTACCTCTGCTACCACCCCGACCTCGCCTTCCCCGGCGCGGCCGAGACCGTCGCCGCCTTCGCGGCCCGGGCCGCCGAGCACGGCGTGGGCAGGGCGGTCCTGCTCTCCGGGCGCGGCGAGGACGGCGCGCTGGCCGCCGAGCGGGCGGTCCGCGAGGTGTTCCCGGCCGCGACCCTGACGCGCTGCTCGATGTTCGCGCAGAACTACTCCGAGTCCTTCTTCACCGACCAGGTCCGCGCCGGGGTCACGCTCCTGCCGGTCCCGGACGCGGCCGAGCCGTTCGTCGACCTGGACGACCTCGCCGAGGTCGCCGTGACGGCGCTGACCCAGGACGGGCACGCCGGGCGGACCTACGACCTGACCGGGCCCCGGTCGCTGACCTTCGCGGAGGCCGCCGCGGTCCTGTCCGAGGCGTCCGGGCGGGCGGTGGAACACCTGACGGTCACGCCTGAGGAGTACGTCGAGGGCGCGGTGGCGGACGGCGTCCCGGCCGAGCTCGCCCGGGGGCTGGCGGAGCTCTTCCAGGAGATCCTGGACGGCCGGAACACGCGACCGACCGACGACGTGCGCCAGGTGCTCGGCCGTCCGGCGGGCGACTTCGCCGACTACGCCCGCCGTACCGCGCGCACCGGGATCTGGGCCTGACGCCCCGTCCGCGCACGCCCGGCCGGGTTCCGGCCGGGCGTGCGCGGTCAGGCCCGGCGGCGCACCGGTCATGACGTGGCCTAACGTGGGGACACCATCCGCCCGACCGCGCAGTTGGGGGCCCGTGTCCGCGTCCGAGAGGTTCCAGTCCCTGTTCGTGGCCGTCGCCGCGCTCGCCGGACTGGTGATCGGATCCCTCTGGCCCGTCGGCGCCGCCGCGGGGCACGTGGTCCTGCCCGCGCTGATCCTCCTGCTGGTGGCGGTGTTCACCCAGGTGGACGCGGGGCAGGTCCGTGCCGCCCGGGAGACCGGGCGGGTGGTCGCGGCGAGTCTGGTGCTCAACTTCGTGTTCACCCCGCTCCTGGCGTGGGCGCTGGGGGCCGGGCTGCTCGGTGACGATCCCGACCTGCGGATCGGACTGCTGTTGCTGCTGGTCACGCCCTGCACGGACTGGTACCTGGTGTTCACCGGCCTGGCCCGGGGGCACATGGGGGCGGCCACGGCGCTGCTGCCGGTGAACCTGGTGCTCCAGCTCGTCCTGCTGCCGGTGTACGTGGTGCTGCTGGGCGGCGAGGCCGCGATGGTGGAAACCCGCACCCTGGTCGAGGCGGTGCTCCTGGTCCTGCTGCTCCCCCTGGTCGCGGCGGTGCTCCTGCGCCGGACGGCGCGGTGGTCGAAGGGCCCGCTCTGGCGGGACCGGGTGCTCATGGGCTGGGCGAACCGCTCGGTCCTACCGCTGCTGTACACCGCGGTGCTGGCGATGTTCGCGTGGCAGGCGCGCACGGTCGTCGGACACGCCGGGGAGCTGGCCGCCCTGCTGCCCCCGCTGGCGGTGTTCTTCACGGTCGCTCCCCTGGCCGCGCTGTCGGCCTCCCGCGCCCTCCGGCTGCCCGCCGACCAGCGGGTCACGCTCACCATGACGACGGTCGCCCGGAACTCGCCGGTCGCCCTGGCGGTGGCCGTGGCCGCCTTCCCCGACCGGCCGCTCATCGCGGTCGCCCTGGTGGCCGGGCCCCTGGTGGAGCTGCCGGTGCTGGCGGCGCTGAGTCAGCTGGTGCGGGTGCGGCCCGCGCCCCCGGGCGGGTGAGCGTGCCGCGCGCGACCTGGCGTCAGGCCACGTGCGAGGCCAGGGCGCAGCGGTGGCTCCGGAGGCGCTCGATCCGGGCGTCCAGCTCGGCCAGTTCGCGGCGGATGGTGGCCAGCAGGTCCGGGCACATCTCCAGGTCCAGCGGCCCGTCCGCCCCGCCCCGGGCGCACGGCAGGACGGAGGCGATGACCCCGGTGCCCAGCCCCATGTCCAGCAGCGCCCGGATGTGGTGGACGACGCGCACGGCGTCGGGACCGTAGACCCGGTACCCGTTCGGTGAGCGCGTGGAGTCGAGCAGCCCCTGCTCCTCGTAGTACCGCAACAGGCGGCGGCTCACCCCGGTCCGCTCCGACAACTCCCCGATCAGCACGCCGTGCCCCGCCTCACACTTGACCTTCACACCGGTGTCAGTGCCTAACCTCGCCGCATGATCGAACATTTCGCCCACACGGTCAAGGGCTCCGGTCCCGGTCTCGTCCTCGCGCACGGCGGCGGGGGCGGGATCGAGGCCAACTTCGGCCCCCTCCTCGACGACCTCACCAGCACGCACACCGTGGTCGCCCCCGACATGCCCGGTACCGGCGGCACCCCGCGCTCCGCGACCCGCCTGGACCTGGACTCCGTGGCCGACGCCCTGGTGGCGACCGCCGTCGCGGCCGGGGTCGAGCGGTTCACCGTCCTCGGCTACTCGATGGGGGCCGCGGTCGCCGTCCGGGCCGCCGCCCGGCACCCCGAACGGGTCACGGGGCTGATCCTCACCGCAGGTTTCGCCCGGCCCGACCACCGGGTGCGGCTGGCCGTCCAGGTGTGGCGGGAGCTGCTCAGGGGCGACCGCGACCTGCTCGCCCGGTTCCTCACCTTCGTGGCGACGGGCGACCACGCGCTGGAGGCGCTGAGCTCGGAGGAACTGGAGCAGGCGGTGTCCGGCCTGGCCGGGTCCATCCCCGAGGGCACCCCCGAGCACGTCGACCTGGTCGAGCGGACCGACAACACCGCCCTCCTCGCCGGGATCGCGGTGCCGACCCTGGTCGTGGCCGCCACCCTGGACCGGCTCGCCCCTCCCGCGCTGTCGCGTGAACTGGCCGAGGGGATCCCCGGAGCCGAGTTCGCGGAGGTCGAGTCCGGCCACCTGGTGGCCGTCGAGGCGCCCGACGCCTGGCGCGCCGCCGTACGCGCGTTCCTCGACCGGCACCCCTGACCGGGGCGGGCGGCCCTCAGACGGCGGTGGGCGCGGCCGTCCGGGCGAAGGCCCAGGCGTCGGCGACGATGTCGCGCAGGTCGGGGCGTTCGGGGCGCCAGCCGAGCACGCGCGCGGCCCGCTCGGCCGAGGCCACCAGGACCGCGGGGTCGCCGGGGCGGCGGGCGGCGGGCACGGCCGGGATCGGGTGGCCGGTGACCTCGCGGCAGACGTCGAGCACCCGCTGGACGGAGAAGCCCGCGCCGTTGCCCAGGTTGAGGACCTCGTGCTCGCCCGGGCGGGCGTGCTCCAGGGCCAGCAGGTGCGCCCGCGCCAGGTCGGCGACGTGGATGTAGTCGCGCACGCAGGTGCCGTCGGGGGTGGGGTAGTCGTCGCCGAACACCGACACCGAGGCCCGCCCGCCCGAGGCCACGGACAGCACGTTCGGGATCAGGTGGGTCTCGACCGCGTGCCGTTCGCCCCGCCCCCGGTCGGCCCCCGCGACGTTGAAGTACCGCAGGCTCACCGCCGCGGTCCCGTGCAGGCGGGCGTGCTCGGTCAGGGCGGCGTCGACGGCGGCCTTGGTGGCGCCGTACGGGTTGGTGGGCCGGACCGGAGCGTCCTCGGTGATCGGGGTCGTCTCCGGTTCGCCGTAGACGGCGGCGGTCGAGGAGAACACCAGACGTCCGGTGCCGGTCGCGCGCATCGCCTCCAGCAGTGCGAACGAGGTGCCCACGTTGCCGTTCCAGTAGCGGTCGGGGCGGGCGACCGACTCGGAGACGATCGAGCGCGCCGCGAAGTGCAGGACCGCGTCGTGGCCCTCGGCGAGGACCTCGGCCGCGCGGTCGCGCACGGTACCGCGCACGAAGCGCGCCCCGGGGTGGACGGCGTCGGCGTGCCCGGTCGACAGGTCGTCGAGCACGGTGACGCGGTGGCCCGCCTCGACGAGCCGAGCCGTGACGACACTGCCGACGTATCCGGCGCCTCCCGTGACCAGGACCCTCATCGCCGTCTCCCCCGTGTTCGACGCTCCACCGTCACGACCGCCCTCGGCGATCGGATCCACCCTAGGGCAATGGCCGGGGAAAAGGGATCGGAAGAATGACCGCCATTTCCGACGTCACCGGCAATTCGACCGGCATTTTCCGGAATCGCCGACCGGGCCGGGCAAAAACTCAGGCGTTGTTCAGCCAGATGTTCAGGTTGAGCGCCGAGGCGAACGCCACCCAGAGGACGTAGGGGACCAGCAGCAGGGCCGCCGAACCGCGCAGACGCCAGAAGGCGACCATCGTGGCCACCGCGGCGACGAGCAGCAGGCAGATGTCGAGGAAGGCCAGGCCGTACTGCCGGGCGCCGAAGAACAACGGGGTCCACACGGCGTTCAGGGCCAGTTGCACCCACCACCACAGCAGCGCGGTGCGCGCGTCCCAGCCCGCCCGTCGCCAGACCAGCCAGGCGGAAACACCGATCAGCCCGTAGAGAACCGTCCACACCGGGCCGAACACCCACGACGGCGGGGCCCACGGCGGCCGTTCCAGTGAGGCGTACAACGCGCCGGAGCCCGACGCGGCGGCGGACCCGACCACCGCCACCAGGTAGGACGCGCCGACGAACACCGCCAGCGAGAGCAGACCGCGCTTGCGGTCCCCACCGCCGCCGAACCGATTCGCAATGGACATGTCACCCATCGTAACGAAGGAGGGCCCCTACCGGAGCGGATCACTCCACACGGATCAGTCCGCGCTGGATCGCGGTGGTGATCGCGGCGGTCCGGTTGTCCACCCCGAGCTTGTCGAACACGTGGACCAGGTGGGTCTTGACCGTCGCCTCGCTGATGAACAGCTCCCGCGATATCGCCCGGTTGGACAGCCCCCGCGCGAGCAGCCCCAGGATCTCCAGCTCGCGCGCGCTCAGCGCCGGACTCGGCGAGCGCAGCCGGGCCATGAGCCGGTTGGCGACGTCGGGCGCCAGCGCCGTCTGTCCGCGCGCCGCCGCGTGCACGGCGTCGCACAGCTGGTCGGGCGGGGCGTCCTTGAGCATGTACCCGGTCGCCCCGGCCTCGACCGCCGCCAGGATGTCGGCGTCGGTGTCGTAGGTGGTCAGCACGAGCACGGGCGGTGGAGCGTCGAGTGCGGTGATCCGGCGGATCGCGGTCACCCCGTCCATGCCCGCTCCCATCCGCAGGTCCATGAGGACCACGTCCACGCCGGTCCCGGCGGCCAGCGCCTCCAGTGCCTCCCGCCCGTCGGCGGCCTCGGCCACCACCTCCATGTCGGGCCGGTCGGCGAACATCGCCGTGAGCCCGTGCCGCACGACCGGGTGGTCGTCCACGAGCAGGATGCGCAGCGGGCTCTCGGTCACGGGGACTCCTCCCGGGTCAGCGGCAGACGGACGGCGACCGCGGTCCCCTGGCCGGGGGCGGACTCCACGTCGAGCCGCCCGCCGAGCAGCGCGACCCGCTCCCGCAGCCCCACGAGGCCGAACCCCGTACCGTCGCGCCTGCCCGGTGTGGAGTCCGGGTCGAACCCGACCCCGTCGTCGAACACGTCCAGGGTGACCTCCCCCTCCAGGTAGCCGAGCGTGACCACGGCCGTCCGCGCACGGGCGTGCGCGGCGACGTTGGCCAGGCTGGCCTGCGCCGCGCGCAGCAGCGCCACCTCGTAGCCGGACGGCAGGGCGGTCGGCGTCCCGTCCAGGCGGAGGCGGCAGTCGATCCCCTCGGCCCGGCCGACCCGGTCGCACAGGCGGCGCAGGGCCTCGGGCAGGTCGCCGCCCGCGAGGGACGGCGGGGCCAGGTCGCGGACGAACCGCCGCGCCTCGGCGAGGTTGGCCGAGGCGCTCTCGCGGGCCTCCGTGATCCGCTCCGTCGCCAGGTCGGGCGCCTCGGGCAGGGCGTTCTCGGCGGCGCGCAGCAGCAGGACGATGCTGGACAGGCCCTGCGCGAGCGTGTCGTGGATCTCGCGGGCCAGGCGCTCGCGCTCGTCGAGCACACCGGCGCGCCGCTGGGTCTCGGCGAGTTCGTCGCGGGTCCGGGTGAGCGTGTCGATCAGCTCGCGCCGCCGCTCGCTCTCCCGGTACAGGGACGCGTAGCCCACGGCGATCGCCACGGCGAACACCGCGCCCAGGATCGGACCCAGGACCGTCCCGGCGGTGACGTCCCCGGTGTGCAGGGCCTGTCCGCCGATCGCGGCGGCCGTGATGACGGCGACGGCCACCACCCCGTGCGTTCCGCGCAGCAGGTGCAGGTGGAGGAAGAACAGGGGGAAGGCCAGCCACACGAAACCGGGGGCGACCAGGGAGAGCAGCGCCCACAGCGCCGTCACCGCGGCCAGCCAGCCCAGTGAGCGCCCGTGCCGCACACCGTGCCGGGCGGCCCGGGCGCCCGCGCAGTACACCGCGGCGAGCAGCAGCGCGCCGACCACGACCGCCCACCGGGTCCACAGCGGGTGACCGGGTGCGACCGCGTCCGGACCGGGCAGGAGGTAGCGGGCCAGGCCCAACCCGAGCAGCAGCAGGAAGCACGCGTGCAGCAGCAGCCGCAGGGCGCGCAGCACCGTCGTGACCTCGGGCGCCCGGGTGGCCCGCCCTTCTCCGTACCGCATCAACGCAGCGTACGGCTTGTCCGGCCCACCGCGCATCAACCGAACGATGGAGTTCCGGCTCCACCCCGGCCCCGTCGAGGGCGCTCCCTTCGGGCGATGCGGACGGGCCCGGCCGCGGAGGAGCCTGGGGACATGCACCCACCACGTGTTCCCCGGAAGGAGGGCCTCCGTGTTCGTCGCCCTTCGTGACATCCGCTTCGCCCTGGGGCGGTTCGCCCTCATGGGCTCGGTCGTCGCACTCATCACCCTGCTGGTCGTCCTGCTGTCCGGGCTGACGGCGGGACTGGCCGACCAGTCCACCTCGGCCGTCCGCGACCTGCCCGCCAGCCACGTCGCCTTCGGGACCTCGGGTGGCGACGCCCCCGAGGAGTCCTACGCCGACAGCACCGTCACCGGCGCCCAGCTCGACGCCTGGCGCGGTACCGACGGTGTGGAGTGGGCCGAGCCGCTGGGCCTGGCCACCGTCCGCGCGGAGTTCCCCGGCGGCGCGTCCTCGGCGGTGGCGCTGCTGGCCGCCCCGGCGGGCGGGCGCCTGGCTCCGGAGGGCGTCGCCGACGGCGTGGTCGTCGGGCGGGACCTGGCCGACGAGTACGGGCTCGGCACCGGTGCCGCCCTCACCGTCGCCGGGACCGACCTGACCGTGGCCGCCGTCGCGGACACCGGCCACCACAGCCACCTGCCCGTGGTGTGGGCCGACATCGGCGTCTGGCGGGACCTGGACCCGCGTCCGGACCGGGGCGAGGACCCCGACGCGCCGGTCGCGAACGTGGTGGCCGCCGGGGTGGCCTCCCCGGACGCCGCTGCCGCGGCCGACCAGAGCGCGGGAACGGTGTCGGCCACCCGCGAGGACAGTCTGACCGCGATCGGCTCGTTCTCCTCGGAGAACGGGTCCCTCGTGGCCATGCAGGGCTTCCTCTACGCGATCTCGGCGCTCGTGGTCGGGGCGTTCCTGACCGTGTGGACCATCCAGCGGGCCGGGGACGTCGCGATCCTCAAGGCGCTCGGCGGCTCCACCCGCTACCTGCTGCGGGACGCGCTCGCCCAGGCGGTCGTCGTCCTCGTCTCGGGTGCCGCCGCGGGCGGTGCCGCGGGTGCGGCGCTGGGCTCGGTCGCAGCGTCGGCGGTGCCCTTCGGGCTCAACCCGGCCACCACCCTCCTGCCCGTGGGCGCGATGGTCGCGCTGGGCATGCTCGGCGCGGTCCTGGCCGTCCGCCGCGTCACCTCCGTCGATCCGTTGACCGCCCTGGGAGGCGTCCGATGAGCCTGGAACTGCGCGACGTGACCCTGACCTTCCCCGACGGCGACGGGGTGGTGACGGCCCTGGACCGGGTGTCGGTCCGGGTGGCCCCCGGTGAACTGGCCGCCGTGGTCGGCCCGTCCGGCTCGGGCAAGTCGAGCCTGCTGGCGGTGGCCGCCACCCTGGTCCGGCCCGACTCGGGCGCGGTGTCCGTGGGCGGCACCGACACGCTCGGGCTGCGGCCCCGCGAGCTGGCCGCCCTCCGGCTGCGGAAGGCGGGGATCGTGTTCCAGCAGCCGAACCTGCTGGGGTCGCTCACCGCGGTCGAACAGCTCCAGGTGACCGACCACATGCGCGGACGGTCGCCCCGCCGGTCGCGCGCCGCCGCCATGGAGACCCTGGCCGCCGTCGGCCTGTCGGGCAAGGAGCACCGGCGCCCGCACCAGCTGTCGGGGGGTGAGCGCCAGCGGGTGAACATCGCGCGGGCGCTCGTCGGGCGGCCGAGCATCCTGCTGGTGGACGAACCGACGGCGGCGCTGGACCACGGGCGGGGCGCGCGGATCATGGACCTGCTCTCCGAGGCCACGCGGACGTTCGACGTGGCCACCCTCCTGGTCACCCACGACACCGAGCACCTCGGCGCGGCCTCCCGGGTACTGGAGATGCGCGACGGCTCGCTGCGTGTGCTGGCCGGGAACGCCTGAGCCGGGTCCGGACGGCGGGCGCGGGCGGTAGGCGGGGGCCGCTCAGCGGACGGAGGAGGTGCGCGCGAGCCCGCGAACCGACTGGCCGGAGTGGGTTCGCGGGCTCCCTGCACTCCCGCTGCGCGCCCTCTGCACCAGCGGTTCAGGGGTGGTACAGCCGGTTGGCGAAGCCTGACCGGCATGGCACGGAAACCAGGAATCCCCTCGCGCGTCGAAGGCGACACGATCGGCACCGTCCACCACACGCGGAGCGGGAGGGCTCACACAACCGCCGTCGGGAGCAGGCCGGTTGACCACCTCCGGGCGGTGGCCCCCTCCCCGCCCGCCGATGCCGGCGGCGTCCCCTCCGGAGCGGCCCGGTGCACGGCCGGCGCCCCGGACGGTGCCGTCCCCGTGCCCGACGTGCGCGGCGTGGGGCACGGCCGCGTCGGCGGCCCGCCCGGATCGGCCTCGGGCACACCGGAGGAGCGCATCCGGCGGGTCATCGGCACGGCGCGGGACCAGACCGGCCGGGGCTACAGCTACTCCTGGGGCGCCGGCGGTTACGGCGGCGCCTCCTTCGGTATCAGTTCGCCCAGCCCCGACGGCCACTACGACCACGACGTCCTGGGGTTCGACTGCTCGGGACTGACGCTGTACGCCTTCTGGAGGGGCGCGGGCATCGACATCGGCGTTCACCCGGAGGCGCAGTACGGCCACGCCTGGGGCCGCAGGGTCCCCTACGGCCAGCGCAGGCCCGGTGACCTGGTCTTCTGGGGAGAAGGCGGCCGAGCGGCCACGCACGTGGCCCTCTACGTCGGCGACGACCGGATCATCGAGTCGTCGTGGCCGCGCGGCGCCGACAGCGTCGCCGCGCGCGAGGTCCATGGGGACGCACTGCCCGACGTGGTCCGGTTCATCGAGTAGACGTTGGGACGCGCTGGTCCGCCCCGGCGCCGCGGACCGCGCTGTACGGTCGCTGCACCCTCGCTGCACGAGCGGTTCAGTGGCGGTACAGGCGGTTCGCGGATCCTGGCGGGCATGTCAGGACAAACGAGACTCCCCGACCGCACGGGGGACACCACCGGCGGACCCGGACGGCACCTCCTCCGGTTGCTGTCGCTGCTGGCCGCGCTCACGGCCGCATTCGCACTGACCACAGCGCTCCCGGCACCCGCCGGGGCGTCCATCGGCTTCACCGCCAAGACCGACCTGGCCGGGCGGGACGCCAAGACCACCTCGGCCACCGAGGTCAGGACCTACCCGTCCGGGTCGACCGTACAGATCGTCTGCCAGGACCGCGGCGAGTTCGCCTACGGATCCTCCGTCTGGAACAAGACCACCGACGGGCTGTGGGTGGTCGACGAATACCTCTACACCGGCTACGACGGCTTCCACCCCGACCTGCCCCGCTGCTCGGACATCGGCCAGGACGGCCACGTCTTCACCGCTCTGGCCGACCTGAACGGACGGGCCACGCCCTACCTCAGCGGGCGAACCGTCCAGGAGAACATGTACCGCCAGGGAGAGGCCGTCACCGTGGTCTGCCAGACCACCGGCGGCGAGGCGTACGGCTCCACGGTCTGGGACAAGACCACCGAGAACGTCTACGTGGCCGACCACTACGTCGACACCGACCACAACGGCTTCCACCCCGACGTCCCCCGGTGCGAGGACGGGATCCCCGACTCGTTCGGCTTCACCGCCAAGACCGACCTGGCCGGACGCAACGGCCGGAGCCTGTCGGGCACCGAGGTCAGGACCTACCCGTCGGGGTCGACGGTACAGATCGTCTGCCAGGCGGTCGGTGAGAACGCCTACGGTTCCAACATCTGGAACAAGACCACCGACGGCCTCTGGGTCACCGACTACTACCTCTACACCGGCTACTACACCTTCCATCCCGGAGTCCCCCGGTGCGACGACGGTTCGTTCGACTCCCGGGGCTTCACCGCCAAGACCGACCTGGCCGGGCGGGACGCCAGGACCACCTCGGCCACCGAGGTCAAGACCTACGCGGGCGGGTCGACCGTACAGATCGTCTGCCAGACGACCGGCGAGGAGGCCTACGGTTCCAACATCTGGAACAAGACCACCGACGGCCTCTGGGTCGTCGACCACTACCTCTACACCGGCTACGACGGCTTCCACCCCGACCTGCCCCGCTGCGACGAGGAGACGAGCGGCGCGCACAGTTTCCGCGCCAAGACCGACCTGGCCGGGCGGGACGCCAAGACCACCTCGGCCACCGAGGTCAGGACCTACGCCGACGGGACGATGATCGACGTCGTCTGCCAGGCCACCGGCGAGGAGGCCTACGGCTCCGACATCTGGAACAAGACCACCGACGGCCTCTGGGTCGTCGACCACTACCTCTACACCGGCTACGACGGCTTCCACCCCGACGTGCCCCGCTGCGACCCCGACGACGGTGAGCCCGACGGCGGCACCGGCGGCGGTTACACGGCCAAGACCGACCTGGCCGGGCGGGACGCCAAGACCACCTCGGCCACCGAGGTCAAGACCTACGCCGAGGGCAGCACGATCGAGATCGTCTGCCAGGCGTACGGGGAGAGCGCCTACGGCTCCTACATCTGGGACCAGACCTCCGACGGGCTGTGGGTCACCGACCGCTACGTCTACACCGGCACCGACGGGTTCATCTCCGGGATGCCCCGCTGCGACGACGACGTGCCCACCGACCCGGACGGCAGCACCGCTCCCGAGCCCGGGGACTGCAGCGTGGGCCACGGCCGCACCAACGGTCCGCGGGGATCGACCGGGGGCACCCCGGAGGAGCGGATCCAGCGGGTCATCGACACCGCCCGGTCGCAGATCGGCCAGGGGTACAGCTACTCGTGGGGAGCCGGCGGCAAGGGTGGCGCCACCTGCGGTATCGACACGCCGAGCCCCGGCGGGTCCTACGACTACAACCGGCTCGGTTTCGACTGCTCGGGGCTGACCCTGTACGCGTTCTGGAAGGGTGCGGGCGTCGACATCGGCATGCACACGGGAGCGCAGTACCACGACCAGGTCAACGGCGGGTCCGCCAGGCAGGTCCCCTACGCCGAGCGCAAGCCCGGTGACCTGATCTTCTGGGGCAACAGCCCCCAGTCGACCACGCACGTGGCGATCTACATCGGCAACGACCAGATCATCGAGTCGTCGTGGCCCCGTAACGCCGACAGCGTCCACGTGCGCGAGGTCTACGGGGACACGCTGCCCAACGTGGTCAGGTACATCGAGTAGGAAGGCGGGAGACACCGGCACCGACCACGCCGAGGACCCTTTCACCCCGTTATGGAAGGATCCTCGGCGTGGACTTCCTCGTACTCGGCCCCCTCCGTATCACCAACGGCGACACGTCGGACGCCCCACGAGCCGCCAAAGACCGCCTCTTCCTCGGCGAACTGTTGGCCCACGCCGACAGCCGGGTCTCCACCGCCCACCTGGCCGATGCGCTCTGGCCGCAGCGACCGCCCTCCGACCCCGCCAACGCCGTGCAGGTGCGTGCCTCCCGGCTACGCGCGACGCTGCGCGACCTCGGTGGTTCCGAGGAGACCGTGGAGACCCTGCGCACGGACGCCGGCGGTTACCTCCTGGCGTCCGTTCCCACGGACCTGAACCGGCTGCGGGAGGCGGTCCGGCTGGCTCCGGAGTCGTCCGAGGGACGGAGTCTGCTGGCCGACGCGCTGGCGCTGTGGCGGGACGAGCCGTTCGCCGACGTCCCGGACACACCCTGTGTCGTGGCCGAGCGGGAGCGGGCGCGCGAACTGCGGCTCACCGCCCTTGAGCTGTACGCCGACCTGTCCCTGCGGGACGGCCGTCCCGAACCCACACTCATCGCGGAGCTGGCCGAGCAGACCGGGTTGCACCCCCTGAGGGAGTCGTTGCACGGCGCGCTGATCCGTCTGCTGCACGCCTCCGGGCGGTCCGCGGAGGCACTGGACGCCTACGAACGGCTGCGCCGACGGCTCGTGGAGGAACTGGGGTGCGACCCCCGACCGGAGATCCAGGAGCTGCACCGGCTGATCCTGCACGAACAGCACGGGACGGACCCGCGGCCCGCCGCACCACCCGCGGCGGCGGCTGAGGGCCCCTGCGCAGACGGGACCGGTCCGGCCGGGGAGAAGCCGCCGGTCCCGGCCCCGCTCCCCCCGCCGAGACGAAGGCTCCGCGCTCCCAGGTGGGCCCACACGGCGGTCGGAGCGGTCACCGGATCGGCCCTCACACTGACGGTCACACAGTTCATGGGCTCAGGGGACGCCGCACCCCCGACCGTGCAGGCCTCCTCCTCCCCGACGTCCCCCGCCGAGCCCGGGGCGGTGGAGACCTCCCGGCCGATCCCCGGCGACGCCTCGCGCTTCGACATCGACATCACCGTCCCCGACGGGACCCCGGTGAGCCCGGGCGAGGAGTTCATCAAGACCTGGCAGCTCACCAACACCGGGCTGGTTCCGTGGCGGGACCGGTACCTGTCCCGGGAGACGGGCGGCTCCGAGGGGAGCTGCACCTCAGCCGAACGGGTGCCCGTCGACGACACCGACCCCGGCGAGACGGTCCTGGTGAGCGTGGCCGTCACCGCCGGGAGCGAACCCGGTCGGTGCCGGGTGGTGTGGAAGATGACGGACGCCGACGGGATGCTCTACTACCCCGGCATGACGGGAGTCTTCTACGAGGTGATGGTCGTCGAGGACGATGCCCCCCGCTGACCGCTCCGGAGCCGCACAGTCCGCCGTGGCCCCGGGGCGGACGGAAGCCGGCCCCGGCGGCACCGGTTCCGCGGTAAGCGAGGGGCAAGCGGGGGGCAAGCGGCGGGGGGAACGCTGAGAGTCGGCAGACCTTTCACAACGTCGAACGAAGGCACACATGAAGCACCCGTTCCGTACCTCCCTGCGCCTGGGCGCGCTCCTCACCCTCCTCACCACGGCCATGCTCACCACCGCGACCGCACCGGCATCCGCGCACACCGACCTGACCTCGATCGCGTTCGCCGGGTCCGGGTGTGCCTGGACGAAGGGGTCGGCGACCCTCCTGGACAGCGCCCGGATCCTGGGCGCGGGCAGCACGCAGATCGGCACGGTCAACCTGCTGTGGAACTCGGCCGAGGGCGAGAACTGCGTGGTGACCCTCAAGTCCGGCCGCACCCACGGCTCCGCCTCCTTCACCCTGGCGCAGCTCGACATCCAGGGCGACCAGTACCGCCCCACGGCGTACGGGGACTACCAGCACTACGCCGCGGTGGCCGCCCCCGCCGCGGGAAAGTGCGTCCAGTACACCGGCATCATCGAGGACACCGACGGGCAGCGCTACGGCGGCGGACTCTCGAGCTGGGCGTTCTGCGGCTGAGGACGAGGGGCGGCCCCGTGCTCCGGTGTGGACGGCCGCCCCGCCCCGTACCAGCCACACCGGATAGGCTTTCGCGCGATGTGAATTACTCATTTATTGATAAATGGGGGTACACGTGCGGGCTGACCGGAGCAGTACGCGGTTTCGACTGCTCGGGCCGGTCGAGGTGGTCCGGGAGGACGAACCCCTCCACGTCGGCGGTCCGAAGCGCGCCACCGTCCTGGCGGCGCTCCTCCTGGAACCCAACACCGTGGTCGGCGACGACCGGCTCATCGACCTGGTCTGGGACTGCGATCCACCGCGCAGCGCCCGCGGGCAGCTCCAGGTGCACGTGCACAAACTGCGCGCGCTCCTGGGTGCGCAGACCATCATCCGGCGCCCCTCCGGCTACGAGATCGCGGTCGACCCCGAATCGACCGATCTCGGTGAGTTCGAGCGGCTCCTCTCCCAGGCCCGCTCCGACCGCGCCGCCGAACGCCACGACGCCGCGCTCACCGCGCTGCGCACGGCCGTGTCCCTGTGGTCGGACCCGCCCCTGGGCGGTGTCACCGCACCGCTGGCCGACTCCGCGCGCCCCTGGCTGGAGGAGCGACGCCTGTCGGCCCTGGAGGAGGTCCACGACCTCCAGATCGCCGCCGGCCACCACCTGGAAGCCGTGCCCGGGCTGCGCCGGACGCTTTCCCTCCACCCCACCCGGGAGACGGTAGCCGAACAGCTGATGTCCGCCCTCCAGGGGTGCGGCAGGGTCGCGGAGGCCCTGGAGGTCTACACCGACCTGCGCGGACGACTCGTGGAGGAGCTGGGGATCGAGCCGGGGCCGCGGCTGCGGCGGCTGCAGCGGCGGCTGCTGCGCGGTGAGACGGACTCCGGACGGGACGTGCAGGCCCCCGCCGTCACATCCACCGCACCGCGCGCCGCTCCGACCGGCACGAGGGTCCCGGTGCGTCCCGCCCAACTTCCGTACGGCGTCCCCGGCTTCGTGGCCCGAACGGCCGAACTCGCCGAACTCGACACGGTCCTGGACGGCGCACGCGACGCGCACACGGCCGTGCTCGTCACCGGGATAGCGGGCGTGGGCAAGAGCGCCCTGGCGGTCCACTGGAGCCAGACGGTGCGGGAGCGCTTCCCCGACGGCCAGATCCACGTGGACCTGCGCGGGTCGGGTGAACAGCCCGTCGACCCCCGTGACGCGCTCCGCCACCTCTTGCAGAGCCTGGGCGCCGACGGCCGGTTCCTGCCCGCCGACGTCGAGGGAACGACAGGGCTCTACCGGTCGATGACCGCCGACAGGCGTCTGCTCCTGCTGCTCGACGACGCCGCGACCGCCGAACAGGTGACGCCGTTGCTGCCCAGCGGCCGGGGCAGCGTGGTACTGGTGACCAGTCGCCGCGACCTGACCGGGCTCGTGGCGCGGCACGGGGCGCGACGCGTGCGCCTCGACGTGCTGAGCCAGGAGGAATCGATCCACCTGCTGCGGGCCGTCATCGGCAGCGACGCGCTGTCCGTACGGCCGGAGGCGGAGGCGCAGATCAGCGACCTGTGCGGGCGCCTTCCCCTCGCGCTGCGGCTCGCCGCCGCCAATCTCGGTACCGGCGCCTGGGACGTGGCCGAGGCGCTGAACGCCCTCCAGGGCGCCGACCGGTTCTCCTTCCTCAGCGAGGACGACGGTTCGGGCGGCGTGGCCGCGGCCTTCTCCGGCACCTACAGGTCGCTGCCCGAGGAGGGGGCCGTACTCCTCCGGCTCCTGGGAACGGTCCCCCTGCGACCGGTCACACGCCGCACCGCGGCCGCCGTCGCCGACCTGTCCCCGGACCGGGCCGCGCACCGGCTCCGGGAACTGAACTCCCACCACCTCGTCGAACGCGAACCGGGAGACCGGTACCACCTCCACGGCCTGGTGCGCGCCCACGCCGCCGAGCTCGCGTCGGACCGGGAGAGGAGTGCGGTCGCCCACCGGCTGCTGGCCTCCTACCAGGACGCGGTCGACCGGTCCGACCCGGACCTGTGGGACGAGAGCGGGAACATCACCGCGGCCGTCGTCCACGCCCGTGAGCACGGCCGCCCCGAGGATGTGGTGCGACTCGTCCGTTCCCTGGCCCCCTTCGTGTGGGGCGGTGGTGCGCGCGGCGAGTGGCTGACGACCGCTCGGGCCGGTCTGGACTGCGCCCGAAGGTGCGACGACCCGGACGCGGAGGCCGCCATGCACGTGCTCCTGGGCGAGACCCACCTGCGCTTCGGGCCGACCAGCCAGGCCGTGGAGTCCTTCACCGCGGCGCTCGACGTGCCCCGTCGGACCGAGGCGGACCGGACGCGGGCCCGTGCCCTGCTCGGGCTGGCCAGGGCCGGCGTCCACCAAGGCGACCTGGACGGGGCAACCCCGCTGTTGGAGAGCGCGTGGCGGACGGCGGAGGAGATCGGCTGGCGCGCCGGATCGGCGGCCGGAATGGGAGAACTGGGGGCGGTCCTCGGCTGGACGGGACGGCTGGAGGAGGGGCGCCGCAAGCTCGCCCGGGCGATCGAACTGTGCCGCCAGGCCGGAGCGGAGGCGCTGCTGCACCGGTTCCTGTGCGAGATGAGCTGGAACCGCCGCTGCCGGGGTGAGGTGAACGCGGCCTGGCGGGACGCACGGGAGGCGCTGGCGGTCGCGGACCGAACCGGCAGCCCGGCGTCGCGGGCGATCGCGCTCGCCGGACTGGCACAGGTTCTGTGTGACGCCGACGATCCCGAGGCGGCCCGCGCGCACGCCGAGCGGGCGATGCGGGCGGCCGAGGCGTCCGGGGTGCCGTGGGCGGTGACGGCCGCGCTCAACGCCCGGGGGCGCGTCGGCCTGGCGACAGGCCGGTACGCCGACGCCGACGCGCTGTTCACCGACTCACTGCGGTACCAGGTGCGGGACGGGCTGCACTGGCACTCGATCGAGGCGCTGATCGGCCGCGCCGCGGCCTGCGCCCGGTCAGGACGGGACGAACGCGCCGTCTGGTTCGCGGAACAGGCGCTGGCGGTGGCCGACAAGCACGGTTACGCGCTCCTGACCGCCCGGGCCGCCGAACAGCTGGCCGAGCTGCACGACCGCGCGGGCCGCGCCGCCGAGGCCGGCGACCTGCGCGGCACGGCGCGGCGGATCCGCACGGTCAGCGGGCAGCCCCCGGAGACGAGGAGTCCGAACGCGGTCACTGACGGCGTTTCCTGAGGCCGCGGAGGCAAGCGGGAGCGAAGCGGTTGCCAAGTGCGCCCGGGCAGGGTGTCGAATGCCGAACGTCGGCGACGCACCCGAGCACCGAAGGGGCCCACATGTCTCTCAGTCTCCGAAGCCTGAAGCGGTCGTCCCTGGTCGCGATGGGAGCTTTGGCCGTGACGCTCTCGATGGTCCAGCCCGCCAGCGCCCACACCCTGGGCAGCGCCGTCAGCTCCGGTGAGGGCTGCGACTGGGGCTCGTCCTCGTACCAGATCCTGGACACCCTCGCCCTGAACGGGAACGAGACCGGCACCCGGTACGGGACGACGTACCTGCTGTGGAACAACGCCAACGGCGAGAACTGCGTCGTCACGCGCCGCACCGGAGAGGCACACGGCGTCGCCGGCTTCACGGCCGCCGCTCTCTACGTCCAGAACAGGGCACCCGTCGAGGACGGGGCCCCGAACTGGGCGCACTACGCGGCCGTGCACGCGCCGGCCCGTGGCGAGTGCGTCGCTTTCGGAGGCCGGGTCGACCACAACGGCGAGATCGCCATGAGGTTCTCGGACACCTACGCGTTCTGCTCCTGACGCCCCGGTGGTACGGCCCGTTCCGAGGGGCTGTACCCCCGACCCGACCCGCACCAACCCTGACACCGTCGTTGTCCCAGCAGGAAGGCTCACCCCTTGCCCAGTCCGACCGCCACCCTCCGACGTACCGTCCTCCCCCTGGCCCTCGCCCTCGGCGCGACCGCGGCCCTCTCCAGCCCCGCCTCGGCCCACACCGTCACCTCCGCCGCCTTCTCCCAGTACGGCTGCCAGTGGACCCGGGGAACCGCGGTCGAACTGGAGTCGCTCCCCATCTACGACGAGTGGAGCGGCAACCGCATGGGACGCGTCCACCTGCTGTGGAACTCCAGCCACGGCCAGAACTGCGTGGTCACCCGCCGGACCGACGACCGGCACGGCGCAGCCCCCGGCGTCATGTCCGCCAGCCTGGAGGTCGAGGGCGAACCGATCCGACAGGCGTACGGGGAGTACTCGCACTACGCCGCCGTCGCCGCGGACGCCGCCGGTCGATGCGTGAGGTACAGCGGCTACATCACCGATCCCGACGGCCCGGAGGGGAGTGCCGGGCGCGGGAGCTTCGGCTACTGCGGCTAGCACACCTGGTCGTCGGTATCGCGGTAGCACACGCGAAGGCCCGCGCCCCGGACGGACGCGGGCCGTGCGTGGACCCGGGGTCAGCCGCCGCAGAAGCCGTAGTGCGGGTTGCCTCCTCCCGCCAGGCCACGGGTCGGGTGCTGGATGGTGCCGGTGTAGGACACGCACTTCCCACGGGCCTCATAGGCCACTGCGGCGAAGTGGGAGTAGTATCCCGCCTCGATCCTCAGGTCGGTTTCCCCCTTGATGTCCAGAATCGCCTGTGTGTAGTGGGGGCTGCCGTGCAGTCCGGGGCCCTTGAGGGTGACCACGCAGTTCTCGCCCACGGTGGAGTTCCACAACAGGTAGACACGGCCCTCGGTGGTGCCCGACGAGGTCCTGACCGCCTGGGACTGAAGGACGGTGTAGCCGCCCCGGGTCCACTCGCAGCCGTCGGTGGAGAAGGCGATCGCGCCCAGATCGGAGGAGGTGTGGGCCTGGGCGGGTGTGGTGGCGACCAGTGCGGTGGCCACGGCCAGGCCGAGGGCGGCCAGCAGGCGGGGAACGGATGTCACGGTCGGATGTCCTCCCTGTCGTGTGCGGACTGAGGACATGCTGTCGCCGCCGACTTCGATCGCGCTTGCTCGCCGCTTCGCGCCCCGGTGGCCGCCCGGTACCCGGGACTACGGCACCTGGTAGTCGGCGTCCCGGACGTCGGTGACCGCCATGTGCCCGGGCGCGTGCCCGATCGCGAACTCCGGCGCGGAGGCCGTCACGGCGGCCTGCGGCGTCACCCCGCACGCCCAGAACACCGGCACCTCCCCCGGCCGCACCTCCACCGGGTCCCCGTGGTCGGGCCGCGCCAGGTCCGCGATCCCCAGCGCCCCCGGATCCCCCACGTGGACGGGGGCGCCGTGCACCGCCGGGTACCGCGAGGTGATCCGCACCGCGTCGGCGACCCGGTCGGCGGGCACCGGCCGCATCGACACCACCAGCGGACCCCGGAACCGGCCGGCCGGACGGCACCGGCGATCGGTCACGTACATCGGCACGTTGGTCCCCGCCTCGATGTGCCGCACCGGGACCCCCGCCGCCAGCAGCGGGGCCTCGAAGGTGAAGCTGCACCCGATGAGGAACGCCACCAGGTCCGGCCGCCACAGGTCGGCGACCTGCGCCCGCTCCTCGACCAGTGCGCCGTCGCGGTACACGCGGTAGGCGGGCAGGTCGGTGCGCAGGTCGCCGCGGAACACCGGGGTCGAGGTCTGCCCCGGCTCGGCCACGTCCAGCACCGGACAGGCCTTCGGGTTGCGCTGGGCGAACAACAGGAAGTCGAAGGCCAGGTCCCGGGGCAGGGCGATGAGGTTGGCCTGCGCGAACCCCGCGCTGTACCCGGCCGTGGGCACCCGCAGCCCGCCGCGGAAGAGGGCGCGGGCCTGGTCGGGGGAGAGTGCGGAGGGGTCCGCGGGAACGACGGGACGGGGCATCGACGACCTCCGGGAATCAGAGTGTGAACCGCACCCGCGTCCCGGGCGCGGCCTGGGCCGCCCGGGGCAGGTGCGCGGAGTGCACGACGGCGATGACCGGGTAGCCGCCGGTCACCGGGTGGTCGGCCAGGAACAGCACCGGCTCCCCGCTGGGCGGCACCTGGAGGGAGCCGGCGACCATGCCCTCGCTGGGCAGCTCACCGGTGCGCGACCGCTCCAGCACCGGGCCGGTCAGGCGGGCGCCGACCCGGTCGCTGCGCGAGGTCACCTCGTACTCCCGGGACAGCAGCGTGGCCACGGCCTCCCGGGTGAACCAGTCGTCCCGCGCGCCGAGCACCACCCGCAGACCGATCGACGGCGCGCCCACCGGCGCGGTCGCCACGTGGTCGACCCGGGGGAACGCGGCGGGCGCCGGACCGACCGGCAGCAGGTCCCCGGGAGCGGGCACGCCCGGGCCGAGTCCCGCCAGGACGTCGGTGCTGCGCGACCCCAGCACCGGGGGCACGTCCACCCCGCCGCGCACCGCCAGGTAGGTGCGCAGCCCCCGCGCGGGCACGCCCATGGACAGCTCCGCGCCGTCGGGCAGGTGGAGCACGGAGTCCGTCGCCGCGCCGCGCCCGTCCACCCGCAACGGCACGGGCGCCCCGGTGACGGCCACGGTCACCGCGCCGCGCGCCCGCACGCGCAGCCCGCCCATGGTGGCCTCCAGGGCGGCGGCGCCGACCGGGTTGGCCACGAGCCGGTTGGCCAGGGCGTAGGAGGCGGCGTCGGCCGCGCCCGAGCGCCCCACCCCGAGGTCGGCGTGGCCGAACCGCCCCGCGTCCTGCACGGTGGTCAGCGGGCCGGTGGCCAGGATCTCCAGCTCGGTCACGCCGCCTCCGTGAATCGCACGCGCACGCCGGGCCGCAGCAGCCCCGGCGGGTCGCGGTCCAGGTCCCACACCCGCACGTCGGTGCGGCCGATCAACCGCCACCCGCCCGGGGAGCTGCGCGGGTACACGCCCGCGAACTCCCCCGCCAGAGCGACGGATCCGGCGGGCACCCGGGTGCGCGCCTCGGAGCGGCGGGGCACGTGCAGTCGGGGGTCGTCGCCGACCATGTACCCGAACCCGGGCGCGAACCCGCAGAAGGCCACCGTCCAGCTGGCGGCGGTGTGCGCTCTGACCACCTCCGCCGGGGTGAGGCCGGTCAGCGCGGCCACGTCGGCCAGGTCCTCGCCGTCGTAGGTGACCGGGATGGTGACCGTGCCGCCGTCGGCCGCCCGCTCCGCCCCGTCCAGGGGCAGGGCGGTGACGGCGGCGGCGACCGCGTCGGTGTTCGTGCCGGGCGCCACCCGCAGCAGCACGGTGCGGGCGGCGGGCACGACGTCGGTGACCCCGGGTACGGGGCGCGCGGTGAGCGCGGCGCGCAGGGCGATCACCTCCGACAGGTCGGCGACCTCCACCAGCACCCCGGTGTCGGCGCACGTCAGGACGCGCACGTTCGGTTCCTCCAACCAGTGTCAGGACTCTCGGAACGGTTCTTCGGGGGGTTGGGTTCGGGCTCCGCCGGAGTGCTGCACGACGGGGCTGGCCGCGAGCGGGGAACGCGCGGCAGGCGAAGCCGACGAGGAAGCATCCACGGCCTTTCGGGCGCCCGAACACGGTCCGAAGCGCAGCGGAGGACCGGAACGCACACGGTTCACACGGTGAAGGGCGCCAGGGTGACGCCCTCGGCCCGCAGTTTGTCGGCGACGGTGCGGGCGATCTCCACCGCCCCCGGGCTGTCGCCGTGCACGCAGAGCGAGTCGGCCTCGATCCGGATCCGGCTGCCGTCGATCGCGGTGACCGGCTCGCCCCGGGCGATGCGCAGGCACCGCTCGGCGATCTCGGCCGGGTCGTGCAGGACGGCGCCGGGTTCGCGGCGGGAGACCAGCGTCCCCTCGGGGGTGTAGGCGCGGTCGGCGAACGCCTCCCGGTGGACGGGCAGCCCGGCCTCCCGCGCCAGACGGAGGAACTCGGAGCCGGGCAGGCCGAGGACGGGCAGCTCGGGGTCGAAGGAGGCGACCGCGGCGACCACGGCTCCGGCCTGGTCGGTGTGGTGCACGATCGCGTTGTACAGGGCGCCGTGCGGTTTGACGTAGCGGATGCGCTCCCCGGCCAGGCGGGTGAAGGCGGACAGCGCGCCCAGCTGGTAGAGGACCTCGTCGGTGAGCTCGGCGGGCGGCATGTCGATGAAGCGCCGCCCGAAGCCGGTCAGGTCGCGGTACCCGACGTGGGCACCGACGGCCACACCGCGTTCGGCGGCGGCGCGGGTGGTGCTGCGCAGCACGGTCGGGTCCCCGGCGTGGAAGCCGCAGGCGACGTTGGCGCTGGTCACGATGGACAGCAGCGCCCGGTCGTCGCCGAGTTCCCAGCGGCCGTGGCCCTCACCGAGGTCGGAGTTGAGGTCGATGCGCAACGCGGGTTCTCCTTCGGGGTCGGGTCGGGGGTCCGGTGTCGTCCTACTGCCAGAGCGCGGCGATGCCGCCGAGCGCGTTCCAGGCCATGTACAGGGTGAGCGCCCAGGCGGCCCAGCCGACGACGAGCAGCCAGCGCGGGTAACGGTAGCCGCCGAGCAGGTCGCGGGAGCGGCGGGTGGCCACCCACAGCATGATCCCGAGGCCGACCGGCAGGATGGCGCCGTTGAGCGCCCCGGCCAGGACGAGCAGGGTCGCGGGGGCCTGCCCGGCGAGGAGGAAGATGACCAGCGAGACGCCGACGAAGCCGGTGACCAGCGCGCCCCGGCGCTGGGTGAGCACGGGGTGGAAGGTGGAGACGAAGGAGACCGAGGTGTAGGAGGCGCCGATCACGGAGCTGACGGCGGCGGCCCAGAAGATCACGCCGAACATCCGCAGCCCGACCTCGCCCGCGGCCTGGCGGAAGGCCTCCGCGGCCGGGTTGGCGGCGTCCATGACGGCGGCACCGCCCGCGACCACGCCGAGGATGGCGAGGAAGAGCACGATGCGCATGACGCCGGTGACGATGATGCCGGTGACGGAGGTGCGCGTGACGGCGGAGACGTTCTCCCGGCCGCCCTTGCCGAGCTCCACCAGTCGGTGCGCGCCCGCGTAGGTGATGTAGCCGCCGACGGTGCCGCCGATGATGGTGACGGTGGCGAGGAAGACGTCGGAGCCGAGCTGTTCCGGCAGCACCGCCTGGCGCAGCGCCTCCCCGACCGGGGGCTTGGACACGAACGCGACGTACACGGTCAGGGCGATCATCGCCACGCCGAGCACGACGAGGATGCGGTCCAGGGCCACGCCGAGCCGCTTGACCCCGAGGATGACCACGGCCAGGGCCGCCGACAGGACGGTGCCCCAGCGCGGGTCGAGCCCGGTCATCGCCTGCAGGCCGAGCCCGGTCCCGGCGAGGTTGCCGACGTTGAACACCAGGCCGCCGAAGACGACGAGGGCCGCCAGCACGTAGCCCGCCCCCGGCAGCACCCGGTTGGCCAGGTCCTGGGCGCGCATGTTCGCGACGCCGATGACGCGCCAGATGTTCAGCTGGACCGCGATGTCGACCAGGACCGACACCAGGATGGCGAAGGCGAAGGTGGCGCCGAGCTGGGCGGTGAACGTCGTGGTCTGGGTGATGAAACCCGGACCGACGGCGCTGGTGGCCATGAGGAACAGGGCGCCGAGCAGGCCGCTGTTGAGTGCGACGCGCCCGGGTCGGGGGCGCGGCCGGGTGGGTACGGAGGTGTCTTTCACGGGGGTCTCCTGGTGTGGAGGGGGATGACTGTGACCCACACCATCGTGGGATTGTTGAACAATACTTCAATCCAACAAGGCTGGTAAAGACCCGGTCAGTAAAATCCAACCCGCCGGTACGTACCATGGAGGGACGCGATCCCGCCCCTCGAAGGAGCCCACGTGACGGCCACGGACGACCTCATCGACCGGCTCCCCGAGCCACCGGAGGCCCTGGCCCGCGCCACCAGCCAGGCCGAGCGGGTCGCCGACATGCTGCGCGCCTTCGTCATCGACGGCGCGCTCTCCCCCGGGACCCGCCTGTCCGAGGAACGGCTCAGCCGCAAGTACGGGGTCTCCCGCAACACCCTGCGCGAGGCGTTCCGCCTCCTGTCACGGGAGCGCCTGCTGGTGCACCAGATGCACCGGGGCGTCTTCGTCAACCGCCCCACCAGCGCCGACGTCCGCGACCTGTTCAGCGCGCGCCGCTCCCTGGAACTTCCCGCGGTCCGCGGCGCCCGCGGGGCGCCCGAGGACGCGGTCGCCGCCGTGGGCGCCGCCGTGGCCGAGGGCGAGGCCGCCCGCGAGGAGGGCGACTGGTGGCGCATGGGCACGGCCAACATGCACTTCCACCAGGCGCTGGCCGGTCTCGCGGGCAGCCAGCGGATCGACGAGTTCATGAGCCAGGTCCTGGCCGAGACCCGCCTGGTCTTCCACGTCATGAACGCGCCCGAGCAGTTCCACGCGCCCTACCTGGACTGGAACCGGCGGATCCAGTCCAGGATCGCCGAGCGCGACCCCGACAGCGCCGCGGCCGAGCTGTCCCGCTACCTCGACACCTCCGAGGAGCAGCTCGTCACCGCGTTCACCGCGATGGAACGCGAGACGGGCGACGCCTGATCCCGGCGCCGCCCGTCACCCGCCCCGGCCGTACCACCGGGGCGGACCGCACACTCAGCGGGCGTCGGCGCCCACCGCGTGCTCTGTGGTCTGCGCCTCCGGGGGGCGCCCCCGCCCCTCGGAGGCGGCGCGGCCGGCGCGGCCCGGCCACCAGGTCCGGGCCCCCAGCTCCAGCGAGAGCGCGGGCACGAGCAGCGACCGCACCAGCAGCGTGTCCACCAGGACGCCGAAGGCGACCAGGAAGGCGAGCTGGAACAGGAACAGCAGGGGGATCACGGCCAGCGCCGCGAAGGTCGCCGCCAGCACCACGCCCGCCGAGGTGATGACACCGCCGGTCACGGTCAGGGCCCGCAGGACACCGGACCGGTGGCCGTGCACGAGTGTCTCCTCCCGCGCCCGGGACATGAGGAAGATGCTGTAGTCGATCCCCAGGGCCACCAGGAAGACGAACGCGAACAGCGGCACCACGGGGTCGGCGGCGGGCAGGTCCAGCACATGGTCGAAGACCAGGGTGCCGACGCCGAGGACGGCGGCGAAGGACAGCACGTTCGCCGCCATCAGCAGCAGGGGGGCCACCAGCGAGCGCAGCAGCGGGATGAGGACGAGGAAGACGACCACGAGGACGAGCGGGACCACCACCGCGAAGTCGCGCTGGGCCGTCTCCCGGGTGTCCAGGGTGGTCGCGGCGACCCCGCCGACGAGCGCGTCGGCCCCCTCCACCTCGGCCAGGGAGTCGCGCAGGTCCCGAACGGTGTCCACGGCGCGGGCCGACTCGGGGGAGGCCGCGAGCACGACCTCGACCAGCACGCGCCCGTCCTCGACGATCGGTGCGCCCCCCTGCCCCGGCGGGCCCGGCTCTGCGACCGGGGCGGCACCGGTGACCCCGGGGACCTCCTCGGCGGCGGCGACCACGGCGTCCGCGTGGTCGGCGTCCGCGACGACCAGTGCCGGAGCGGCCGTGGAGTCGGCGCCGAAGCCGCGGGTCAGGGTCTCCTGCCCGTCGACCGCCTCCACCTCGGTCCGGAAGATCTCGGCCTGGGAGCTGCCCTCGGCGTCGAAGCTCGGCGCGAAGGCGGCGGCGGCCAGGAGCAGGACCGCGGTGCCCACCCAGTAGGCGCGGGGGCGGCGCCCGACCGACGCGGCCACCGCGCCCCACACGCGGTGCTTGCCCGGGATCGCGTCGGTGTCCGGCCCGGTCGGCTCCCCACGGCGGTTCGGGGCGAGCGGCCAGAACGCCGCCCGGCCGAGCAGGAGCAGCGCGGCGGGCAGGAAGGTCAGCGCGGACAGGACGGCGGCGCCGATCCCGACGGCCACGACGGGCCCCAGTCCCCGCGTCGAGGCCAGGTCGGCGGCGAGCAGGCAGAGCACCCCGAGGACCACGGTCCCCGCGGAGGCCAGGATCGGGCCGACCACGCCGCGCAGGGCGGCGCCGACGGCCTCGGCCACGGTGTCCCGCGCCGCCAGTTCCTCGCGGTAGCGGGCGACCAGGAGCAGGGCGTAGTCGGTGCAGGCCCCGACGACGAGGATGAAGAGGATGCCCTGGCTCTGGCCGTTGAGGGTGATCAGGTCCGCGTCGGCGGCGGCGTACACGAGCGCTCCGGCCAGGGCCAGGGCCAGGAGCGCGGACACGATGACCACGATCGGCAGCAGGGGCGACCGGTAGACGGCGACGAGGATGACGAGCACGGCGACGAGCGCGACCAGGAGCAGGGTCGTGTCGATGCCGCCGAAGGCCGCGGCCAGGTCGGCGCCGAACCCGGCCGGCCCGGTGACCTGGACCTGGAGCCCGGACACGGGGTCGTCCGCGAGCGCCTCCCTGAGTTCGCCGACGGCCTCGCCGGTGTCCGCGCCGGCGTCGATCGGCACGATGAGCTGGGCGACGGAGGCGTCCTCCGTTCCGGGGAGGGGGCCCACGACGGATCCGTCCACCCACGGCCGGTCGGCGAGGTCCTCGGCGACCGTCGACAGGGCGGCCAGGTCGGCGCCGTCCAGGTCGCCCTCGCCGGAGTAGACGACGATCGCGGGGACGCTCTCGCCGCGGTCGAACTCCTCCGCGAGCTCCCCCGCGCGTGTGGACTCCGCCCCGATCGGCAGGAAGGCGCTCTGGTCGTTGGTCTGGACGTCGCCCAGAGCACCGAGGAGTGAGCCGAGCGGGCCCGCTCCGAGGATCCACACCACGACCATCACGGCCGCCACCAGTCCGGGCAGCCGCCTCCGGCGCCCGGTGCCCGGTGTCCCTCGCCCGGTCCTCACCGCATCCACCTCCAGCATCGACGACAAATAGCTCCGAAAACAATTATCTCGTTTTTCGAGCTAACTTTGGCACGACGGTAACACGGACCCCGGCGCCCCCGCGCATCACCCCTGGCGGTCGCCGACGCCCCGTTACCGCTCCCGAGCCGCCTGACGGGCGATGTTGCGGGCCATCGAGCCGAAGATCAGACCGTGGAAGGGGGTGACCGCCTTCCAGTAGAGGTGTCCGGACAGCCCCCGCGGACGGAACAGGGCGCGCTGGCGGTACACGGTGCGCCCGCCCTCGCGCCCCACCTCCAGCTCCAGCCACGCCAGACCGGGCAGGCGCATCTCCGCGCGCAGCCGCAGCAGCTCACCCGGCACGATCTCCTCCACCCGCCAGAAGTCGAGCGAGTCGCCCACACGCAGCCTGGCGGGGTCCCTGCGCCCGCGGCGCAGGCCGACCCCGCCCACGGCCAGGTCGATCCATCCGCGCGCGGCCCAGGCCAGCGGCCACGAGTACCAGCCCCGGTCGCCGCCGATGCCCTCGACCACCGACCACAGCCGGTCGGGCGGCGCGTCCACGACCCGGGAGCGCTCGTCGGTGTACAGGCTCCCGCCCGCCCAGTCCGGGTCGGTGGGCAGCGGGTCCGAGGGCGCGCTCGGCCAGGCGGCGGACGACCACCGGGTGTCCACGCGCGCCTCGTCCACCCGGCGCAGAGCCAGTGCCACGGCCTCGTCGAACCGGAGCCGCTCGTGGTCGTCGAGGAGGTCGGACAGGTCGTCCTCGGCCATCACCGAATCGTGCCGGAGCGACTCCACGAGCGGGCGTGCGATCGAGGGCGGCACCGGCGTCACGAGCCCCACCCAGAGGCTGGACAGGCCCGGCGACAGGACGGGGACCGGGATGATCCACCGGTGCCCGATCCCGGACACCGCCGCGAACCGCTGGATCATCTCCGCGTAGGTGAGCACCTCCGGACCGCCGACGTCGAAGGCGCGGTTGACTCCCGGCGGCAGCTGCGCCGCCTCCACCAGCAGTCTGAGCACGTCCCGCACGGCGATGGGCTGCACACGGCTGCGGACCCACCGCGGTGTGGTCATGACGGGGAGGCGCTCGGTCAGATGGCGCAGCATCTCGAAGGAGGCCGAGCCCGAGCCGATGACCACCGCGGCGCGCAGGACCGCGGTGGGCACGGCGGAGGCGAGCAGGATGTCGCCGACCTCCGTGCGGGAGGCCATGTGCGCCGAGAGCGGCCCCGCCTGCGGGGCGAGGCCCCCGAGGTAGACCACACGTTGGGTCCCCGCCTCCTCCGCCGCGCGGGCGAAGACGCGGGCGCCCGCGGCGTCCTGCCCCGCGAAACCGCTCCCGCCGGCCATCGCGTGCACGAGGTAGTAGGCGGCGTCCGCTCCCGCGAGCGCTTCGGCCAGCCCGGACCCGTCGACCACGTCACCCCGCACCACCTCGACCCGGTCGCGCCAGGGATGGTCACGGAGCTTCTCCGGGGTACGCGCCAGGCAGCACACGTCGTGCCCGGCCTCGAGCAGAAGCGGGACCAGCCGCCCCCCGACGTAGCCGCTGGCCCCGGTCACGAGTACGCGCACGGCGCTCAGCCCGCCGCGCCGGCGACCGCGCCACGGCGCCGGTTCCTGCGCTCACGCCGCCGCTCCCGGGCGATCCGGTAGGGATTGTCCTCGGGCAGTCCGCCGCTCACCCTGCCGTACATGCCGAAGGTCATCACCATGAGACCGACCACGAAGCTGAACACCACGTTGGGCATCGAGAAGGCGAGGATGTTGGGACCGGCCGCCATCAGGTAGAGGTTGACCAGGCCGCTGGCCACGAACAGCAGACCCACCACCGTGCACACGGTGGAGGCGAAGGCGCCGCCGAGCACGGCCGCTCCGACCAGGAGCGAACCGATCGCCACCGAGATGAAGCTGAGCGCGCCGTTGGTGGACAGTCCCGCGACCACCTCCCCCTGGGTGTCGAACAGCGGAAGCCGGATCATCAGACCCGCCACGCCGAAGCCGATGAGTACGAGTCCGGTCAGCGCCGCCCCCACCCGGTGGACGGTGGCCAGGCGCCGTTCGGCCGAACGCTTCGCGTCGTGTTCCATCGCTGCGCCCCTTTCGGTGTCGTCCCAGCTAGAGTCGGTCGCACGCGTCCGACGCCACAAGTCGCACCGCTTTCGCAACGTTTCGGGAGGCGCCATGCCCGACGTGCTCACCCCCGGGGCGGCCGCCCACCTGCTCGGGGTGGCGCCCTCGACCCTGCGCAGCTGGGACCGGCGCTACGGTGTCGGGCCCCGCGGACGCAGCCCGGGCGGGCACCGCCGCTACACCCCCGACGACATCGACCGACTGCGTGAGCTGTGCCGTCTGGTCGGCGAGGGCGTGTCTCCCGCCGACGCCGCGGCGCGGGTACGGGGCGCCGGCACGGTGGCGCACCGGCACGCGCCCCCGCCCCCGCGGGACGCCGACCGGCCCACCGCCCCGGCCGCCCCGACCCTCCAGGGCGTGGCCCACGCGGCGACGCGTATGGACGCCGACCTGGTGGAGGCGATCCTGGAGGACGTCCTGCGGACCAGGGGCGTGGTCACCGCATGGGAGGAACTGGTGATGCCCCTGCTGTACGGGATGGGCCGCAAGTGGGAGGCCACACTGCGCTACGTCGAGGTCGAACACCTGCTGTCGTGGTGCGTGTCGTCCGCGCTGCGCCGGGTGGGCGGCCCCGCGCACGCACCGGCCGCCCAACCCCGCGGGGGCCGCCGACCGGTGCTCCTGGCCTGCGGCCCGCACGAGATGCACAGCCTCCCCCTGGAGGCCCTCGCCGCCGCCCTGCGGGAGGCCGGGGTGCCCCACCGGGTGCTCGGCGCCTGCACCCCGCTGGAGGCGACGGTGGCCGCGGTACGCCGCCTGGCGCCCAGCGCGGTGGTCCTCTGGTGCCACGGGGCCGACCGCGCGGGCGAGGCGGCCGTCCTGGCGACGGCGCGCGCGGTCTCCGGTTACCGCCCGAGGACCCGCCTGTTCACCGCGGGCCCCGGCTGGCGCCGGATGCCCGAGGCCGTACGGACGCGCGACGGCCACCTCACGTCGCTGGCCGACGCCGTCCGTTCCCTGGTACCCCGCGAGCAGACCTCGGAGGCGGTCGTGACGGGCCGCTGAGGATCAGCCGCCGACGGCCCCGGGGCCGTCGGCGGGAGCCGAGGCGGCCGCGCCGAGGAGGCGCAGCGCCCCGGCCGCGCGGGGGTCGAGGTCCAGACCGTCCAGACGCGCGAGCCCCCGGGCGGCGAGGTCCCGTCGGCGCTCCTCGACCGCACCGCGCGCGCCCACCCGGTCGAGGGCGGCGACGACCCGCCCCACCGTCGCGTCGTCGGGATCGGATCCGGGGTCGGCGATGAGGCGCGCCGCCTCGGCGTCGCCCCGTTCCTCGGCCAGCCGCAGCCCGACCGACATCAGCAGGGTGCACTTGCCCTCGCGGATGTCCTCACCCGGGGCCTTGCCGGTGCGCGCGGGGTCCCCGTACACGCTGTCGACGTCGTCGCGGAGCTGGTAGGCGGTGCCGACGTCGGTGCCGTAACCCCGCAGGGCCCGGATCACGGCGGGGTCGGCCCCGGCCATCGCCGCGCCCAGGTGCAGGGGGCGCTCCACGCTGTAGGCGGCGGTCTTGAGCCGGTCGATCCGCAGCGCCGTCGCCTCGGAGCGCTCGCGCCGCGCCGGGGCGCGGACGTCCAGGAACTGCCCGGCGATGAGTTCGGTGCGCATCCGCCGCCAGACCGCCCGCGCCTCCTCCCGGGTGGCCAGCCCGGCCAGGGCCTCGTCGAGCATGTCGTCGGCCCAGACCAGGGCGAGGTCGCCGGCGAGGACCGCCATACCCTCCGCGTACCGCCGCTCCTCTCCCGCGTACCCCCGGGAGCGGTGGTCACGCGCGTGCGCCGCGTGCACGGAGGGCCCGCCCCTGCGCAGGGCGGAGCCGTCCATGACGTCGTCGTGGACCAGCGCCCAGGTCTGCACGAGTTCCAGCGCGGCACAGGCGCGGAGGGCGGAACCGGCCTCCGCTCCGTCGTCGGCACCGCCTCCCGCGAGCCAGCCCCACCAGGCGACCACGGAACGCAGCCGCTTGCCGCCCAGGGCGAAGCGTTCGACGGAGGCGGCCAGGTCGCGCGCGAACTCCCCGTCGGCCTCCCCCGCCTCCCGGACACGGTCTCCCAGGTGGTCGCGCAGGGCCTCGCCGACAGCGGACCTGACGGGGTCGACGAGCTCTGCCACGGCGGCGGATCGGGTGATGGCGGCCTCCTCGGGAAGAAACGACACAGGCTACCGCCTCCGCCCGACGGGGCCCGCCAGCGGAAGGCGGCACGCCCTAGACTCCTGGGTAGGACCGGACCAGCCGGTCACCGACCCGCCAGGAGTTCCATGGAAACGGCGCCGGCCTCGCCCCCCGGCGGACCCGATGCCAGGTCGCGGACCGAACTCTACGACGCCCTCCAGGACGGCGGGCAGCGGCTCGCGGTCGGCCTGGTGCGCCTCCTGCACCGGATGGCGGCCTTCAGCGGTATGAACCCGACGGACTTCCAGTGCTACACGCTGCTGCGCGTGTCCGGCACCCTCACACCGGGGGAGATCGCCGACAGCCTGTGCCTGTCCACCGGATCGGTCACCGGGGTCCTGGACCGGTTGGAGGAGCGGGGCCTGGTGGAGCGGACCCGGCACCCCGAGGACCGGCGCAAGATCGCGGTACGGCTCACCGAGGGTGCCGAACGGATGGCCTCCGCCTCCTCCCCCGGCATGCGCGCGGCCATGACGGAGCTGCACGACCACTACTCCGACGGCGATCTGGCCGTCATCGCCGACTGGCTGGACCGCGTCGGCGTGACGCTGGACGGGGTGATCCGCAACCCGCGTCCCCCGGCCTGAGGCACCGGCCGCTCCTGTCGGAAACCCGGGTGACACAGGTCCCGCAATGCCATGATGGTGACGACATGGAACTGAACGGACGCCCCGTCAGCACCGGGGAACTCGCCAGCCTCGCCCTGTACGGATACGGACACTTCACGACCATGCTCGTCACGGACCTGCGCGTCCGCGGCCTGGACCTGCACACCGAACGCCTCGCGCGCGACTGCCGGTCCCTGTTCGACACCGAACTGGACCTGCCCCGCGTACGCGAACTGGCCCGCCGCGGCGCCCGGTCCCGCCCCTCGCCCTCCGTCGTGCGCGTGACCGTCTTCGACCCGGAGCTGGACCTGGGCCACCCCGCCGCACGCTCGCTCCCCCAGATCCTGGTCACCACCCGCCCCGCGCCCGCCCCGGACGGCCCGCCGCGTCCGCTGCGCCTGGGCACCCGGCCGTTCGTCCGGGACACGCCCCAGGTCAAGAGCACCGGCCTGTTCGGTTCGATCCGCCAGCGCCGCGCCGCCCAGCTCGACGGCCACGACGACGCCCTGTTCACCGGGGCGGACGGCCGCGTCGCGGAGGGGCCCACCTGGAACATCGGCTTCCTGGACGGGAGCGGGCTGGTCTGGCCCCAGGCACCGTGCCTGCCCGGAGTGACCGCGCAACTGGTCGAGCGGGCCGCCGTCGCCCTGGGGATCCCGGTCTCCACCCGGCCCGTCCCGGCGGCGTCCTGCGCCCGCATGACGGGCGCGTTCGTCACCAACGCCACGACCGGCCTGCGCCCGGTCACCGCGATCGACGGGGTCCACCTGCCGCGTTCGGTCCTCGTCGACCGGCTCCGCGAGGCCTACTCCGCCCTCCCCGGCCAGCCGCTCTGACCCGGCCCCCTCACCTCCCGCGCCCCGACTCCGGTCCGCTTCGTCACGAATAGTGCGCGAATCTCCCGGATCGTTCCGACCGGGCCGCGTCCCCCACCGAGCCCTAACATCCGGATTACACCGGCCGTGGCCTGCACGGACAACACACTGACACCGGACACATCCGTCCCCGCCAGCAGGGCAGCCAACCCTCCGGGGCTGGGAAGGAGCCACCATCGCAACCCTGGGCAACTACCTCCGGAAGCACACGAACCCCCCGGTCTTCTTCGCCTCCGGTGCCGTGATCCTGGCCTTCGTCACCGTCGGTATCGTCGCCACCGGCCCCCTCCTCGACGCGGCGGTGAGCACGCGTGACTGGATCGGGTCCCGGCTCGGCTGGATCTACGTCCTGGCGACCACGTTCTTCCTCGCCCTGGCCGTCTACCTGATGCTCAGCCGGTTCGGTCGGATCCGGCTCGGGCCCGACGACTCGCGACCGGAGTTCAGCACCCTGGCGTGGTTCGCGATGCTCTTCACCACCGGCATGGGGATCGGCCTGGTGTTCTGGGGCGTGTCCGAACCCATCCACCACCTGACCTGGCCGAGGAACGCCGACTTCCTCGTGCCCGAAGGCGAGGCGCCGCCCGTTCGGGCCGCCAACGAGGCGCTCGCGCTGAGCTTCTTCCACTGGAGCTTCCACCCCTGGGCGATCTACATCGCGCTCGGGATGTCACTGGGCTACTTCACCTTCCGCAAGGGCCTGCCGCTGCGCCCCGCCTCGGCGCTGTACCCGCTGATCGGTGACCGGGCGTTCGGCTGGCCCGGCAACGTCGTCGACGTCCTGGCCGTGTTCGGCACGCTCTTCGGCCTGGCCACGTCCCTGGGCCTGGGCACACTCCAGATCAACGGCGGTCTCAGCCACGTGTTCGGCGTACCCGTCAGCCAGCCCGTGCAGTCGGTCATCATCATCGTCATCACCGGTGTCGCGCTGCTGAGCGTGCTCGCCGGGATCGACAAGGGCATCCGCCGCCTGTCCGTCATCAACCTGTGGCTGGCGTTCGCCCTGCTGGTCATCGTCTTCCTGTTCGG
The DNA here is from genome assembly GCF_055632325.1 of Nocardiopsis sp. KDC1DS13DA1. Taxonomy (NCBI): domain Bacteria; kingdom Bacillati; phylum Actinomycetota; class Actinomycetes; order Streptosporangiales; family Nocardiopsidaceae; genus Nocardiopsis; species Nocardiopsis sp. KDC1DS13DA1. The sequence goes on from NZ_JBVMUY010000029.1 coordinate 83,551, forward strand.
ACCCAAGCTGTGGATGATCAGCGGCATGACCACCGCGACCGGTGCGTACCTGGACAACCTGATCCAGTGGAGCCTGGCCTTCCCCAGCCCGTCCGCCGACCCGCAGGCCGCCCGCTGGACCACCACGTGGAGCATCTTCTACTGGGGCTGGTGGATCTCCTGGGCGCCGTTCGTCGGCGTGTTCCTGGCCCGGATCTCCTACGGCCGTACCATCCGGGAGTTCGTGGTCGGCGCGCTGTTCGCCCCGGTGGGCGTCTCCGTCCTGTGGTTCGGCGTGTTCGGCGGGTCCGGGCTGTACTACGAACTCTTCGAGGGTGCGGGGCTCTCCCAGCTCAACGAGGAGGACCGCGCGTTCCGCCTCGTGGACGGGATGTTCTCCTTCTCCCCGGCGATGAGTGACGCGATCGCGCTGCTGCTCATCCTCGTGGTCACCATCTTCTTCGTCACCTCGTCCGACTCCGGGTCCCTGGTGGTCGACACGCTGACCAACGGGGGCGACACCAACCCCGTGCGGGCCCAGCGCGCGTTCTGGGCCGTCTCCGAGGGCGCCGTGACACTCATCCTGCTCGTCCTCGGCGGCGAGGACGCGCTGGCCGCCATCCAGGCGGTCGCGGTCGTGGTCGGTTTCCCCTTCGCCGTCATCCTGCTGTTCATGCTGTGGGGTCTGGGCAAGGCACTGGCCGAGGAAACGCCGCCCGGCGCCGCGCGCGGCGGCCGGGAACAGCGCTCCGCCCCGCGGCCGCGGAACGAGTGAGGCCACGTGGACCAGCCGGAGACCCCGACCCGCAGGAGGCGGACGTGACGCGCAAGAAGTTCGGCAACCCCTTCCACGGGGTGATGGACATGATCACCGAGATGAACCGGATCTCCGAGACCATGTCCTCCAGCGAGATCAGCCACGCCGGGGAACGCGAGCGCGGCTTCGCCGACGCCTGGAGCCCGCCGACCGACATCCTCGCGCGCGGCGACGACCTGGTGATCCGCTGCGAGCTCCCGGGGGTCTTCGAGGAGGACGTGGCCGTCAGTCTCAGCCAGAACGTCCTGACCATCAGCGGGCAGCGCCGCCGGGACGAGGACGACGTCGTGTACTACTCGTCGGAACGGTACATGGGCGCGTTCCGCCGCGACATCAGCCTTCCGGAGAACACGGAGACGGGGGACATCGAGGCGAGCTACGGGGAGGGCCTGCTGGAGGTGACCGTGCACGGCGCCGCCAACGCCGCCGTGCCCGCCACGATCTCGATCAGCAGGCGTCGCCGCCGCTGAGCGGCCCCTGCCGGACGGCACGGCGCGGCCCCTCCGGACGCGGACTTCTCCTTTCCGGTCCTACCGCCGCACGGCGGGAACCGGACGCCGCCCGGGAGCGACTGCCAGGGTGAACGGCCGCGTCCGCGGCCCGACCACGGAGTCATCCGATGCACCAGCGCACGACCCGTTCCGCCACCGCGGCGGCCCTGTTCGCCCTGGCCCTCACCGCGTGCGGCGGAGGCGGAGAGCAGGAGGAGAGCCCCGCCGAGGAGACCGCCGCGGAGGCCGCGGAGGCCACGGCCGCCGACGGTTTCGGGATCACCGACCCCTGGATCAAGGCGGTCACCCAGGACGAGGGCATGACCGGTGTCTTCGGTGAGATCACCAACGGCTCCGAGAGCGAGATGACCATCGTCGCCGCCGCCGCCGACGGCGCGGACACGGTGCAGCTCCACGAGGGCACCCTGGAGGGCGCCGACGCGAGCATGAGCGAGATGGCGGGCGGCTTCGTCGTGCCCGCTGGCGGCACCTACGCCCTGGAGCCCGGCGGGAACCACATCATGCTCATGGAGCTGACCCGGGAGCTGGCGGCCGGGGACAGTCTCACAGTCACCGTGGAGTTCGAGGACGGCTCGACCACCACCTTCGACGCGGCCATCCGCCCCTACACCGGCGCCAACGAGAACTACGGCGACATGGAGGACGGTGACGGCGGCGACATGGACGGTATGGAGGGCATGGACGGCGACCACGAAGGCCACGGCGACGGCTCGGACACGGGCGGGGACGGTGGCGGCTCCGGCGACGGTTACGGGGACGAGTGATGGCCGCGCCCAAGCCCGACGACGGCGCACGCGGCGGCCGGGTGAGTCGCCGGGGCCTGCTCCTGGGCGGCGCGGCGGGGCTCGGAGCCGCGGGGATCGGCGCGGCCGGGGCCACCGCTGCGCACCGGCTGGCCGGGACCCCCGACCAGGCGTCCGCGCCCGGGGCGGCAGCACCGCACGGCGGCCGGACCGTGGCCTTCCACGGTCGGCGCCAGGCCGGTGTGGAGACACCCCCGCAGTCGCACGCCACGTTCGTCGCCCTCGACCTGAACGACGACGCGGACGCCGACGCCGTTCGGCGGCTCATGGTCATCCTCAGTGACAACGCGGCCCGCCTCAGCCGGGGCAGCCCCTGCCTCACCGACACCGAACCCGAACTGGCCGAGGTCCCGGCCCGCCTGACCACCACCTTCGGGTTCGGCCGCGGCCTGGTGGAGCGGGTGGACCCCGGCGCCGTCCCCGAGTGGCTGGGGCCGCTGCCGGAGTTCGACCAGGACGACCTGCGTCCGGAGTGGGGCGGAGGCGACCTGCTCATCCAGGTCTGCGCCGACGACCCCGTCACGGTCTCGCACGCCGTACGCATGATGGTCAGGGACTCCCGGCCCTTCGGGCGGACGCGCTGGTCCCAGAGCGGGTTCCGGCGGTCCCACGGCGCCCAGCCGGACGGCACCACGATGCGCAACCTCATGGGCCAGGTGGACGGCACCGTCAACCCGGCTCCGGGGACGGAGGACTTCGAGCACCTCGTCTGGGGCGGGAACGGCCCGGACTGGATGGCCGGCGGCACCAGCATCGTGCTGCGCCGGATCGCCACCGACCTGGACACCTGGGACGAGATCGACCGACCCGCCCGTGAGGCTGTGGTGGGGCGCCGTCTGGCCGACGGAGCCCCGCTGACCGGGGAGAACGAGCACGACGAGGTGGACCTGGAGGCCACCGGCCCCGACGGCCTGACGGTCATCCCGGCGTTCGCGCACGTGCGGCGGGCACGGACGGGAGACCCGGACGAGCGGATCTTCCGCAGGGGCTACAACTACGACCTGCGCGACGGCGCGGACGGCGAGGCCGGTCTGCTCTTCGCCTCCTACCAGGCCGATCCGCTGCGCCAGTTCGTCCCCATCCAGCGCCGACTGGACGAACTCGACCTCCTCAACGAGTGGGTCACGGCCGTGGGGTCGGCGGTGTTCGCCGTTCCGCCCGGATGCGAGGAGGGGGGATACGTCGGCAGGACACTTCTGGAGGGATGAGCCCCGGGGTGCCAGTATGGGTTCCATGACGGAGCGTCCACCGCTGCGCACGGTACGCGCCGGGGTCTTCACCTCGGTGTGCGCCTCGGTGTCGGTGGGCGGTCACGTCCTCTCGTCCGGACACGGTGTCCCCCTGGGCGGCCTGGTCGTCGGATCGGCCCTGGTCTACGTGCTGGCCTGGGCCGCGACCGGACGGGAACGGGGACTCGGCGCGATCGCCGGCTGGATGGCCTGGTCCCAGGCGGCGCTGCACCTCGTGTACGCGGCCGCGCAGTCCGCCGTCCCGACCGCACCGCACGGCTCCTACGACGACGCGGTGGCGGCCGCCTCGGACGGAGGCGGCATGCTGACCGTCCACGTGGCAGCCGGAGCCGTGTGCGCCTGGTGGCTGCGCCAGGGCGAGGCCGCGCTCTTCGCCTACCTGCGTCTGGTCGCCACCGCGCTGCTGCCGTTCCTTGCCCTGGTCGCGGCGGCTCCCCTGCCGTCCCGACCGCCGCGCGCCCGGCTCCCGGCGCCGCCGCGCCGCCGGGCGACCGCCCCCTATCTGAGACACGTCCTGGTGTTGCGGGGGCCTCCGACGGTCGGCTGAGCCCGCCCCGACGGACGCGTCCAGATCCAGGAGAGAGCCCCCCATGCCCGTCGAGACTCCCCCTCCGGACGGCGAACTGGAGCGCCTGGCCTTCGCCGCGCGCGACGGATCCGCCACCGCACTCAACGACCTCATCCGCAGGACCAGACCCACCGTGATCCGGCACATCGCCCGCCGGGTGCCCGCGGGCCGGGTCGAGGAACTCACCCAGGAGACCTACCTGCGGGCGCTGCGCAGCCTGCCCCGGTTCGCCGGGCGGGCGCCCGTACGTTCGTGGCTGCTGGCGATCGCCCGCAACACCGTCGCCGACGGCTACCGCAGCGAGGCGGCCCGGCCGCGGTGCGTCAGCCCCGACGACTGGGAGCGGTTGCCCGCGCGGTTCACCCGCTTCGACGAGTACCTGGCCCTGCTCGACCTGCTGGCCGGTCTGGCGCCCGAGCGGCGGCAGGCGTTCGTGCTCACCCAGATCGAGGGCCTGACCTACGCCGAGACGGCGCGGATCGCCGGGGTCCCCGTGGGCACCATCCGCTCCCGGGTCTCCCGGGCCCGGGAGGACCTGCTGCGCGGTTTCACCTGCTGACCGCCCTGCCGGCACGAACGGTTCCCGGGTGTCCTTCCATCGTTCGCGGGAGGACACCCGGGGAGTCGGTTCGGGCGCCGCCGGAGTCCCGCGGGACGGCTCGGGCCGCCGGCGGGGAGCGGACCCCAGGCCGGGACGGGGAATCCGCGGCTCTTCGGGTGCCGGACGAGAGGGGGTGCCGCGCCGCGGGCGTCCGCCCCGGACGGTGGCGGGCGACGGGCGGCCGAAGCCGGACGGAGGAACGGAACACGTACCGCTAGAACTCGCGGCCCCTGTCGTAGGGGCCGATGACCGCCAGCGCGCGCGGGCGGGCGAGCAGCTCGGCGGCGACCTCGGCCACGTCCCGCTCGGTCACGGCGTCGAACAGCGCCAGATCCTCGTCGATCGACAGGTGGCGGGGGTGGTTGAGCTCGTGTCCGAGCAGCCGCCCCATCCGGGCGTTGGTGCCCTCGTTGCCCAGCACCCACGTGCCCTGGATCTGCCCCTTGGCCCGGGTGAGCTCCTCGGCGGTGATCCCGGACGCGGCCACCTTCGCCAGTTCGTCCCGGCACACGCCGATGACCTCGTCGGCCTTCTCCGGCAGGCAGCCCGCGTAGATCTGGAACGCCCCGGTGTCGGCGTAGCCCGTGTGGTAGGCGTGCACGGCGTAGGCCAGGCCGCGCTTCTCCCGCACCTCCTGGAACAGGCGGGAGGACATGCCTCCGCCGAGCGCGGCGCTGAGCAGCCGCAGCGCGTGCCAGCGGGCGTCGGTGCGCGCCAGGCCCTCCGACCCCAGGATGATGTGCGCCTGCTCGGTCTCGCGCGACTCCACCACCGTGCCGCCGAATGTGGGCACCGGGCCGCCCGCCAGGCGCGGGCGTGCCGGGCGGGCGTCCCCGGCCGCGGCGAGCTGGTCGGCGAACATCTCGCGGACCCGCGCCACCACCTCGTCGTGGTCCAGGCTTCCGGCCGCGGTCACCACCAGCTCCCCGGGCACGTAGGCGGACCTGTACTGCTCCAGGATCCGCTCGCGGGGCAGGGCGCGGATGGTGTCGATCGTGCCGAGGATCGGCCGTCCCAGCGGGCTGTTGCCGAAGAAGTGCGCGGCGAAGACGTCGTCCACCAGGTCGGCGGGCTCGTCCTCGTACATGGCGATCTCCTCCAGGATCACGCCGCGCTCGGTCTCCACCTCCCCCTCGTCGAGCACCGAGTTGGCGACCATGTCACCGACGACGTCGATGGCCAGCGGCAGGTCCCGGTCGAGCACCTTCGCGTAGTAGCAGGTGTGCTCCTTGGTGGTGTAGGCGTTGTGGTCGGCCCCCACACCGTCCAGGAGCGCGGAGATCTCCATCGCCGAACGCGTCCGGGTCCCCTTGAACAGCAGGTGCTCCAGGAAGTGCGCCGAACCCGCGTGCGCCGCGTCCTCGTCGCGCGACCCCGTGGTCGCGGAGATCCCGAAGGCGGCGGACCGCCCTCCGGGGACGTCCTCGGTGACCACCCGCAGGCCACCGGGCAGCACGGTCCGCCGCACGAGGCCGGACCCGCGTTGGGGCTCCAGCAGCGTGACGGTGGTACCCGGCTCCTGCTCGGCGGCGATGGGGACAGAGCTCATGAAACCTTCTTCTTCGCGTCGTTGGTGCGCTGGACCGGTCCGCGGACGGTGCACGCCCCACCGGTCCAGCAGAGCATACGCGGTGGGGGCGGCCACACCACCGGTGCGACCGCCCCCATCAGCTGATTTTACGCTTCGGCCAGCCGATCAGGTGTTCTCGGAACGGCCGGAGGAGCGGCGGCGACGGCGGCGCGGCGCGTCCCCGCCCTTGTCCTCCGACTTGTCCGAGCGCTTGTCGTCGCCGGCCTCGGCGGCGGGCTCCTCGGCCGCCGGGGCGGCCTCGGCCTCGACCACCTCGACCGGGACCAGCGACAGCTTGCCGCGGTCGTCGATCTCGCGGATCTCGACCTGGATCTTCTCGCCGATGCTGATCACGTCGTCGAGGTTCTCGATCCGCTTTCCGCCGTGCAGCTTGCGGATCTGCGAGATGTGCAGCAGCCCGTCCTTGCCGGGCAGCAGCGACACGAACGCGCCGAACGTGGTCGTCTTGACGACGGTGCCCAGGTAGCGGTCGCCGACCTCGGGCATGGTCGGGTTGGCGATCTGGTTGATCGTGTCCCGGGCGGCCTCGGCGGACGGTCCGTCGGTGGCGCCGATGTAGATCGTGCCGTCGTCCTCGATGGTGATCTCGGCGCCGGTGTCGTCCTGGATCGAGTTGATCATCTTGCCCTTGGGGCCGATGACCTCGCCGATCTTCTCCACCGGGACCTTGACGGTGAGGATGCGCGGAGCGTTCGGGCTCATCTCGGCCGGGCGCTCGATGGCCTCCTGCATGACGTCGAGGATGGCCAGGCGGGCGCCGCGGGCCTGCTGGAGCGCGAGCGCGAGCTGCTCGGCGGGGATGCCGTCGAGCTTGGTGTCGAGCTGGAGCGCGGTGATGAGCTCACGGGTGCCGGCGACCTTGAAGTCCATGTCGCCGAACGCGTCCTCGGCGCCGAGGATGTCGGTCAGCGTGACGAACTCGTCGCCCTCGCTGATCAGACCCATGGCGATACCGGACACCATCTCCTTGAGGGGCACGCCGGCCGCCATCAGGGACATGGTGGAGGCGCAGACCGAACCCATCGAGGTGGAGCCGTTGGAGCCCAGCGCCTCGGACACCTGCCGGATGGCGTAGGGGAACTCCTCGCGGGAGGGCAGGACCGGCAGCAGGGCGCGCTCGGCGAGCGCGCCGTGACCGATCTCGCGCCGCTTGGGCGAGCCCACCCGGCCGGTCTCACCGGTGGAGTAGGGCGGGAAGTTGTAGTTGTGCATGTAGCGCTTGGTCTTGTCCGGGTTGAGCGTGTCAACCGTCTGCTCCATGCGCAACATGTTGAGCGTGGTCACACCCAGGATCTGGGTCTCGCCGCGCTCGAAGAGGGCCGAGCCGTGCACCCGCGGCAGGATGCCGACCTCGGCGCTCAGCGAACGGATGTCCTTGGGGCCCCGGCCGTCGATACGGACCTTGTCCCGCAGCACGCGCTCACGCATGAGCTGCTTGGACAGGGAACGGAAGGCGGCGCCGACCTCCTTCTCGCGCCCCTCGAAGGCCTCGCCGACCTTCTCGACGGCGACGGCCTTGACGCGGTCCAGCTCGGCCTCGCGCTCCTGCTTGTCCGCGATGGTCAGCGCCTTGGCCAGGTCACCGCGGACGGCGGAGTCGACGGCCTCGTAGGCGTCGTCCGCGTAGTCCAGGAAGACCGGGAACTCGGCGACCTCGCGGCTGCTCTGCTCGGCCACGGCGGCCTGGGCGCGGCACAGGACCTTGATGAAGGGCTTGGCGGCCTCCAGGCCCTCGGCGACCGTCTGCTCGTTCGGGCCGACGGCGCCCTCGGCGACCAGCTTCAGGGTGCGGGTGGTGGACTCCGCCTCGACCATCATGATCGCGACGTCGCCGTCCTCCAGGACGCGGCCGGCGACGACCATGTCGAAGGTGGCGTTCTCCAGCTCGGCGTGGGTGGGGAAGCCGACCCACTGGCCCTCGATCAGGGCGACGCGCACGCCGCCGATCGGGCCGGAGAACGGGATACCGGAGATCTGCGTGGACATCGAGGCCGCGTTGATGGCGACGACGTCGTACAGGTGGTCCGGGTGCAGGGCCAGGATCGTCTCGACGATCTGGATCTCGTTGCGCAGGCCCTTCCTGAACGACGGGCGCAGCGGCCGGTCGATCAGGCGGCAGGTGAGGATGGCGTCCTCGGAGGGACGGCCCTCACGCCGGAAGAAGGAGCCGGGGATGCGGCCCGCGGCGTACATGCGCTCCTCGACGTCCACCGTCAGCGGGAAGAAGTCGAGGTTGTCCTTGGGGCGCTTCGAGGCGGTGGTGGCCGACAGGACCATGGTCTCGTCGTCCAGGTACACCGTCGCCGAACCGGCGGCCTGCTGGGCCAGCCGACCGGTCTCGAAGCGGATGGTTCGGGTGCCGAAGCGACCGTTGTCGATCACGGCCTCGGCCGAGTACACGCCCTCCATGGGCGACCTCCTGCTACACGTTCTCGGGGCGCACCCGTCGGGCCCGTGCCCGGGGTGCGCTGATGTCCTGTCCCGCGTCCGTGCCCCGGAGTTGATGACGGCCGGTCATCGATCGAAGTCCACGGCGCCCCTTCTTGGGCGTCCGGAGACCACTACCGAGGACCGGCCCCGACTCTGCTGCCGAGGGAAGGATCGCGGGTGTACCTCTGTGAAGTTGTGGTGTCCACGCGCGGCGGCGTCAACCGCCGCGCGTGTCACACCTTACTAACAAAGCGGGAGCGGCCGAAGCCACTCCCGCGAGCCACCTAGCGGCGCAGACCCAGACGCTCGATCAGCGAGCGGTAGCGGGTGATGTCCTGCTTGGCGATGTACTTGAGCAGACGGCGGCGGCGGCCGACCATCAGGAGCAGGCCACGACGGCTGTGGTGGTCGTGCTTGTGGTCCTTGAGGTGCTCGGTCAGCTCGGTGATGCGGTGCGTGAGCAGCGCGACCTGAACCTCAGGGGAGCCGGTGTCGCCCTCGGAGGTGGCGTACTCGGCGATGATCTTTTCCTTGGTGGCGGCGTCGATCGACACAGCGCTCCGTTTCTCCGTTGTCGGTACGCGGGAAGGGCCCGGCCGGACGGCCGGGGTCAGACGCGGTGACCGCGCGTACGAACAGTCACCGTCGCGTGCTGGGGGCGCGGGCCCCGCCCTCGGCGTGGGCGCGCCTGGATCCCGGGTTCGGAGCCCCCGAGAGGGGGACCGGCCGCGGGGCACACGTGGACGCCACCAAGCCTACCGCAAACAGCGAGGTGAAAGCCCCTTCACGCGGGAGGGCGGGGGGTCGCCCAACTCACTCGGACAGGACGTCGCGGCAGCGGTCCACGTCACGCCGCATGGCCACGATCAGCTCGTCGATGCTGTCGAAGCGCTCCTGACCGCGGATGTGCTCGGTGAACTCCACGGCCATGTGGGCGCCGTAGAGCTCCAGGTCGTCGCGGTCCAGCGCGTAGGCCTCCACGGTCCGCTCCGCGCCGTCGAACGTGGGGTTGGTGCCGACGGAGATCGCCGCGGGCCACCGTGACTCCCGCCCCTCGGACGGGGACGTGTGGCTGAGCCAGCCCGCGTACACGCCGTCACCGGGGACCGCCGCGTGCGGGGTGAGGTTCATGTTGGCGGTGGGGAAGCCGAGCAGTTCGCGCCCACGCGCGGCGCCGTGGACCACCCAGCCCTCCACCCGGTGCGGACGGCCGAGCAGCCCGGCCGCACTGGCGACGGCTCCCTCGTCGAGCAGCGCGCGCACGCGCGTGGAGGTGACGGTGGCGCCGTCGGTCACCAGACTCACGCCGTCGGCGGTGAAGTCGTGCTTGTTGCCGAGTTCGGACAGCACGGCCACGTTCCCGGCCGCACGGTGCCCGAACCGGAAGTCCTCGCCCACGACCACGGCCGCGGCGTGCAGGTGGTCGACCAGGACGGTCTGGACGAACTCCTCCGCGCTCAGCCCGGAGAGCTCCTCGGTGAACGGCAGGACGCAGACGGCGTCGGCGCCGTGCTGCTCCAACAGCTCCACCCGCCGGTCCATCGGCGTGAGCACCGGCGGCGTGCCCCCGCGCAGGACCGCCTCGGGATGCGGGTCGAACGTGACGACGACCACGGGGAGTTCGAGCGTGTGCGCCCGACGCGCCGCGGTCGCGATGACGGCCTGGTGGCCGCGGTGCACGCCGTCGAAGACGCCCATCGCCACCACGGACCGCCCCCACCCGGGGGGAACGTCTGCCAACCCAACCCATCGCCCCACCTGAGGACTCCCTTTCCGCGCCTGTGCCGTACGACCGCGCGACGCTCCGTGGGCGCGCGGTCCCCTGGGAACAAGGGTGCCATGTCGGCCCACGCTCCGTGTACGCGCGGGCGCCCCGAAGACCCCTCTGCCGTTGGCAGAAGCGGGTTGGCACGGCGTCGGGGCGCCCGTAGGTTCACCGCATGGCGAGCATCAACATCGGTCGGACCAGTCTGGGCTACGAGGAGAGGGGGACGGGGTCCCCCGTCGTCCTCGTACACGCCGCGGTCGGGGACCGGCGCATGTGGGACCACCAGTTCGAGGCGCTGTCGCGGCGCCACCGCGTGGTGCGGTACGACTGGCGCGGATACGGCGGGTCGGACGACGCCGAGGGGCCGGTCGCCCACTACCGGGACCTGCTCGCCCTGATGGACGCGCTGGGCATCGAGCGGGCCACTCTGGTGGGCGCGTCGATGGGCGGCGGGCACGCGGTCGACGCGGCGCTGGCCGCACCGGAGCGGGTCGGGGCCCTGGCGCTGGTCTGTGCCGGGATGACCGGTCGGGAGTGGCCGGGGAGCTTCACCGAGGCCGCGGGGCGGGCGATGGCCGGAGCCGTTCCGAAGGAGCGGCTGGCACGGTACCGGGAGGGCAACGCCGACCCCGATCCGGGGGACGTGGCGGCGATGGCGCGGGCGCAGGCGGGGTTCGTCGCGCTCGGCCCGCGGCGGGGGCCGCAGGACCTGCCCGCGCCGGTGTGGGAGCGGATCCTGGAGCTGTACCGGACGACCTTCCACCGGATGTGGAGCGGGCCGCCGACCACGATGCGCTCACCGGAGCCGCCCGCCGAGGGCCGTCTGGCGGAGATCGGTGTGCCGACCCTGGTGGTCAGGGGCGGGTTCGACGTTCCCGAGATCCGGGAGGTGTCCGACCTGTACGCCGAGGGGATCCCGGACGCGCGCCTCAGGGAGCTGCCGGACGCGGGCCACCTGCCGTCGGTCGAGCGCCCGGACGAACTGACCGAGGTCCTCGACGGGTTCCTGGCCGAGCGGGCACACCCCGCCTGATCGTCGACGCACGACCGCCCGGCGTGTGACGACGCGCGGCTTCTCCCGGCGCGGACCTGCGGAGGCACCGGAGCGACACGGACGGAGAGCGCATCGCACGCCGTCACGCCGGGGGCGAGGGCACCGCGCTCCTCCTCGGCACGACCGACGTCGGCGGGTGTCCGACGGTCGCCCCGGCCCCCTGCGGGCCAGGGGGCCACGCCGACGGCCCTGAGGCGGCAGCGGATCGGGGAACGCCTGACGCGGTGACCGGCTCACCGGTCCCCCTCACCTGGTCCGGCGGCCCGGACAGGTGCCGCGCGGCCGCGGTCGGCGGAATCGTCCTGCTACGAACGGACCCCGCCTGGCGGACGCGTCGGCGCGGGCGTGCTCACCACGACGCCGCTACGCCGGGTCGAAGACCACCACCGGCTTCATGTGGTCGCGCCGGTTCTCCCCCAGGGCGACCACCCGCCCGTCCGGCGCGAACAGCCCCACGGGCCCGGGCCCCAGCGAACTCGGGTCGATCCGGTTGCCGTGGCGGATCCGCTTGGTCTCCTCCTCGGTGAGCGTGCGCACCGGAAACGCCGCCGCCACCGCCCGGTCCAGCGGAACCTGGGTGAACTCCTCCGCCAACTGGTCCAGGGTGCGCGCCGCGGACAGGCCGTAGGGCCCCACCCTCGTGCGGCGCAGCGCGGTCAGGTGACCGCCCACCCCCAGGTCCGCGCCCATGTCGCGGGCCAGGGACCGGATGTAGGTGCCGCTGGAGCAGGTGATCGCGGCGTCCACGTCGACGAACGTCCCCTCCTCGTCCGACACCCGGCGGATGTCGCGGACGGCGAACTCCGCGACCGTGACCTCACGCGCCCTGAGCGCGACCTCCTTGCCCTCCCGGGCCGACTTGTACGCCCGCCTGCCGTCCACCTTGATCGCGCTGACCTGCGGCGGAACCTGCTGGATCCGGCCGGTCAGCCGCGCGACGGCCGCGCGTACGGCGTCGTCGTCCACGGCGGAGGCGTCCGTCCGGACACCGGGCTCGCCCTCGGCGTCGTCGGTGTTGGTCGTCAGCCCCAGGCGGACGGTCGCCTCGTAGGTCTTCTCCGTGAGCGTGAGGTGGCCCAGGAGCTTGGTGCCCTTCTCGATCCCCAGCACCAGGACGCCGGTCGCCATCGGGTCCAGCGTGCCCGCGTGGCCCACCCGACGGGTCCGCGCCAGTCCGCGCGTCTTGGCGACCACGTCGTGCGAGGTCCAGTCGGCGGGCTTGTCGACGACCACGACACCGCTCTCGGCCATGGATCTCCTCAGAAGAAAACGGGGGCGGCGGCGCGCGTGCGCCGCCGCCGGGATGTCACGCGTTCGGGGACGCTACTCGTCCTCGTCCTCGGGCCGGTCGGCCTTGTACGGGTCGGCCTCCCCCGCGTGCCGGGCACCGGTGGCGCGCTGGGCCACCTCGGCGTCGGACTCGCGCGCCTTGGCCAGCAGGTCCTCGATGTGCTGGGCGTTCTCCTGCACCTCGTCGACGACGAAGGTCAGGCTCGGCGTGTGCCGGATACCGGTCTGGCGGCCCACCTCGCTGCGGATCACGCCCTTGGCGCTCTCCAGCGCGGCCGAGGTGCCCGCCTTCTCCTCCGGCGTGCCGAACACCGTGTAGTACACCGTGGCGTCACGCAGGTCGGCGGTGATCCGGGCGTCGGTCACCGTGACGAACCCCAGACGGGGATCCTTGATCCGCCGGTCGAGCATCTCGGCGACGACGCGCTGGATACGGTCGGCGATCTTCCGCGCGCGTGCGGCGTCAACCATGGTCAGTCTTCCTCTTCGTTGAAGAGCCGCTGCCTGGCGGACAGCAGCTCCAGTTCGGGACGGCCCGCGACGAACCGTTCGCAGGTGTCCATCAGCTCCTGCACGTGCGCGGCCGTCGGCGCGACCACCGCGACACCGATCTTCGTCCGCCGGTACAGGTCGTGTTCCCCGGCCTCCGAGACCGCCACCAGGAACTTGCGGCGCAGGTCGGCGATGACCGGACGCACCACCGAACGCTTCTCCTTGAGCGAGTGGACGTCACCGAGAAGGACGTCCAGGGTCAGCGCCCCAACGTACACATGATCACCTTCGATTGGAGTGGACCGTCAAAGGCGGGGCCCCGGCCACTCGGCCGGGGCCCCGTGGATCGGCTCCGTGACACTAGTCGCGGGGCTTCTCCTGCATCTCGTAGGTCTCGATGACGTCCTCGATCCGGACGTCGTTGTAACCGACGCCGATACCGCACTCGAAGCCCTCGCGGACCTCGGTCGCGTCGTCCTTGAACCGGCGCAGCGACTCCACGGTGAGGTTGTCGGAGATGACGACCCCGTCGCGGATGAGCCGCGCCTTGGCGTTGCGGCGGATGAGGCCGTCGCGGACGATCGAACCGGCGATGTTGCCGATCTTGGGCACCTTGAAGACCTCGCGGATCTCCGCGCTGCCGAGCTGGACCTCTTCGTAGACCGGCTTGAGCAGGCCCTTGACCGCGGCCTCGATCTCGTCGATGGCCTGGTAGATCACCGAGTAGTACCGGATGTCCACGCCCATGCGGTCGGCGAGCTGGCTGTTCTTGCCCTCGGGCCGAACGTTGAAGCCGACGATGATCGCGTCCGCGGAGGCCGCCAGGTTGATGTCGTTCTGCGTGATCGCACCGACACCGCGCCCGATGACCCGGATGCTCACCTCGTCGCCACCGGCGTCGATCTTGAGCAGCGACTCCTCCAGCGCCTCGACCGAACCGGACATGTCACCCTTGATGAGGAGGAGCAGCTCGGAGCGCTCACCCTCCTTGAGGTGGTCCTGCCAGGTGTCGAGGGTGACCCGGCGGGCCGAACGCGCCTGCTGGGCGAAGCGCTCGCGCGCCTCGCGCTGCTGGGCGATCTGCCGCGCCACCCGGTCGTCCTTGACGACCAGGAAGTTGTCACCGGCGCTGGGCACGTTGGTCAGACCCAGCACCTGCACCGGACGGGACGGCTCGGCGCTCTCCACGTTCTGGCCGTGCTCGTCGAGCATGGCGCGGACGCGGCCGTAGGCGTCACCGCACACGATCGAGTCACCGACGTTCAGCGTGCCGCGCTGGACCAGCACCGTGGCCATCGAACCGCGGCCGCGGTCCAGGTAGGCCTCGATCGCCAGACCCTGCGCGTCCATGTCCGGGTTGGCCTGGAGGTCCAGAGCCGCGTCGGAGGTCAGGACGATGGCCTCCAGTAGGGCGTCGATGTTCTCGCCCTTGAGGGCGGAGATGTCGACGAACTGGACGTCGCCGCCGTACTCCTCGGCGACCAGGCCGTACTCGGTCAGCTGCGCGCGGACCCGCTGCGGGTCGGCGCCCTCGACGTCGATCTTGTTGACCGCGACGACGATCGGCACCTCGGCCGCCTTGGCGTGGTCGATGGCCTCGGCCGTCTGCGGCTTGACGCCGTCGTCGGCCGCCACGACCAGCACCGCGATGTCGGTCACCTTCGCACCGCGGGCACGCATGGCGGTGAACGCCTCGTGACCGGGGGTGTCGATGAAGGTGATCTTGCGGTCTTCCTCGTCCACGACCGTGGAGACCTGGTAGGCGCCGATGTGCTGGGTGATGCCGCCGGCCTCGCCGCCGACGACGTTGGTCTTGCGGACCGTGTCCAGCAGTCGCGTCTTACCGTGGTCGACGTGACCCATGACGGTGACCACCGGCGGCCGGGGCCGCAGGTCCTCGTCGGTGCCGTCGTCCTCGCCGAACTCGATGGAGAAGGACTCCAGGAGCTCGCGGTCCTCGTCCTCGGGACTGACGACCTGGACGTTGTACTTCAGCTCCTCGCCGAGCAGCTGAAGGGTCTCGTCCGGCAGGGACTGGGTCGCGGTGACCATCTCGCCCAGGTGCATCATGACCTGGACCAGCGACGCCGGGTTGACGTCGATCTTGTCACCGAAGTCCGACAGCGAGGCACCGCGGGACAGGCGGATGACCTGGCCGTTGCCGCTCGGGATCTTGACGCCGCCGAACGACGGGGCCTGGAGGTCGTTGAACTCCTGACGCCGCTGCTTCTTGGACTTGCGGGCACGTCCGGGACGACCGCCGGGACGACCGAAGGCACCCGCCGTGCCGCCGCGACCGCGACCGCCGCCGCCGGGGCGACCGCCGAAGCCGCCCGGACGACCGCCGCCGCCACCACCGGGGCGCGGACCCGCACCCGCGGGGGCTCCCCCGCGACCGCGGCCACCGCCGCCGGGACGACCGCCGCCGCCACCGCGACCGCCGCCGCCGGGCGGGGTCGGACGGGACGCGGGCATGTTCATCGGGCTGGGGCGCGGACCGCCCGGACGCGGGCCCGGACGCGGAGCGCCGCCACCCGGACGCGGAGCGCCGGAGGCACCGCCGGGACGCGGGGCGCGCTGGTCGCCGCCGCCCTGCGGACCGCCCGGACGCGGGCCCGGACGGGGACCGGGGCGCGGAGCGCCGCCACCCGGACGCGGAGCGCCGGAGGCACCGCCGGGACGCGGGGCGCGCTGGTCGCCGCCGCCCTGCGGACCGCCCGGACGCGGGCCCGGACGGGGACCGGGGCGCGGAGCGCCGCCACCCGGACGCGGAGCCGCGGGCTTGGCGCCCATACCGGACGCGTTGGACGCGAACGGGTTGTTGCCGGGACGCGGTCCGGACGGACGCGGACCGGCCGGACGCGGACCGCGGCCACCCTCGGGACGGCCGCCGCGCTCGCCGCGCTCGGGACGCTCGCCGCGCTGCGGACGCTCGGGACGGTCGCCGCGCTGCGGACGCTCGGAGCGCTCGCCGCGCTGCGGTCCGGGCTTGGGCGCGCCGCCGGGACGCTGGGCCTCGCCGCGGGGACCCTGGGGCCCCTGCGGTCCGGGCTTGGGCGCGCCGCCGGGACGCTGGGCCTCGCCCTGCGGGGCGGGCTTGGCGGCCTCACCCTGCGGGGCGGGCTTGGCGGCCGGCTTGGCGGCCTCACCCTGCGGGGCGGGCTTGGCGGCCGGACGCGGACCCGGCTTGGGCGCGGGACCCGGCTTGGGGGCCGCCGCGCGCGCGGAGCCCTCGGACGCGGCGGGACGCGGACCCGGCTTCGGGGCCGATCCGCCCTTCCTGCCGCCGTCGGACCCGTTGTTGAAAGCTTCCTGTAGGCGTCGAACGACGGGGGCCTCTATCGTCGAGGACGCCGAACGGACGAATTCGCCCATCTCGTTGAGCTTGGCCAGGACGGCCTTGCTCTCTACACCGAACTCCTTGGCGAGTTCGTACACCCGGACCTTCGCCACTACTCTCCTTCAGCTTCGGTCCGGGACATGGGCACGTGCCGGACCGTCGTTAGCTTGAGTTACTCATCGCTGCGTACTCATCAGGCGCTCATCGCAATCTCGACCTGCTTCCTCATCGCTACACAACAATGGGCCGGTTCTGCGTGCCGACACAGCACCGCACGCCGACCACGGCTACTACAACGCCGTCGGCCGGCTCAGACATTCCAACCCTAACCGGAGTACCCCCCGGATCCGCCACTCGGGGTGGCGCCGATCAGCGCCTCCACACGTGAGAGGTCCCACCCGGTGGAGCCCCCTCCGTCGCGGCTCCGGAAGGCGCGTGCCCACACCCTGCGACGCACGGCGAGCTCGAAGCACCGCCGGTCGTCGTGCAGGTAGGCACCGCGCCCGGGACGTCGACCCCGGGTGTCGGGCGTGATGACCGTGCCCTCGGCCACCAGCCGCACGAGGTCGGACTGGACTGCCTGTGACCGGCACCCCACGCACGTGCGCACGGGTCGGTCAAGACCGCCTTCTTCCACCCTATCGCGTCGGGACACGGGCGCGACCCGATTATTCGCCCGCGGCGGCGTCGGCGTCCGCCCCGGCCTCGTCGGCGGGCTCGGCGTCGGAGCGGATGTCGATGCGCCATCCGGTGAGCCGGGCGGCCAGCCGGGCGTTCTGCCCCTCCTTGCCGATCGCCAGCGACTGCTGGTAGTCGGGCACGACGACACGCGCGACCCGGGCCGCCATGTCGAGGATCTCCACCGAGTTCACCCGGGCGGGCGACAGGGCGTTGGCCACGAAGACCGCCGGGTCGTCCGAGTAGTCGACGATGTCGATCTTCTCGCCGTGCAGCTCGGCCATGACGTTGCGGACCCGGCTGCCCAGCGGGCCGATGCAGGCGCCCTTGGCGTTGACGCCGCCTCGGTTGGAGCGGACGGCCATCTTGGTCCGGTGTCCGGCCTCACGGGCGATCGAGGCGATCTCCACGGTGCCGTCGGCGATCTCGGGCACCTCCAGCTCGAAGAGCTTGCGGACCAGGTTGGGATGCGTCCGCGAGAGCGTGACCGAGGGGCCCCGATGGCCCTTGCGGACCTGCACGACGTACGCGCGCAGGCGCTCGCCGTGTGTGTAGGTCTCGGTCGGCACCTGCTCCTGCGGGGGCAGGATGGCCTCGATCTTGCCGAGGTCGACCAGCACGTTCCTGGGGTCCTTGCCCTGCTGGATGATGCCGGAGACGATGTCGTGCTCGCGGCCGGCGAACTCGCCCAGGGTGAGCTCGTCCTCGGCGTCACGCAGGCGCTGGAGGATGACCTGCTTCGCCGTCGAGGTCGCGATCCGACCGAACCCGGTGGGGGTGCCGTCGTACTCGCCGACGACCTCGCCCTCCTCGTCGAGCTCGGCCGTCCACACGGTCACGTGACCGGTGGAGCGGTTCAGCTCGACCCGGGCGCGCTTGTCGGCGCCCTCCTCACGGTGGTAGGCGATCAACAGGGCGTCCTCGATGGCCTTGGCCACCAGTTCGACCGCGATGTCCTTCTCACGCTCCAGGCTGCGCAGGACACTCATGTCAATATCCACGGGGCTCCCCCTCTAGTCCGCCGCGTCGGCGTCGGCGTCGCGACGGAATTCCACCTGCACCTTGCCCTTGGCCAGTTCGGCGTGGGCGAAGGTCCGGGGTCGGCCCTTGACGTCCAGGGTGACCCCCCGGTCGTCGGCGTCGGTGACACGGCCGGTGACCTCGCCGCCCTCGGCGAGGGTGGCCTTCACCAGTCGGCCGCGGGAGCGGCGCCAGTGGCGGGGCTGCGTCAGGGGGCGGTCCACGCCGGGAGAGGTGACCTCCAGGACGTAGGGAAGCTCACCCATGACGTCGGAGGCGTCCAGGGCGTCGTTGACGTCCTGGGAGACCTCCCCCACCGTGTCCAGGTCGACCCCGTCGTCGGAGTCCACGACCACACGCAGTACCCGGCGCTTTCCCGCCGGTGTCAGATCGACGGCCTCCAGGTCCAGTCCGGCCTTGGCCAGTACCGGCTCCAGCAGCTCGGCGATGCGCTCGAGACGCGCCTGCGCTCCCATGTCGTGTCTGCCCCTCCAACAACGGCGAAATTCCGCCCGCTCGGCCTGTGGCCCGGGGCGGTCCAGCTCTGTACGTAGTCTGCGACTTGTCCCGCGCGTCGCGGGTCGTGTTGCAAGGGTATCCACTCCCGGACACGTTCCAGGTCGCCGACGGTCGACGGGGCGCGTCGAAACGCGTGCGGGCCGTGGAAGGATGGGGCGCGACGAGAGGAGGGCGGCGTGCGCCGAAGCAGCGTCAGCCGCCGCACCGCACTGGGTGTGGCGTTGGCCGCGGGGCTGGCCGGGTGCGGCCGCACCGAGTGGTACCCGTCCGACATGACCCCGGAGGAGTACGTGCTGCGCGCGATGATCCGGGAGAAGGAGCGGACGGTGGCGCGCTACGAGGCGGCGCTGGCGAACGGCGGCGGCCCGGAGGAACTGCTCACCCGCATCCTGGAGCACCACCTGTCCCACGTGGACGCGCTCACGGACGCCCTGCCGGAGAACCCGGCGGCGGAGACCCCCGGGGCGGGGACCCCCGCCCCGGACGCGGTGCTGGGCACGGCCGAACTGAGCGCTCTGGAGTCGGCCGCGGCGAGCGCGCGCGTCGACCGGGCCCTGGCCGTCGCCGACCCGGGGCTGGCGCAACTGATCAGCGGGATCGGGGCGTGCGAGGCCGGGCACGCCTACCTTCTGGACCGGGAGCAGCACGGGTGAGTGGAACGACGAACGTCACCGGGGCACTGGCCGAGGCGCTCGGCGCCGAGCACGCGGCCGTGTACGGGTACGAGTACATGCGCGGGGTCGCCGGGGACCAGGGGCGCCGCGACGCCGCGGGAGAGCACTCCCGTCTGCACAAGGCGCTGCGCGACGCGCTGCACGACGTCGCCGTGGACCAGGGGTTCGAGCCCGAGCCCGCCCGCACGTCCTACCCGCTGCCCCCGGAGCAGGACGGGGCGAGCCTGGACGCGTACGCGGTGGGTCTGGAGGAGACCACGGCCCGGGCGTACGTCTGGTTGACCGCGGCCGGGGACCCCTCGCTGCGCTCGACCGCGGCCCGCGCGCTCCAGGAGGCCACCGTGCGCGCACTGGTGTGGGGCGGCGGACTCGACTCGCTGCCGGGCTTCGAGGAGGCCTGACCGCCGCACGCGCCCCGTCGGGCCGCCTCGACCGGTTCCGCGCCCCGGAGCGCCGGGAACCGGTCGGCGCCCGCCCGCCCACCCTCCGCGCAGGTGCTCGCGGAGCGGGCAGACCGCCCGGCGGCGGGGGCGGGCTGGGCATCCGGCGCCCGCCCCCGCCGCTACCGGTTCAGGCCCGGCAGGCCGCCTCGGCTCGGTCGACGATCTCGGCCAGGGCGACCTCCTCGCGGTCGCCGGTGGCGCGGTCGCGCAGCTCGACGAGCCCGTCCTTGAGACCGCGGCCGACGATGACGCCGGTCGGGACCCCCAGCAGCTCGGCGTCGGTGAACTTCACACCGGGCGAGACGCCCCTGCGGTCGTCCACCAGGACGCGCAGGCCCCGGGCCTCCAGCTCAGCGCCGATCCGCAGCGCCTCCTCGATCTGCTCGCCCTTGCCGGTGCCGACCACGTGCACGTCGGCCGGGGCCACCTCGCGCGGCCACACGATGCCCTTGTCGTCGTGGGACTGCTCCACGATCGAGGCGACCGCCCGGGAGACGCCGATGCCGTAGGAGCCCATGGTGATCCGCTTGGGCTTGCCGTCCGCGCCCAGCGCGTCCACCTGGAAGGCGTCGGTGTACTTGCGGCCGAGCTGGAAGATGTGGCCGATCTCGATCCCGCGCGCCGTGTACAGCGTGCCCTCACCGTCGGGCGACGGGTCGCCGTCGCGCACCTCGGCGACGTCGATGGTGCCGTCCGGGGTGAAGTCGCGTCCGGCGACCAGGTCCACCACGTGGTGGTCGGCCTCGTCGGCGCCGGTCACCCACGACGTACCGGTCACCACGCGCGGGTCGACCAGGTAGCGGACCTTGTTGTCGAGCAGCGCGCGCGGGCCGATGTAGCCCTTGACCAGGAACGGGTTGGCGGCGAAGTCCGCCTCGTCCAGGAGGGCGACTTCGGCGGGCTCCATGGCCGCCTCCAGGCGCTTGAGGTCGACCTCGCGGTCGCCGGGCAGCCCGATGCCGAGCAGCTCCCACTCCCGGGCGCCGGGGGCACGCGTCTTGACCAGCACGTTCTTCAGGGTGTCGGCCTCGGTGAAGTCCCGGCCCAGCCCGGCGGCGTTGAGGAAGTCCACCAGTGTCTGGATCGTCGCCGTGCCCGGCGTGTGGTGGACCCGGGCCTCGGGCAGCCCCTCGACCGACCGCGCGGGCGGCGCGGGGGTCGTGACGGCCTCGACGTTGGCGGCGTAGTCGGACTCCGTGCTGCGCACGAAGGTGTCCTCACCGGTCCGCGCCACGGCCAGGAACTCCTCGGAGGCCGAACCGCCCATGGCGCCGGAGGTGGCCGAGACGATCACGTAGTCCAGACCGAGCCGGTCGAAGATCCGGATGTAGGCGGCGCGGTGGGCGTCGTAGGAGGCCTGGAGGCCCTCGTCGTCGATGTCGAAGGAGTAGGAGTCCTTCATGTGGAACTCGCGGCCGCGCAGTACGCCCGCCCGGGGGCGGGCCTCGTCGCGGAACTTCTCCTGGATCTGGTAGAGCACGACCGGGAAGTCCTTGTAGGACGAGTACTCGCCCTTCACCAGGAGCGTGAACAGCTCCTCGTGGGTGGGACCGAGCAGGTAGTCGGCGCCCTTGCGGTCCTTGAGGCGGAAGAGGGTGTCGCCGTACTCCGTCCAGCGCCCGCTCTCCTCGTAGTACTCCTTGGGGAGCAGGGCGGGGAGGAGGACCTCCTGGGCGCCGATGGCGTCCATCTCCTCCCGCACGACCCGGGACACGTTCTCCAGGACCATCTTGCCCAGGGGCAGCCACGAGTAGACGCCGGGCGCGGCTCGGCGCACGAAACCGGCGCGCACGAGCAGCTTGTGGCTCGGCACCTCGGCGTCCGCCGGGTCCTCACGCAGGGTGCGCAGGAACAGGTTCGACATCCGCAGTAGCACGGCCACTCCTCATCGCTGGCGCCGGTGGGGCGCTCGTCGGGACTCTCGGAAACCCAGGCTAGCGGGAGTGGCGACACGTTCGTGCGTGCCGGGCGCGGGCGGGGCACCCGGCGGGGGAGCACCGGGGACGCGGTCACCGCCGGTACGGTTCCGGCCCCTGAGGGGTTCGCCCGGACCGGCGTCACGGCCGCGCCCGGTCGGGCAGGGTGAGGATCTCGGCTCCGTCGTCGGTGACGGCGATCGTGTGCTCGCTGTGCGCCGCCCCGCAGCCCGTCGCGCTCCGGAGCGTCCAGCCGTCGGCGTCGGTGACGAGTTCGGCGGTGTCCGCCATGACCCACGGCTCCAGCGCCAGCAGCATCCCCGGTCGCAGCCGGTATCCGCGGCCGGGCCGCCCGGTGTTGGGAACGTGCGGGTCCTGGTGCATCGTCGACCCGATGCCGTGCCCTCCGAACTCGGTGTTGACCGGGTACCCCGCCTCGCCGAGGACCGTACCGATGGCGTGGGAGATGTCGCCGACGCGGACTCCGGGCCCGGCGGCGGCGATCCCCGCGGCCAGCGCTCGTTCGGTCGCACTGATCATCGCGACGCTCTCCGGGGGCCTCGTGTCGCCCACGACGAAGCTGACGGCGGCGTCGGCGGCGACCCCGTCCCTGGAGACGGCGAGGTCGAGTGTGAGCAGATCGCCGTCGGCGAGTGCGCGGTCGTACGGCCGTCCGTGGAGCACGGCGTCGTTGACGGCCGTGCAGACGTGGTGGCCGAACGGGCCGAGCCCGAAGGACGGCTCGTAGTCGACGTAGCAGGACCGCGCCCCCGCCTCGACGATCATGGCCTCGGCCCGGCGGTCGAGGTCCAGGAGGTTCGTGCCGACCGTGCTGCGCCTCCTCAGGGTCTGCAGGATGTCGGCGACCAGGGCGCCCGTGTCTCTCGCCAGAGCCAGCCTGGTGGGGTTCAGGATCTCGATCATGCGGCACCCTTCTCACGCACCCAATAACTATACCGTCCTTACTATACCGGCAGTGGCGCCGCGTCCGGAACCGGATCCACAAGGCCGGGGGCACGGCCCCGGGCCGACGACCCCGTTCGGTGCACCTAGCCTGGGAGGATCAGCGAACGGAATCGGGGCGACATGGGCAGACGGCGTGCGCGCGAGGCGGACTCGGCGCCGGAGGAACCCGGGGCACTCGGAGTACCCGGGGCCGAACTGCTCGCCGACGCCGACCGCCCCGACTCCTGGTTCCTGGTGGTCGAGGGCACCCCGCAGTCCCACGTCGACCTCAGCGACCCCACCCACCTCGACTTCTCCTACGTCCGGCGGATCGCGCACGCCGCCGACCTGGTGGCGCCCCCGGGGGAGCCGATCGACGCCCTGCACCTGGGTGCGGGGGCGCTCACGCTGGCCCGCTACGTCGCGCACACCCGGCCGGGCTCGCGGCAGCGCGCGGTCGACGTGGACGCCCCGCTGGTGGAGATGGTGCGCCGACGGCTGCCGTGGGACCGCCGCGCCCAGCTGCGCGTGGGGATCGGCGACGCACGCGAGTGGATCGCCGCCCGGCGCGACGCCAGTGCGGACCTCATCGTCAGCGACGTCTTCGCGGGCGCCCGGACCCCGGCTCGGCTGACCTCGGTCGAGTTCTACGCCGAGGCCGCGCGCGTACTGCGCCCCGGCGGCCTCCTCATGGTGAACATCGGCGACGGCCACGGGCTCGACCACGCGCGCGCACAGGTCGCCACGGCCCGCGCGGTCCTGCCGCACGCGGTGCTGACCGCCGAGCCGGGCGTCCTGCGCGGGCGCAGGTTCGGCAACCTCGTCCTGGCCGCGGGGCACCTGCCGCCGCCCGCCGACGAACTGGGCCGCCGCGCGCACCGCGACCCCGAGATGGCACGCCTGCTGGAGGGAGGGGACCTCGACCGGTTCGCGTCGGGCCGGGCTCCGGTGCGGGACTCCGACGCGGTGGACTCCCCCGCTCCCCCGGACGGGATCTTCTGACGGACTCCGGCGGACGGCGTACTCCACCGGGAGTACACGCGGCGCGGGAGAGCCCTCTCCCGGACGACGCGCGACCCCGACACCCTGCCCGTACCGTCGATGGTGTGGCAGCACTACTCCCGCGCCCCACGCGCACCGACGCCCGGACCGCCCTGGCCGTGACGCTCCTGGCCCTGGGCAGCACCATCGTGGTCGCACTGCACGACTCCACCCCCGCGTCCCGGGAACCGTGGCCGTGGGGGTACGCCCTCATCCTGGCCGCGTGCCTGCCCGTGTTCTGGCGGAGCACGCTGACGCGCGTCGGCACGGTCGTGTCGGTCGTCGCGGTGACCTTCTACTACCCGATGGCCTTCCCCGACGGTCTGGTGGTCGTCGCGGCGGCGGTGATGCTGTACTCAGCGGTCCGGCTCGGCCACCGCACCTTCGGATGGACGGTCGGGATCGGCCAGTTCGCCTCGACCGCCGTGTACGAGGTGGTCACGACCGGAACGGTGCGGATGGAGGCCGCCGGCCTCGTGGCGTGGGTGCTGGTCCTGCTGTGCTCCGCCGAGGTGATGCGATGGCGGGCGCGGTACCAGCGCGCCGACGCCGAGCGGGCCGCCGAGGCCACGCGCACCCGGGAGGAGGAGCTGCTCCGGCGGGCCGCCGACGAACGGCTGCGGCTGGCGCGCGACGTCCACGACACCGTCGCCCACAACATCTCCCTGATCAACGTGCAGGCCGGGACGGCGCTGTACCTCATGGAGAACGAACCCGAGCGGGCCGCCGAGGCCCTGGCCACCATCAAGGCGACCAGCAAGGACACCCTCTCCGAACTGCGCGCCATGCTCGGCGTGCTGCGCTCGGCCGACGAGGCCGCGCCCCGCTCCCCCGTCCGGGGCCTGGACCACCTCGGGGAACTGGTGGAGGGCGCCCGGCGGGCGGGGGTCGAGGTGCGCCTGGAGACGACGGGGCGGCCCCGGCACCTGCCCGTGGGAACCGGCACCGCCGCCTACCGCACCGTCCAGGAGGCCCTGACCAACGTGGTCCGCCACTCGGGTGCCGCCTCCGCGACGGTACGGATCGACCACCGCGACACGGCCCTGGAGATCGAGGTCACCGACGACGGGCACGGCACCGTCGGTCCCCCCGTCCCGGGCAACGGCATCACCGGTATGGCCGAGCGGGCCGCCCTGCTCGGCGGCACGGTGGACGCGCACCCCCTGGACGGGGGAGGATTCCGGGTACGGGCGCAGCTACCGTCGGACGGTGGCGGGTGTCCCCCCAACACGGCCTCCGACGGGGCCGCGCCCCCCGACGGAACGGAACGACGTTGATCCGAGTGCTGCTCGCCGACGACCAGGCCCTGGTGCGCGCGGGGTTCCGCGCGCTCCTGGACAGCGCACCGGACATCCAGGTGGTCGCCGAGGCGCCCGACGGCGCGGAGGCGGTGCGGCTGGCCCGTGAGGAGCGCCCCGACGTCGTCCTCATGGACATCCGTATGCCGGGCGTCGACGGACTGGAGGCGGCCGACCGGATCCTGTCGGACCGGCTCCTGGAACGCACCAGGGTCGTCATCCTCACCACGTTCGACCTGGACGAGCACATCTTCGAGGCGCTGCGGTCGGGGGCGAGCGGGTTCCTGGTCAAGGACACCGAACCGGCGGACCTGCTCCAGGCGGTGCGGGTCGTGCACGGGGGCGAGGCCCTGCTGTCGCCGGGGGTCACGCGGCGGATCATCGCCGACTACGCGCTACGCCCCCGCAGCGCCCCGGAGCCGTCGACGCGGCTGAACGGGCTCACCGAGCGCGAACGCGAGGTGGTCGCGCTGGTGGGGACGGGTATGTCCAACGAGGAGATCGCGGTGCGCCTGGTGGTCAGCCCCGCCACGGCCAAGACGCACGTGAGCCGGGCGATGGTGAAGCTGGGGGCGCGGGACCGGGCGCAGCTGGTCGTCATCGCCTACGAGACCGCGCTGGTCACCCCGCAGTGGCGCCAGGAGGACTGACGGGCGCCCGCACGGCCCGGGCACGGGGGTGCGGCGGTCAGGGGCCGGAAGGGGCGACGACCCCTGAGCCTCCCTCGGGGATCCTCCCTACACGCCTCGGAGTAGCCGCGGCGGCGGGTGTACACCGGGGAGCGGTACACGGGTGACGCCGACGGGACGATGTGCGGAGCCGGGTCAGCGGCCGATGCTGGGACCCGTCCACGGCACCCGACCCCGAGGCCCACGATGTTCGAAGATCCCCTCCTGCTCGCGCGGCTCCAGTTCGCGCTGACGGCCGCCACGCACTACACGTTCGTGGCCCTGACCCTGGGCCTGGCCCCCTACATCCTGGTCACCCAGCTGATCGCCACCGCCCGGCGCGACCGTGCGCGGATGACCGCGGTCCGTTTCTGGGGCGGCCTGTACCTGGTCAACTACGGCATGGGGATCCTCTCCGGCCTGGTCATGGAACTCCAGCTCGGGCTGAACTGGAGCGGCCTCCAGGAGATGTTCGGCTACTCCTTCGCCGCGCCGCTCGCCCTGGAGACGATGACCGCGTTCTTCGTCGAGTCCACCTTCCTCGGGTTGTGGATCTTCGGGTGGGACCGGATGGGCCGGTGGGCGCACCTGGGCTGCTTCGCCGTGGTGACCGCGACCGCCTACGCGTCCGCGTGGTGGGTCCTGGTCGCCAACGGGTTCCTGCGCAACCCGGTCGGGTTCGAGATGGTCGACGGTGTGGCGCACCTGAGGGACCCGGTCGGGCTGATGACCAACCCGGCGGCCGTCATGGCCTTCGGGCACATCGTGACCAGCGCACTGCTGCTCGGGGCGCTGGTGGTCGCGGCCGTGAGCGCCCACCACCTGGTGCGCGGAAACGACCCGCACGGGATCTTCCGCCGGGGCGTGCGCTACGCGGCGATCACCGTCACGCTCATGGCGATGCCCGTGGCGACGTTCGGCGGGATCCAGTTCGGGATCTTCGGGGAGGGTCCGCCCACCAGCGGCCTCACGTACACCCCGGAGGAGATCGCGGCGATCGAGGCGGCCCGGGAGGGCGGCGCGGCCTCGGTGGTCGGTACGGCCGGGGAGCTGACGATGATCATGGTGTGGATGCTGCTCGTCGCGCTCGGGCCGATCATGCTGCTGGTGTGGCCGTTCGGCGGACTCGACCGGTGGCGCTGGTTCCTCGCCCCGCTCGTGGTGACCCCCGTCCTGCCGTACGCGGCGAGCGTCGGCGGCTGGGTGTTCCGCGAGACCAACCGCCAGCCGTGGGCCGTCGTCCACCACCTCACCACGGCGGACGCGATGACGCCCATGTCGCCCGGGATGGCCCTGCTGTCCTTCTCGCTCTTCACGGCCGCGTTCGCGGTCCTGGCCACGGTCACCGGCTGGCTCCTGGTGCGCTACGCCCGGCGCGGCCCGGCGGGCGGCCCCCTCGCCGCCCGGCGCGAGGCCGGGCCCGAGGAGCCCGCCTCCCCCGTCCACTCGTTCTGACCCCCTGGGAGCACACCATGGACGTCCTGTCCTCCGCACTGCTCGCCCTCCTGTTCACGGGCTACCTCGTCCTGGCGGGTTCCGACGTCGGCCTGGGGATGCTGATGCCCGTCGTGGCGCGCACACCCGACCAGCGCCGTCGGGCCGTCTCCGCCGTCGCGCCCTACTTCCTCGCCTCGGAGGTGTGGCTGGTCGCCGCCGTCGGTGTCCTGGCCGGGTTGTTCCCCCTCACCGAACACCACCTGGTCGCGGAGCTGTGGCCGGTGCTCGTCGCCCTCCTCGCCGGATGGCTGGTCCGCGACGCCGGACTGTGGTTGCGCGCGCGGACCGACCGGCCGGGGTGGCGGTCCGCATGCGACGGCGCCGTCGTGGCGGGCGGCTGGGCGATCGCGGTCGCGTGGGGGCTGGTGGTCGCCGGGCTGCTCACCGGGGGGCTGGTCGCGAGCCCCTTCACCGCGGCGTGCGCGGCGACGGTGGCCTGCCTGTTCGCGTTCCGGGGCGCGGCCTTCGGCGCCGAGCGCCTCGCCGGCGCGGACGACTGCGACAGCGCGGACGTCGCCGCCCGCGCGACGCGCCTGCTGGCCCGGGCCGGTCTGGGCCTCGGCGTGCTCGCCGTGGTCACGGCGTTCCTGCCCGGGGGGCCGGCGGGCGGCTCGCCGATCGTGGCAACGGCCCTGGCGGCGGCCCTGCTCGGCGCACTGGTGATGACGAGCGGGTTGAGCGGTCCGATGCTGTCACGGCACACGTCGGCGGTCGCGATCGCGGTTCCGGGCGCGTTGGTGGCGCTGACGGCCGACCTCCCGACCGCTCCGATCCCGGACACGACCGTCGTGTTCGTGTGGGCCGGGCTCGCACCGATGGTTCCGGTCATGGTCTTGGGGCAGGTTTGGCTCTACCGAATGACACGCCGACCGGCGGTGGAACCGACCTTCTTCGCCTGACCGCAACGCTGGCGAAAGAGCAGTTCAGACGATGAGCGCGCAGGGAAGGTCGCGGCTCCCCGCCGGTCCGGCGCGACCCGTCGGGAACGCCCCTCCGGTTGGAGGAGCCGGCCAGGGGGCACCCCTTGGTCGGGAAGCGCACCCGTGCCGCCCCTCCCACCTGGGAGCAAGCGCGGACGTGATCGCCCGCGGGTGCCGTCGTACCCCGAGGAGGGACCGTGACTCACCCCCTGACCACACCCCCGGCACTGAGTGGATGCAACTGCGGCTCCGGCTGCGGCTGCGGCTGCCAGAACGGCGGCTCCTGCAGTTGCGGCGGGAGCTGCGGGTAGAGACCACAGGAACACCGGTGCGGCGACACGCCGTCGCCCGACACGCCGTGAGCGGGCCGTCCCTCCCCCGGAGGGCGGCCCGTACCCCGCACCCCGCGTGTCGCGACATTCCGCAATGATAGTTATACTCTGTGTGACATCGCGAGGCCGCGTAGCCACCCGGCGGGGGGAGATCAGCGATGTCACCGTTCACCACGCCAGCGCCGCGCGGAGGGATGACCTCCGAACACGCGCGACTGCTCCGCTGCGTCCAGGGCATCCGGGAACGTTCGGCCCGTGCGGTTCCCTGGGAGCCCGACACGGTCGGCCTGCCGCCCGCGGGCGACTCCGGCGGCGCCCTGGCCCGCATCAACGACGTCGCCTTCTACGCGAGCGCGCGGGATGAGGTCACCGCCCTCGCCGGGGTCTGTGTGGACCTGCTCTTCCTGCACAGACCCGACGAGGGGGACGGGGGCCACCGGTGCCTGGGGTGCGGACTGCCGTGGCCGTGCCTGACCTTCGGTGAACTCACCCGGCTCCTGCGCTGACCGGAACCGGAGCGCGGGGCCGCCGCACCCCGGAACGCAGGACGCCGCCCGGCGGGGTCGGGGCGCGATCCGACCGCACCGGGCGGCGCTGTGTGCACTCGCCGTCCGTTGGCGCCCGATGACCGAACAACCGGGCGCCCTCACCGGGCGAGGTATACCCAGAGGCTAAACTGAAACTCGTTCTACCGCAAGACCCGGGCCATCACCGAACACGACGAAGGCCCGGCGAACCAGGCTCACCGGACCCATGGAACGTGATCTAGCCAGCGATCTCGACCGGGAACTGGATCGCCGCGCGGTCCGCCAGCATCGGGCGGATGACGGCCAGTGCGGCCTGGTGCGCGGGGTGGTCCCGGTAGGCGACGAAACCCGCCTCGCCGTCGACGTCGGCGACCACGGCGAAGTCGTAGGCTCCCTCGCTGATCCCCGCATCCGCCCCGAAGGCGTAGCAGCGCAGTTCGGGGATGGCGCCGGGCAGTTCGCCGAGGAGCTTCTCAACCTGGGCCACCCCGGCCGGCGTGACGTCGTCCCGCCACCGGAACAGTGCGATGTGTCGGATTCCCATACGAGAGAACCTACCCCGGCCTCGTCACGGGGGCGGCCAGGCCCAGGGGCGGGGGACAGCCCCTGGGACCGGCCTGGGGCGCGAGGCGCAGCGACCCGTGAACTCTCCGAGAGCAGGACCCCCCAAACACGACGGGGCGCACCTCACACCACCGACGTTAACGAGACGGCGGTAACGCGAACACCCTCCAACAGGTAACCGGAATGTCTCGATTCACTGGACGGACACCCCGAACACACCCTGCTGACCTGCGACGACACAAAGTCACGGGGATGTCACGAACCATCTCCCCCATCCGCCCCGTCCGCCATGGAGACCCCACAGGCCCCACAGATCCCAGCCCCCAGGAACCGAAACCGTCGGAGACCGCACCCGGGCGCCACCGAACAATCACGGAACCGCCGAGGTTGCATCCGGTTGCAATTCCCACCGGAAAGGAGAACAAAAAAACACCCCGGGTTTCCCCAGGGTGCCAGGTCAACTGATCCTTGTCGCCAGGAGATAGGCGGAGGGCGAATCGGCGTCGACGATGTCCGTGACCCTCCAGGCCTGCCCGCCGACGGTGAAGACGTCACCGACGCGGACGTCGATCATCGGCGTGGGACGCCACTCCTTCGGACCGCCGATCTTCGCCACCGGCTGACCGTCCTCCGCGGTCCAGAACTGACCGCCGCCGACCGGACCACCGGCGAAACGATCGTTCCTCCCGTAACTGATCTTCTCCTGCGCACCGACCTCGTGGACCACCGTGGATTCAGTCCCAACCGTCTCGGATTCCATGAAAAAAAGCGGCATGCCGACCAGGTCGAGCCAAAGGCACAGAGCACTTTCCCGCCGGGCCGGTAATTCAGCAGACTAGTGCACGAAAATAATGCGCGGGCGGGACCTTGGTCCCGACCCGCGCACGGAAATACGGTGTGTGACGCGTTTCTCAGTCGCGCCCCGCGGCGCCCCCACCGCCCTTCAGACGGCCCACCAGGGTCTCCAGAGCCGAACTGAAGGGGTGGTCGTGCACCATGTACGTCCACGTCATCGACGGACGCTTGACACCGACCTCGCTGACGTCGAGCTCGCCGTCACGCACCTCCAGCTCCTCGAAGCTCTTGGCGGCACGCGCACGCGCCTCGTCGAGGAAGCCCTTGAAGACCGGCACCGCCTCCCGGTTGAACTCGTCGAGGGGATCGCGACGGCCGAGGAAGCGCAGGTGGATACCCTCCCGCAGCTCCGCCAGGAAGGCGTTGTGGTCGGTCCAGCCACGGTCCAGGTGGTAGAGCGTGATCAGCCGGGCCGCCCGATCCACGGCCTCCTCGCCGAGTTCCCCGACCAGTTCCCGGTACCGCTCCGAGCTGTCCGCGGCCACGTGGCGGGCGCCCTCGTCACCGGTCAGCACCTTCTCCCGGTGCTCCAGCACCACATCCCTCTGGACGTCGATCAACTGGTTGTACCGCCAGGTGTTGCGGTGCACCTCCAGCAGCTGCCCCTCGGCCACCCGCTGGGCGTGGTCGACCTCGGCCAGCCAGCCCTCACCGGTGATCTCACCGTCGCCGTCGGGCTGGTAGCCGGTGGTCTCCGACCCGTGGTTGACCAGCAGGTCGTCGTCCATGCTGACGAAGAAGATGGAGTCGCCGGGGTCGCCCTGGCGGCCCGCGCGCCCCCGGAGCTGACCGTCCAGGCGGCTGGAGGGGTAACGGCCGAAGCCCATGACGTACAGACCGCCCTCGTCGACCACGCGGTCGCGGTCGGACATGTCGCTGCCGCCCAGACGGATGTCGGTGCCCCGACCGGCCATCTGGGTCGACACCGTGATCGCGCCGTGGGTACCGGCCTCGGCGATGATCGCGGCCTCGTCGGCGTCGTTCTTGGCGTTGAGGACCACGCACTCCAGCCCGGCCTCGCGCAACCGCCCGGCCAGCAGCTCGGACTCGGCCACGTCCTGCGTGCCGATGAGGATCGGGCGGCCCGACCCGTGGACCTCCTCGACCTTCGCGACGAGCGCGTCCTCCTTCTCCTCGCGCGTGGCGTACAGGCGCGTGCCGTGGTCCTCGCGCACGCACGGCTTGTTGTCGGGGATGACCGCGACCTCGAGCTCGTAGAACTCGCGCAGCTGCTCCGCCACGGCCATGGCGGTACCGGTCATCCCGGCGCGGGTGGGGTAGCGCAGGACGAGCGACTGGACGGTGATCGAGTCGAGGACCTCACCGGTCTCACTCAGCTCGACCTTCTCCTTGGCCTCGACGGCGGCCTGGAGCCCGTCCGGCCAACGCTGGAGCAGGGCGATCCGGCCGCGCGACTCGTTGATCAGGCGCACCTCGCCGTCACGTACGACGTAGTGGACGTCGCGCTGGAGCAGGACGTGGGCGTGCAGGGCCAGATTGACCTGCGGCAGGACGGAGGTGTCCTCCTCGGAGTAGAGGTCGATGCCGCCCAGGGCCTTCTCCACCGCGTCGATGCCCGCGTCGGTGAGCTGGACGTTGCGCCCCTCACCGTCGACCTCGTAGTGCAGGCGCGGCGTGAGCGTGCGCACGACGTCGGCCATCTCCACGTCCGCGGAGACGCTCTCGGCGGCACCGGCCAGGACGAGCGGCACGCGCGCCTCGTCGACGAGCACGGAGTCGGCCTCGTCGATGATGGCGACGCTGGGCTCGGGTACGACACGGTCGTCGGCGTCGGTGACCATCCGGTCGCGCAGGACGTCGAAGCCCAGTTCGCTGACGGCCACGTAGGTGACGTCGCAGGAGTAGGCGGCGCGGCGCTCCTGCGGGGCCGACTCCTCGTTGATCCAGCCGGCGGTGACGCCGAGCAGGTCGTAGAGGGGCCGCATCCACTCGGCGTCGCGCCTGGCGAGGTAGTCGTTGACGCTCAGGACGTGCACCCGCCGGCCGCGCAGCGAGAACCCGGCGGCGGCGAGGGCACCGGCGAGGGTCTTGCCCTCACCGGTGGCCATCTCCGCGACGTGCCCGTCGAGCAGGGCCATGACGCCCAGCAGCTGCGAGTCGAAGGGGCGCTCGTCCAGCGCGCGCCGGGCCGCCTCACGGCCGACGGCGCACAGCGACACGAGGTCGTCACGTTCGTAGGGGAGCTCGGCGTTCCCGAGGTCGATGGCGCGGTCCGTCAGCTCGGCGTCGCTGAGCTCACGCAGACCGTCCTCCTCGGCCTCGATCGCCGGCAGGAGCTTGGTATAGGGCCGCAGATCCACCGCGCCTGGTTTGCCCAGGAGGCGGCGGACGCTTTCCGCCATTCGTCCGAACACCACGCCAGGGTAACGCCGAGCACAACCCCCGGGTTCCCGCGGAGGGTCCCCTCAGGCGAGTTGGCGGTGCGGGCGCTGCCGGGCTTCGAGCGCCATCGCGTGTTTGACGAGGGTGACCAGGACCCCCACGACGGACTGCCGGTCGCGCGCGTCGCAGTGGACGATCGGCACGTCCGGGGTCAGGTCCAGCGCGTCGCGCAGTTCCTCGACCGTGTAGCCGGCCTCGGGGTCGAAGTCGTTGACGGCCACGACGAAGGGGAGGCGGTACTGGCGCTCGAAGTAGTCCAGCGCCTGGAAGGTGTCGGCCAGACGGCGGGTGTCGGCGAGGATCACGGCGCCCAGGGCACCCCTGACCAGGTCGTCCCACATGAACCAGAACCGCTGCTGCCCGGGCGTGCCGAACAGGAACAGGGTCAGGTCGGTCTCCAGGGAGATCCGCCCGAAGTCCATCGCGACCGTGGTGCTGGTCTTGTCCGGTGTGTGGGAGAGGTCGTCGACACCCGCGCTGGCCTCGGTCACGGCGGCCTCGGTGCGCACGGGAGGGATCTCCGAGACGGCTCCGACGAACGTGGTCTTGCCGACTCCGAAACCACCGGCCACGATGATCTTCGTGGAGAGCCCTGTCGCCGCCTGCGCGTGCTGGGAGCTGTTGGCTTGATGGATCACAGTAAGTCCTAGCGGAGAGTGCCGGGCGCGCACACGGACGGTGGATCGGCGCGTCCCGGGCTTGAGGGGCGCGGTCTCCCCCCGGGGTCCGAACCACCGCGAGGGGCACCGCCCCTGGAACCTAACACCGGAACGCCGTCAGTGAAGGCGATTCCGCGCAGTGTGACCGGACACCCACCGCCCCGTTCCGGGGACGCGGTGCGGCTCCGGACACGTCGGGGAGCCACGGGTCCGGACGAGGCGCCTCGTGGCGGGCGGTCCGCGCCCGCGGACACACCGTAACCAGCAAAGCACGGAAGCTTACCCCGGTGGACCGACTTTACGACTTTGTGAGCGGCCGTTTCCGGCCGCTTCCGGCCGCCCCGATCCCTGTCCGGGACCGGCGGCGGAGTCTACGGTGGAGGACGGGGCACTCGCCAAGGATCGGTCGCCGGGACTCCTGGCACGAGCGGGCGACCGAGGAGGGCGCCTCGGCGGCGCACCTGGACGCCCGTCCGCGGACCGACGCCTCGCTCTTCGGTGTCGGAGGCGGGTGGCGACCCCAGTCCGACGCCCGCGAAGCCCGTCGGCCCACATCCGTCCACGTGGGTCGGCGGGCCCGCCCGTCACCCGCCACCGCCCGGGAGCCGCTCCGCGGACAAGCGGGACACCCTCAACCGACGCCTCCGGCACCGCACCCCCACCCGGCACCCGCCACCGCCCGGGAGCCGCTCCGCGGACAAGCGGGACACCCTCAACCGACGCCTCCGGCACCGCACCCCCACCCGTCACCCGCCACCTGTGGACGAACCGAACGGCGGCACCGGTTGCCCGTAGGATGGACCCAGCCCCTCTCCGCACCGGGGCCGCACGTCGGCGGGAGCGAGGGGGCGCGTCCGACCCGTCGATTCCCCGAGGGAGCCGAGAACCCCACATGTCCGAGCAGCGCGTCGTCCGCCCCACTCCCATCAGCGGTTTCCCCGAGTGGACCCCACAGGTCCGGGCCGTGGAGCAGCGCTGGCTGGACCATATCCGGGCCGGGTTCGAGTCCTACGGCTTCGCGTCCGTGGAGACCCCCTCGGTGGAGAACCTGGACGTGCTGATGGCCAAGGGCGAGACCTCCCAGGAGGTCTACACCCTGCACCGGCTCCAGGCGGACGCCAGGGACGACTCCGACGCCAGGCTCGGGCTGCACTTCGACCTCACCGTGCCCTTCGCGCGGTACGTCGCCCAGCACTTCAACGAGCTGACCTTCCCGTTCAAGCGCTACCAGACGCAGCGCGTCTGGCGCGGCGAGCGCCCGCAGGAGGGCCGCTTCCGCGAGTTCACCCAGTGCGACATCGACGTCATCAACGTCGACTCCGTCCCGCTGCACTTCGACGCCGAGCTGCCGCGGATCGTCCACCAGGTGCTCAGCGGGCTGGACCTGCCCTCGTGGACGCTCAACGTGAACAACCGCAAGGTCCTCCAGGGCTTCTACGAGGGCCTGGGGGTCAAGGAACCGATCGCGGTCATCCGCGCCGTGGACAAGCTGCACAAGATCGGCGACGACGGCGTGCGCGACCTCCTCCTCGGCGAGGGCCTCAACGACGAGCAGGCCGACGCCTGCCTGTCCCTGGCCCGGGTGCGCGGTACCGGCAAGGACGTCGCCGGGAAGGTCGAGGCGCTGGGGGTCACCTCCGGCCTCCTCTCCGAGGGGCTGGAGGAGCTCACCTTCGTCCTGGACGAGCTGGCCGACCTCCCCGAGGGGAGCGTGGTCGCGGACCTGTCCATCGCGCGCGGGCTGGACTACTACACCGGCACCGTCTACGAGGCCTCCTTCGACGACGACCCCGGCTACGGCAGCATCTGCGCGGGCGGCCGGTACGAGGACCTGGCCGGCCAGTTCATCCGCCGCCGCCTGCCCGGTGTGGGCATCTCCATCGGCCTGACCCGCATCTTCGCCAAGCTCGTGGCGGAGGGCCGGATCGAGGAGGGACGCGTGTGCCCCACCGACGTCATGGTGGTGGTGCCCAGCGCCGAACGCCGGAAGGACGCCCTGCGCACCGGGTCGCTCCTGCGCGAGCGCGGTTTCAACACCGAGGTGTTCCACTCCACCGCCAAGGTCGGCAAGCAGATCCAGTACGCGTCGAAGAAGGGCATCCCCTTCGTCTGGTTCCCGCCCTTCGGTGAGGACGGCGACCACGAGGTCAAGGACATGGCCTCCGGCGAGCAGGGACCGGCCGACCCGGCGTCCTGGCGCCCCGCCGGCGACGGTGCCACGAGGTAGGGGCAGATAGCACCAACGGTCCCGGCATGGGTGGTTTCTGACCGCTCATGCCGGAACCGGCCATTCACGAGACAGCTCCGGCCGTTGGGTGGGAGACTGGAGGCAGCCTGCTCTCCGTCCCGTGGCGTCGCCCAGGCTCGCGCCGCGGACCGATTCGGTGTCCAAGTAATCGAGGCCATGTCTCATCCCCGCCACAACCTGCCCCTGTCCGCTGGCGAGTTCATCCGGTTCGTCGGTCGTGAGCGCGACATCGTCGACCTGGGTCGCCTTCTCGGAACCGCCAGGATGGTCACGCTCACCGGGACCGGCGGCATCGGGAAGACACGGCTCGCCCTCCACCTCGCCGAGCGCGTGCTGCGCCGGTTCCCCGACGGCGTGCGCTTCATCGATCTGAGCGAGGCCTCCACCCACGAGCAGGCGCTGCGCACGGTCGCCAGCGGTCTGCAGGCCGTGGAGGACGACTCCCGCACGGTGCTGGAGGCGATCATCACCGCGCTGCGCACCCAGAACCTGCTGCTGCTCCTGGACACCTGCGAGCACGCCGTCGGCCCGATGTCGGAACTGTGCCAGGCGGTCCTGCGCGACTGCCCCCGGGTACGCATCCTCGTGACCAGCCGCCAGCCCCTGCACGTGCCGCAGGAGAACATCTGGCGCGTGCCCCCGCTCTCCCTGCCCTCCCGGCCGACCCCCACCGACCCCTACGCCGCGGACCCGGCGCCCATCCCCCGGCGCGACACCCAGCGCTACGAGTCGGTGCGCCTGTTCGTCACCCGGGCCCACGCGGCCCGCTCCGGGTTCGAGATGACCCGCGAGAACTCCGGCTACATCGCCGAGATCTGCCGGATGCTCGACGGCATGCCGCTGGCCATCGAGCTGGCCGCCGCACGGGTGCGCGTGCTCTCCGTCCAGCAGATCCTGCGCCGCCTGGACGACCGGTTCCGGTTGCTCACCAGCGACGGGTCCGACGACCTCCCCGCCCGCCAGCGCACCCTGCGCGCGGTCCTGGAGTGGAGCCACGACCTCCTGACCGAGCCCGAGCGCCGACTGCTGCACCGGTTGTCGGTGTTCACCACGTGGTACCTGGAGGTCGCCGAGGAGGTGTGCTCCGGCGACGGCGTCGGCTCCACCGACATCCTCCCGCTGCACTTCTCCCTCGTCGACAAGTCGCTGGTGGTGATGGACGCCGAGGTCGACGGCACCACGCACTACCGGCTCACCGAGACCGTACGCGCCTACGCCGCGGAGCACCTGACCGAGAGCGGCGGCGAGGACGAGCGCTGGGAACGCTACCTGAACTTCAGCGTCCGCCGGCTGGAGGAGATGGCCGCGAACGCCGGCAAGCCGATGACCTGGGAGGAACGGCTGGGTCAGCTGCGCTTCCTCGACCACCACCGCGACAACCACGCCCGGGTGACGCAGTGGGCGGTCTCCCACGGCCGTGTGGACGAGGCACTGCGCGTGTGCGTGGCCCTGCGGCCGTACTGGCTGATCCGCGACCTGTCCGCCGAGGGGAGCCGTGTGCTGGAGGCCGTCCTGGCCACCGACCCCGACCGCCAGTCTCCGTCCCTGCGCACGCGCGCCCTGGCGCTCCACGCCGAGCTGCGGCTCGACCTGGACCCCGCCCCGCGCGTCGACGCCCTGGCACGGTGCGCCCTGGAGGCCGCGCGCGCCTGCCGCGAACCGGGGGCGGCCGCCTCCGCGCTGACCACCCTGGCGGCGGTGGCCCTGCGTACGGGTGCGCTGGACGAGGGACAGCGGTGCGCCGACCAGGCCCGTTCGTGGGCGCGGCGGGCCGGCGACCCCATCACCCAGGGGAGCCTGCTCGGGGTACTGGCCCAACTGGCCCGCCGCCGGGCCGAGACCGACGAGGCCGTCCGCCACCTGGAGCACAACATGGAGGTGTCGGAGGGGCTGGGTGACCGGTGGAGCGTGGCCCGCAGTCTGCACGGCCTGGGCTCCATCGCCGCCGAGCGAGGCGACCACGACCACGCCCGGGAGCTGCTCTCGGCGGCGCTGGCGGTCTTCAGCGAGCTGGAGGCGGCCCCCGCCGCGGCCCGTTGCGCCCGCACCCTGGGGCGGCTGCTGTTGAACGAGGGCGAGGTCCTGGAGGCCCGGGAACCGCTGTCGACCTGCCTGCGGGTGAGCTTCACCTCCGGGCAGCGGATCGCCGTGGCCCGCGCCCTGGAGGCGTTGGCCGAACTCGCCCTGGCGGAGCGGGAGGCCGAGCGGGCCGCGGCCCTGGCCGGTGTGGCCTCGGACCTGAGGACGTCGCTGGGCCGCCCGTCGGCCGAGACCGTCCGGCTGCGCTCGGCGGTGGAGCGGTCCGTGGGCGCGGCCCGGGCCACCGAGGCGTGGAACGCCTGGCGCTCCCTGCCCCTGGAGCAGGTCCGGGACCGCGCCCTGGCCTTTCCCCGGGTCAGCGACCGTGCCACCGGTCCCGCGTCGCTGACCCCGCGGGAACGGGAGATCGCCGAACTCGTGGCGGAGGGCCTGTCGAATCGGGAAATAGCAGAACGACTGACCATCAGTCAGGCGACCGCCGCGCGACACGTCGCGAACATCTTCAGAAAACTCTCGATTTCGTCGAGAGCGCAGTTGACCGGCTGGGCTTCCGCCGCGGACTCCGGCTGAAAGACGGCGTGTTGTCCGGAAGCACTTGCACAGTGCGCGTGCACGCGCTAAACCAGAAACTCCAAGTACCACGTCCCACCTCCCTACGTGTTCGTCCCTTCCCCCTTTCCTCCGCACTGGTGAAGACCTTCCCCGACCGCCCCTACATGTGAAGGCCATGGCACCTCTGACCGCGCCCGCGCGGCACAACCTCCCTCGGCCGGGAACCGGCTTCGTGGGCCGCGAGCGGGATCTGAGCGACCTGCTCCGACTCCTCGGTTCCAGCCGCTCCGTCACCCTCTGCGGGTCCGACGGCCTCGGCAAGACCCGGCTGGCGCTGCGGGTCGCGGAGCAGTCCACCGTCTCCTTCCCCGACGGGGTGTGGATCGCCGACCTCACCGACGCGAGCACGACCCTGGAGGTCTACGCCCGCGTGGCGAGCGCGGTCGGCGTGGTCGAGGAGCCCGGTCAGCCGATGTCGGCCACGGTGACCGAGGCGCTGCGCTCGCGTCGGCTCCTGCTCATCCTCGATCCGTGCGACCACGTCGCCGACGCGGTGGCCGAGGTGGGCGAGGCCCTGCTGGCCTCGTGCCCCGCGGTGACGGTTCTGCTCACCTGCCGGACGCCGATCCGCCTGTCCGGCGGCACCGTGTGGCGGGTACCCCCCATGGCGTTGCCGGTGGCCGCGCGCAACGCGCCGCCGCCGGACCCCTCGGGTGCCGAGGCGGTGCGCCTGTTCCTGGACCGGGCCCGCGCCCGGGACCCCCGTTTCACGGTCTCGCGTCCGGAGCTGGAGTCGGTGGCGGTGCTGTGCGACCTGGCCGGAGGGGTGCCGTTGGGCATCGAGGTGCTCGGCGCGAGCGCCCCCGGGACGGGTCCGGAGGCCCTCGCCGAGGCGCTGCGCTCCCACCTGGCCTCACCGGACGTGCGCCCCGGGCCGGGGCAGGCCGTGGCACGCAGCGACGTACTTCCGCTGGTGCTGGACTTCGTCTACGACAACCTCACCGAAGCGCAGCGGCTGCTGCTGTGCCGGCTGTCGGTGTTCCGCGGTTGGGACCTGGAACTGGCCGAGCAGGTGTGCGCCGACGAGGACCTGCCGGAGACGGACATCCTCGATCTGCTCACGTCCCTGCTCAACCGGGCGCTGATCACGGTCACCGGCGAGTTCGAGGGCCGGGTGCGCTACAGGCTCCCCGGAGCCGTACGCGACTTCGCCCGGGAGCGGCTGGTCGCCCGGGGCGAGGCGGAGCGGTTCCAGGAACGGCTCCTGGCGCGGATGCTGCGGCTGGTGGAGGACCTGGGACGGCGGCTGGAGTCGAGCCAGTCGATGCCCTGGACGGAGCGGGACTCCGGTCGTCAGCGGGTCATCGCCGAGTCCTCCACGTTGCGCTCGGTGCTGCGGTGGGCGTACGAGCACGGCGCCGCCGAACCGGGCCTGCGCCTGTGCGTGAGCCTGGTCGCCCACTGGGTCAGCCACCAGTCCTACTCCGAGGGCGCGCACTGGATGGACCTGCTGCTCGGGCTGGAGGACGCGGCCAAGGCCCCCTCACGCGCCCGCGCCCTGGTCGGCCGGGCCCAGCTCGCCCGGGTACGGCGCGACCACGAACGTGCCCTGGCCCTGGGCGAGGAGGGGCTGCGGCTGTGCCGGGAGGCGGGGGACGAGGCGTTCGTCCGCACCTGCCTCAACCTGCTCGCCCTCGTGGAGGTGCGCACGCGCTCCCTGGACCGGGCGTCGGTGCGGGTCGAGGAGGCCCTGCGGCTGTGCCGGGAGACCGGTGACCTGTGGGGCGAGGCGATCGCCCTCGGGACCCGCGCCGCGCTGGTCGCGCGGCAGGGCGACTACCCCAGCGCCGACCACCACTACAACGCGGCGCTGACCCTGCTGCGCGGGATCGACCACCGCTGGGGTGTCGGGGTCATCCTCATCGGGCAGGCCGGAGCGGCGGAGGACAACGGCGACCTGATGACCGCCGACCGCTGCTACCGCGAGGCCCTGGACACCCAGCGGCTGATCGGGGCGGCCGCCGAGGAGGCCCGCTGCCTGTCGGGCATCGGTCGGGTCGCCCACGCGCAGGGGCACACCGGGCAGGCCCTCGACTACCTGAGCGAGGGGCTCGTCCTCAGTCACACGACCGGGCAGCGGGCGGAGGCGGCGCGCACCCTGACCGCGATCGCGCGGGTGGCGTTCACCCTGGGCCGCCGCGAGTCGGCGTGCCGTCTGGCGGGCTCCGCCGCGGAGGTCCGGAGCTGCCTGGGGCTGCCCACCCACCCCGCGCCCTGGCCGTTCACCGACCTGGAGCGGGTCCGGCGGCGCAGGCGGCAGCTGGTCGGCTGGTGGGAGCAGGGGCGCGCGCTGAGGCTCACCGAGGCGGTCCGGGAGGCCGAGCGGCTGTCCGAGGAGGGCCGCAGGCCGCCGTCGCGGCGCGCGCCGAGCGGACGGCGGGCCGGGACGCGGTCCAGGCGCGCGGAGGCGTCCGCCGCTCCCCCGCCGGAGTCGACCAGCCCGCAGCAGCGGCTGACCCGGCGGGAACTGGAGATCGCACGCCTGGTGAGCACCGGTAAGAGCAACCCGGAGATCGCCCGGGCACTGTTCATCACTCCGTCCACGGCGGCCCGGCACGTCGCCAACATCAACCGGAAGATGGGGTTCCACTCGCGCACCCAGATCACGGCCTGGATCGAGCGGCACGGCGCCTCGGGCTGAGTCCCGGGAGGTCGGGGAACGGCCGACCGGCATCAACCCCGTATTCGCGCGCCATGAATCTACATATGCATCTGCACCGCAACATGCATGTGCATCTGGACGTGAACGCGCTAGGCTTCCAGCCATAGGGCCTCGGGCTCGCGACACCCCGCGGTGACGCGCCCGCCGGGGTCCCTGGATCGGCCGTCGGCCCCGGACCGAACATGGGGAGCCGTCGGACCGTCAACCCCGGGTCCGCCCCGGGGTCGGTGGAGAACCGTGCCGGGACCGGGCGCCCCCTGGGGAGGGGACAGGCGCCCGCCGCCCGGCACGGCGCGCCGGGCTCGCCACGTGGAGGGGGCGTGACGAGCCCGGGTAGCCGAACCGCCGCCTGGGAGAGCTGGGGGTACGCATGGGGGTAGGTCTGACTTCGGGAACCGGACGACCGGGACACCATCTGCCGCGTAGGGACGACCCGATCGGTTCCCTGACGGGGGGTCTGTGCGAGCGTCTGCGGCTGCGCCCCGCACGGGGCGGCACCATTCGGGGCCGGGACGGCCGGGTGGACGCGCTGACCTTCGCCGCCACGGTGGAGCAGGCGGCCGCCGGGCTGAGCCGCAGGGGGATGTGCTTCGGTGACGTGGTGGGCGTGCTGGCCCCCGTGTGTCCCGAGCGCTTCCTGGCCACGTACACCGTGATGTCCGTCGGCGGGCGCGCGCTCCCCCTGTCGACCGCCTCCGACCCGGACACCCAGAGCGCCATCCTCGCCGAGACCGACACGCGGCTGCTGCTGGTCACCGAGGACCTGGCCCAGACCGCACTGGAACTGGCGGAGCGTTCCCGGGTGCGCCAGGTGATCGCCTTCGGGGACGTCCTCGGGACGACCGCGTTCGACGACCTGCTCCAGCCCAGCCCGGACGGGAGCGGGTACAACCCCACCCGCGGGCTCTTCGACAACGGCATCCTCGGCTACGAGCGCACCTGCGACGGCGTGCTGACGACCCTCTACCCGCACAGCGACCTCATGGCGCGCTTCGTCGACCTGAGAGAACGGCTGGAACTGACCTCCGACGACGTGGTCGCCGTGGACGAGCGCGGCGACGAACCCACGAGGGTGGCCCTGGTGGCGCTCGCGCTGTGGACGGGGGCCTGCGTGGTGGCCGGGGAGGAGTCCCCGGTGCCGGAGGGGCGGAGGGTGACGGTGCGCTGCGCTCCGGAGCCGGTGCGGGTGGCCCACCCGCACGCCGACTCGATGTTCTGAGCACTGCATTTACCCCAGGAGGTTTCCGTTACCCCAGGGGGGTGCCGTTCGGGCGCCGGTAGGGTTCTGCAAGACGAGGCGAGCCGCGTAGCGAGGAACGAGCGATAGGCGCCGCCGAGGATGAAGAATCCCTGCCTTGAGGGCGCCCGAACACGGGCCGAAGCGAAGCGGAGGCCCAGAACAAACTCAGTCGGCCACCGGCGCGGCGTCCGGACCGTCGATCTCGAACCAGGCCACGTGCGTGGCGCCGCTCCAGTACTCACCGCTGCGGGTGGCACAGCTGTCGACGATCAGCCGACCGCGTCCGTAGTCCCCGCCGTCCTCGCGCGAGTGCCCCTCGGATCCGTCGCGCTCACCCTGGTCGGCGACGGCGACCCGCAGCCGCCCCGGCCCCGAACGCAGGAAGAGGGTCATCACTCCGCCGGTCTGCCCCGACCGCGAGTGCAGGAGCGCGTTGGTGGCGAGCTCGCTGACGGCGAGTTCGGCGTCGTCCAGAGCGGTGTCGTCGTGTCCCCTGCCGGAGAGGAATCCGCGTACGCGCGCCCGGATGGAGCGGACGGCGGTCAGGTTGCCCGCACAGCTCCAGACGGTGTTGTCCGTGGCGTCGCCGGGGAGGTCGCCGACCTCGATCGTCGACGTGACCGGCGGTGTCGGCGCGGTGTCCTCCGGGACCTCCGCGGGCACGTGTTCCCGGAGTTGCCTCGCCTCAGCCATCCGGTCACTCCAATCACCCGCCACGGGCGCGCGGGTCGCGCAGCCTGCACTCACCTTAGACAAGGGTGGGCTGGGTCCAGAACAGCACACCCGGCGTCCCGCCGTCGCGGATTGGCCACAAAACGCCGTCACGTGTCCTCCCCCGTGAGGACAAAGGAAACAGTTCAGACCCCAGAAGCACCCATGTGACGTGTAACACGTTGGCAATACCACGCCGGGATCGGTCGTTCGCCTGACACATCCTCGTCGTGGAACGATAATCGTTCCCATTCCAGAAGGGCTGCCGTGCGGCCCGGACACCGTGCGGGCGGGGCCGCCGCCCGCCCGCACCCGACACGGAGGATCCAGATGAAGATCGCGTTCGCGGGCAAGGGCGGCAGCGGCAAGACCACCCTCGCCGCGCTCTTCACCCGCCACCTCGCGGCCCAGCGGGCACCCGTGGTGGCCATCGACGCCGACATCAACCAGCACCTGGGCGCAGCGCTCGG
The DNA here is from genome assembly GCF_055632325.1 of Nocardiopsis sp. KDC1DS13DA1. Lineage (NCBI taxonomy): Bacteria > Bacillati > Actinomycetota > Actinomycetes > Streptosporangiales > Nocardiopsidaceae > Nocardiopsis > Nocardiopsis sp. KDC1DS13DA1. The sequence continues at coordinate 126,988 of NZ_JBVMUY010000029.1, forward strand.
CGTGCCCGGGCACCGCCTGGCGGAGCTTCCCGCCCTGGGCGCGCACCTGACCGAGATCCGGGAGGTCCTGCGCGGCGACAACCCGCGGATCCCGTCGGCCGAGGCGATGGTCAAGACCACGCCGCCGGGCCGGGGGTCGCGCCTGCTGGAGGTGACCGGGGAGAACCCCCTGCACGCACGGTTCGGCACGGACGCCCACGGGGCCACACTCATGGTCACCGGCCCCTACGCGGAGGAGGACCTCGGGGTGTCCTGCTACCACTCCAAGGTGGGCGCGGCCGAGATGTACCTCAACCACCTGGTCGACGGACCGGGCGAGTACGTGGTCGTGGACATGACCGCGGGCGCCGACTCCTTCTCCTCCGGGCTGTTCACCCGCTTCGACGTCACCTTCCTGGTCGCCGAGCCGACGCTGCGCGGCGTGGGCGTGTACCGGCAGTACGCCGACTACGCACGCGACCACGACGTCGAGATCCGCGTGATCGGCAACAAGGTGCGCGACGGGGAGGACGTCGAGTTCCTGCGCGACCACGTCGGCGACGCCCTGGCGGCGTGGATGACGCACTCGGGGTTCGTGCGCTCGATGGAGAAGGGCCGCCACCCGGAGCTGGCCGACCTGGAGGAGGAGAACGTCAAGACGCTCGGCCGGATGCGGGACATGGTCGACGCCCACCCCAAGGACTGGGCGAAGTTCACCCGCCAGTCGGCCGAGTTCCACCTGCGCCACGCCCGCGCCCGGGCGGGCGCCGCCGACCTGGCGGCACAACTCGACCCGGACTTCCTCATGGGACCGGCGGCCCTCGACGTTGAGCCGACCTAACAGAAAGTCGACAAAAAGGACAAATGGGACGTTAAACACCACGGTTTCACTTCCCCCTGACATCGATTGGGGCACAACACGGGAGTGGGCCACACCACAAACACCCCGTGGGCGACATGCGCACACGACCGCGCGTGTCGCCCACGGGAACCCACCCAAACGGCAGGCCACAACGGCTTTGCGCCGCTATCACACCTAAACCGTCGGTATACCCGCCAGGGGTGTGATCCGCGGCCCGAGGACCGTTCCGACCTGGTTTGACGCTTCCCAGGGGTCACACAAGTATCGACGGGTGGACTGATACCAGCCGGTAGGCCCAGGCCCGGCCCCCGCCCGAGCACCACCAGGCCGCGGTGTCGTCCCGTCGAAGCTCCCGTATCCCACACGAGGTGTCCCGTGCCGTCCCTGTCCGAAGAGCCCACGCCCGCTCATCCGCGCACCCCCAGCCGCCGCTCCCTCCTCAAGGCCTCCGCGGCCGGCGCGGCCATCGCCCCCGTCCTGGCCGCCTGCGGCGGGGGGTCGGAGTCCGACGGTCCCTCCGACGGCGAGCCCCAGCGCGGCGGCCGCCTGCGGGTCGGTATCGCCGGCGGCGGCGCCAGCGACACCCTGGACGCCCACGACCCGACCGACAACGTCGACATCGCGCGCAACCACGCGCTCTACGCCACCCTGGTCACCTTCACCAAGGACGGCTCGATCGAGACGGACCTGGCCGAGTCCCTGGAGCCCAACGACGACGCCACCGAGTGGACCGTCGTGCTCAAGGAGGGGCTGACCTTCCACGACGACGCCCCCGTCACCGCCGACGACGTGGTCTTCTCCCTCCGCCGCATCATGGACGAGGAGAACCCGATGCGCGGCGCGGGCGACCTGGAGAGCGTCGACATCGACGGCGTGGAGGCCACCGACGAGCGCACCGTCGTCATCCCCTGCGCCGAGCCGTTCGTGACCCTGCCCGAGGCGCTGGCCGAGTACTACAACTGCGTCGTCCCCCAGGGCTACGACCCGGAGAACCCGGTCGGCTGCGGCCCGTTCAAGTACTCCGAGTTCACCGTCGGCGAGTACAGCCTCTTCGAGCGCCACGAGGGCTACCACGTCGAGGGCCTGCCCTACGCCGACGAGCTGGAGATCATCGACTTCCCCGAGGACGACGCCCGGGTCAACGCCCTGAGCAGCCTCAGCGTCGACGTCATCAGCCAGGTGCCGCACGCCCAGGTCGCCATCATCGAGGGCAACATCGACATGGAGATCATGGAGTCCGAGACCGGCATGTGGCTGCCGTTCACCATGCGCGTGGACCAGGCGCCCTTCGACGACGTGCGGGTCCGCCAGGCCTTCCGCCTCATCGTCGACCGCCAGCAGATGGTCGACCAGGCGCTGGCCGGGTACGGGCAGATCGGCAACGACATGTACGCCCGGATGGACCCGTCCTACCCCGAGGACTTCGAGCAGCGCGAGCAGGACCTGGCGGAGGCCCGCCGCCTGCTGGCCGAGGCCGGGCACGAGGACGGCCTGGAGGTCGAACTGGTCACCGGTGACATCAGCGCCGGCATCGTCGCCGCGGCCGAGGTGTTCCAGGAGCAGGCGCGCGAGGCCGGGGTCACCGTCAACCTGCGCCGGGTCAACCCCAGCGACTACTGGAACGCGGAGGAGGGCTTCCCCTACGCCTTCGGCCAGGACTTCTGGAGCGCGCGCAACTACCTCACGCAGACCTCGCAGGGCTCGGTCGTGGGCGCCCCCTACAACGAGACCATGTGGGGCGAGGACGAGGAGTGGGTCGAGCTCGTCGACCGGGCCCGCCAGACGCCCGACGACGAGGCGCGCAACGAGCTCATCCGGCAGGCCCAGCAGATCGAGTACGAGGAGGGCGGCTACATCGTGTGGGGCTTCGTGAACCTGCTCGACGCCCACTCGCGAAGGATCAAGGGACTGGAGCCGACCGTCTCCGGCCACCCGCTCGGCTCGTACGCGTTCCACAAGATGTGGAAGGAGCAGTAGCGGCTCCGCTGGAACGCACAGCACGAACCGCTACCGAAAGCCCACCATGACTCGACTCATCGCCGTCCGCCTCCTGTTCGGCGTGCTGACGCTCTGGGCGGTGTCCGTCGTGGTCTTCGCGGCCACACAGGCACTGCCGGGCGACGCCGCCCAGCTGATCCTGGGCCGGGACGCCACGCCGGAGCGCCTGGCGGCACTGCGCGACCAGCTCAACCTGCACCAGCCCGTGGCCGTGCAGTACACGCAGTGGCTCCAGGGCCTCCTCCAGGGCGACCTGGGCACGTCCTTCTCCAACCGCCAACCCGTCGCCGAGTACCTGGAGTCCCCCCTGGGGAACTCGCTGGTCCTCATGGGCCTGGCCGCCCTGGTCGCCACGCCCGTCTCGCTGGTCGTCGGCGCGTTCAGCGCGCTGCGCCGCGACCGGGGGTTCGACCACACCGCGTCCCTGGGGACGCTGGTCCTGGCCTCCGTCCCCGAGTTCGTGGTCGGCATCCTGCTGATCCTGCTCCTGGGACCGGGCGGTGCCGACCTGTTCCCGTCGGTGTACGCGAGGGAGGGCGGGCCTGACCAGTGGATCCTGCCGACCCTCACCCTGGCGCTGGCGGTGGCACCGCCGATCGTCCGGATGATGCGGGCGACGATGATCGAGGTCCTGGAGAGCGAGTACGTGCAACAGGCCCGGCTCAAGGGCCTGGACGAGCGGGTCGTGCTGTGGCGGCACGCGGCGCCCAACGCGATCGGGCCGGTCGCCCAGGTGATCGCGCTCCAGCTGGCGTGGCTGGCCGGCGGCGTCGTGGCCGTGGAGTTCCTGTTCAACATCCCGGGCATCGGCAAGGTCCTCATGGACGCCATCGCCAACCGTGACGTCCCGCTGATCCAGGCCGTGGTCCTGCTCATCGCCGGTATCTACATCCTGGTCAACCTGCTCGCCGACGTGATCGGCCTGGCGGCCAACCCGAAGGTGCGGGTCGCGGGCAACCGGCCCTCCGCGCCGAAGGCCGCCGCGGAGACGGAACAGGACGAGGACGGGACCGCCGCAACCCCGGCGGGCGACCCGAAGGCGAAGGGCGTGCGGTGATGAGCGGACCGACGACGGACCCCAAGGTCGGAAGGGCCGCGAAGGCGGCCAGGCGCAGGCCCGGGCTGTTCCGGAGCGCGTGGCGCTTCGGGCGGACCAGGGTGGGTGTGGGCCTGGCCGGGGCCATCGTCCTGATCGCCGTGGTGGGCCCCTTCGTGGCCCCCTACGAGCCCACCGAGTTCGTGGCCATGCCCTACGAGACAGGCGTCGAGGGCACCGTGTTCGGCGGTGACAACCTCGGCCGCGACGTGCTGACCCGGTTCCTGTGGGGCGGGTGGACCCTGTTGCTGCTCGCCGCCTCGGCCGCGGGGATCGGTGTGGCCGTGGGCACGGTGGTCGGCATCGTGGCCGGGTACCGGCGCGGATGGCTGGACGACGCGCTGATGCGCTTCAACGACGTTCTGCTGGCCTTTCCCCAGCTGATCGCCGCGCTGCTGGTCATGTCGATCATCGGACCGAAGGTGTGGCTGATCGTCGCCGTCATCGCGGTGTCCCACGTGCCCCGTGTGGCGCGCGTGATCCGTGAGGCGACCCGCAAGGTGATCGAGCAGGACTTCGTCAAGGCCGCCGAGGCGATCGGCCTGCCGCGCTGGCGGATCATGTCCGTGGAGATCCTGCCCAACGTCACCAGCCCCCTGCTGGTGGAGCTGGGGCTGCGGCTGACCTACTCGATCGGCGTGGTCGCGGTCCTGGGCTTCCTGGGCATGGGGCTCCAGCCGCCGACGGCCGACTGGGGTCTGATGATCAACGAGACGCGACAGGGCATGGCCGTGCAGCCGTGGCCCGTGGTCCTGCCGGTGACGGCGATCGCGGTCCTGACCATCGGCGCCAACCTCATCACCGACGGGCTGTCGCGTGCGGCCATCGGTATCGACCGGGGGGTCGAGAAGTGACGCGAAACGAGCACACCGTTCTGGAGGTCGACGGCCTGACGGTGATCGGCCGCCCGTCGGACGTGGAGATCATCTCCGACGTGTCGATCACCGTCCGGCGGGGCGAGATCCTCGGCCTGGTCGGTGAGTCCGGCTCGGGTAAGACCACGCTCGGGCTGTCCCTGCTGGCGCACTGCAAGCGGGCGACGGAGATCACCCGCGGCCACGTGGAGGTGGGCGGCAAGGACCTGGCCTCCCTCTCGGAGCGGGAGGTCCGGCAGCTGCGCGGACGGGCGGTGGCCTACATCCCGCAGTCCCCGGCCTCGGCGCTCAACCCGGCGCTGCGGCTGCGGACGCAGCTGGGCGAGGCCCTGCACGACGACTCGCTGCCCCGGAACAGGGTCCTGGAGCGGGTCCGCGAGGTGCTGCGCGAGGTGGCACTGCCCGACGACGACCGGTTCCTCAACCGGTACCCGCACCAACTGTCCGGCGGACAGCAGCAGCGGGTGGCCATCGCGATGGCGTTCGCCGGGCGTCCGGAGCTGATCGTCCTCGACGAACCCACCACCGGCCTGGACGTCACGACGCAGGCGCACGTGCTGGAGACCATCCGTCGGATGACCCGTGAGTACGGGACCGCCGGGGTCTACATCAGCCACGACATGGCCGTGGTCGCCGACCTGGCCGACGAGATCGCGGTGATGTACCGGGGCGACCTGGTCGAGCGCGGCCGCACCGGCGGGGTCCTGGCCGATCCCGAGCACGCGTACACGCGCCGGCTGCTGTCCGCGGTGCCGCTGCTGCGCACCGAGGGGCACGAGGCGGCCGAGGAGCCGGAGGAGGAGCCGCTGCTGCGGGTCTCCGGGCTCGCGGCCGGGTACGGGCGCACCCGGGTGCTGGAGGGGATCGACGTGTCGGTCTCCCGGGGTGAGTGCGTGGCACTGCTCGGGGAGTCCGGGTCCGGCAAGACCACGCTGTCGCGGTCGGTGGCCGGGCTGCACCACCAGTTCACCGGAGAGCTGCTCTTCGACGGTGAGCCGCTGGCGCGCAGCAGCTACCGGCGCACCGCCGAGCAGCGGCGCCGTGTGCAGTACGTGTTCCAGAACCCGTACGAGGCGCTGAACCCGCGCAAGCGGGTGCGGGACCAGATCCTGGGACCCTACCGGCACCTGGTGGGCCGCCCGCGCGACCCGGACGCGGTGGTGGCCGAGGCGCTGGAGCGCGCGGCCCTGCCCGCCTCCTACGCAGACCGCTTCCCGGAGCAGCTCAGCGGCGGTGAGCGCCAGCGCGTGTGCATCGCGCGCGCCGTGGCGACCGGGCCGGACCTGATGGTGTGCGACGAGATCACGTCGGCGCTGGACGTGTCGGTGCAGGCGGAGATCGTGACACTGCTGCGCAACCTCCAGGACGAGGGGATGGCGCTCCTGTTCGTCACGCACAACATCGCGCTGGTGTCCAACATCGCCCAGCGGGTGGCCGTGCTGAACAAGGGACGGATCGTCGAGTACGGGCCGGTGGGCCGGGTGATGTCCGAGCCCCGGCACGAGTACACGCGCGCGCTCATCGCCGACACCCCGGACTTCCGGCCGTCCTTCGCGACGACCGCCGAGTAGGGGCCGCCGGGTCGGTGGAGGCCGACGGGTGGGCCACAGGGGGCGGTACCTTCGGGTGCCGCCCCTCCTCTCCTAGAACAGCACCGACATGACCTCGCCGACCTGGCGGAAGCCGACCCGCCGGTAGGTGGCCCGGGCCGGTGTGTTGAAGTCGTTGACGTACAGGGTCACGCGCGGCGCGATCTCCTCCAGCGCGTACCGGACCACCGCCGCCATGCCCGCCGAGGAGTACCCCCGACCGCGCAGGTCGGGATGGACCCACACTCCCTGGACCTGGCAGGCGTGCGGCGTGACCGCGCCGATCTCGGCCTTGAAGACCACACGGCCGTCCTCGATCCGGGCGAACGCGCGCCCGGTGCGCACGAGCTCCTCGATCCGCGCCCGGTACAGGGCCCCGCCGTCGCCGGAGTCCGGCGGGACGCCGACCTCCTCGGTGAACATCGCCACGCAGGCCGGGACCAGCGTGTTGATCTCCGAGGTCCGGACCCTGCGCACCTTGGGGTCGGCCGGCACGGCGGGCGGAGTGTCGATCTCCAGCACCGGTTGGCTGGCGCGGATGACGCGGGCCGGTCCCCACGCGGGCGTGACCTGTTCCCAGAAGTCCCGGACGGCCTCGACCGGGCCGACGATCGAGGAGCAGCGGCGGCCGCGCCAGCGGGCGTGGTCGGCGAAGCTGCGGATCGCGGCCGGTCCCGCGTTGACCGGGACCAGGTTGGCACCGGAGTAGCACAGGGCCGTCAGGCACCCGTCCTCGACGAAACCCCAGACCTCCGTTCCGCTGAAGCGGGCGGAGATCCCGGTCGCCATCAGGCGCGAGGCCACGAAGACGTTGCCCACGGGGTCGGTGTCCAACAGTGCGCGGACCGCCGCACGGTCGCGCTCTCCGAGGATCCGTACCGGCGAGGTCCGAAGCATCGCGTTCTCCCCCATCGTCCAGTCGGTCCCCCGGTGGTCCCGGAGGCGACGACCCGATCCAGTTAGCGCCGGTTCCAGCCTATTCGACGGGTTGCCCCGGCTCACCGGGGAGTTCCGAGACGACCGCTCCGGTGCCCTCGGCCACGGACCTCAGGTCCTCCCTCCGGTCGCTCGGGACCGGGTCGGGGCGGGACCCGCAGACCAGGTCCGGCCCCGACGCCCTCCGGGCGGGCAGGGCGGCGCTGAGCAGGTAGTCGGTGACGATCTCGTCGACGCACTCGTTGCCGGTGAAGGCGACGCCGTGGGTGTGTCCGCCGTCCTCGATGACCAGGACCGCGCCGGGCAGGCGGTCGCGCAGGGCGTGGGCGCCCTCGACGGGGGTGGCCCCGTCCTCGGTCGCGTGCACGATCAGGGCCGGGCCGGTGTAGGCGCGGTGCTCGTGGGGTGCGTCGCCGACCTGGTACCAGTCCCCCGGGCTGGCGGCCCAGTCCAGGCAGGGAGCGTTGTACCAGGCGTTGTGCCAGCCGATGAAGGGGGCCTCCTCGTGCGCCAGGCGGGCGTCGGAGCGCCAGGCGGACCAGTCGGTCGGCCAGTGCGTGTCGGTGCACTGGACGGCGAGGTAGCCGCCGTAGCCCTGGTCGCTGTCGGCGTGGTCGCCGTAGGCCCTGTGCAGGGTGAGGACCCCGGTGGCGTCGCCGTCGTTGATCCGGGCGGACAGCGCGTGGGCGACACCGGGCCAGGTGTCGGCGCTGTAGGCGACCACGATGACGGCGGTCTCCAGCTCGGTGGGGCCGACGGTGTCCTCGATCGGGTTCCGCCGCACCTGCGAGCGGAGGTCGTAGTAGGCCTCGGCGACCTCGTCCCCGGTCCGCCCCAGGCGGTAGGTGTCGTGGTGGCGGGCCACCCAGTCGAAGAAGTTCTGCGCCGCGCGCTGGATGGAGCGGCTCTGGACGTGGTTGCTCTCGTACCAGGGGTTGTCCGGGTTGACGACGCTGTCGAGGATGAGCGCGCGGACGTGGTCCGGGTAGAGCGAGGAGTAGACCGTGCCGAGGTAGCTGCCGTAGGAGTAGCCGAGGTAGTCGATGCGGTCCTCGTCCAGGGCGCGGCGGACGGCGTCCATGTCGTGCGCCGTGTCCTCGGTGCGGGTGTGGTTCAGGAGGGCTCCGGTGTTCTCCGCGCAGGCCCGTGCGTAGGCCTGGGCGTCGGCCCGCAGGGCGGCCTCCTCGGTCCCGTCCACGGGCACGGTGTCCGGGCGCACCGGCGTGAAGTACTCGGGATCGCAGCTGATGGCGGGGGTGGAGGCGCCGACGCCGCGCGGGTCGAAGGCGACGACGTCGTAGATCTCACGCAGTTCCTCGGGCATGCGCCGGTGGGTCAGGGAGGCCCAGCGCCGCGCTCCGCTGCCGGGACCGCCGGGGTTGACGAGCAGGGTGCGCTGGGTGGTGCCGGTGGCGCGGACCCGCGAGAGGGCGAGCTCGACGGTCTCGTCGGCTCCCGGGACCCGGCCTCCGCTGGCCGTACGGACGAGGGGGACGGTCAGGGTGGCGCACTCCAGGATCTCGTCGCCCCGGGGTTCGAGGTCCTTGCAGGGACCCCAGTCGAGCCCGGTGCGGTCCACGCGGGTGGTCGGCTGGGCGGCCTCGGCCAGGGCGGGTACGGGGATGACCGCGAGCGAGGCCAGCAGGACGCCTGCGGTCGCGGTGGCCCGGATTCGTCGTCGCACTCGTGTCTCCCCTGCACGTCGTGGTGTCCGCACGCATTGTCTCAATTACCGCGTGTGACATGCGGAAGCGACACGAACCCCAGGGGGTGCCGCCCCGGTAGCATGTGCCCTGGTGAGGTCAGACGGGGACATAAGGGGCACAATGCGTCTGGATCGTGTCGACGAGCGGATCATCGCGATACTCGGCGCGGACGCGCGGATGAGCTTCGCCGAGATCGGCGGTGAGGTCGGACTCAGCCCCTCGGCGGTCAAGCGCCGCGTCGACCGGCTGGTCGAGTCCGGGGCCGTGCGCGGGTTCACCGTGGTCGTGGAGCCCCAGGCGGTCGGCTGGACCACCGAGGCCTACATCGAGTTGTACTGCCGTGCGCGCACCTCACCCAGTGAGATCCGCAGCGGGTTGGCGGGGTACGCGGAGATCACCTCAGCGTGCACGGTGACCGGCGAGGCCGACGCCTTCGTCCAGGTCCGTGCCCGCGACACCCACCACCTGGAGGAGGTCATCGAGCGCATCGGCGCCGAGCCCTTCGTGGTGCGGACCAAGAGCACCCTGGTGCTGTCGCGGCTGGTCGACCAGCCGATCCTGGCCGGGACCGCCGGGCTGCCCTAACCGTGTTCCTTTGGGCCTCCGCTCCGCTTCGGCCCGTGTTCGGGCGCCCCATGAGTAACCGTCCCAGCGCGAGGACAGGGGACGGCCCCCGGCCGCGCGCGGTTCGGTGGACGCGCGGACGGGGGCCGTCGGGACGAGGCCGGTCGGACCTCAGTCCTCGGGAAGGCGCACGGGCGCCAGGTCGTCGAAGAGGTCGCCCGGACCCGGGTTGGTCGGGTCCGTGCCGCCGCCGAGGTGGCGCACCACGCCCCAGACGGCGTTGAGCGCGGTCTGCACGGCGCCCTCGGCCCAGCCCGCCGTCCAGGACACGTCGTCCCCTGCCAGGAACAGGCCGCGGTGGCGCTCCTCCAGCTCGTCCTGCCTGAAGTGCGTGAACAGGCGGCGCTGGTAGCGGTAGTGACCCGGCAGGTTCGCCTTGAACGCGCCCATGAAGTAGGGCTCGTCCTCCCAGGAGACCGTCACCGGGTCCCCCGTGATGTGCGAGCGGATGTCCACGTCCGGGTAGATCTTGCCGAGCGAGTTCAGCATGACCTCCATCCGCTCGTTGGCGGACAGCGGAAGCCACTTGAGCGAGTCGTCGCACCAGGTGTACGACATGCAGATCGCGGCCGGCCCGTCCGGGTCCTCACCCTCCAGCAGGTAGGTGCCCCGGGTCATGCGGTCGGTGAGCGTCATGCTCATGACGTCGCGGCCCGTCTTGGGGTCCTTGTCCCGCCAGAACGCGCGGTCCACGGGCACGAACAGCTTCGAGGACTCCATGTAGTGGGTCCGCTCGATCGCCGTCCAGTGGTCGATCGGCAGCAGGCTCTCGTCGCAGTCGATCTTGGAGAGCATCATCCAGCTCTGGGCGGTGAACACCGCCGCCGCGTAGGTGCGGGTGGAGCCGGAGGCGTCGGTGACCGTGATGTTCCCGGACGGGGAGCCCTTGGCCGCCGTGCGGCGCAGCGCGGTGACGGCCGGGCGCGGTCCGCCGTCGTGCAGGGAGGCCAGGGACGTGCCCTGCGCCCAGTGGGTGGTCTTGTCCGGTGCGTGCTCCCACATGCGCAGCGGCAGCTGCTGGACTCCGCCGACGATCCCCATGTGGTCGTCGTCCGCTCCGGTGTAGGTGACGCGCAGGATCTCCAGGATGGAGTTGGGGAAGTCGGTGTCCCAACCACCGGTGCCGAACCCCACCTGGCCGAAGATCTCGCGGTGGCGGAAGGAAGCGAAGGCGGGCGACTCGCACAGGAACCCGTAGAAGGTCTGGTTGTCGAGCTTGTCGACCAGCTCGTTCCAGATCTCCTTCTGGGTGGCGACGTCGCGCTCGCGGATCGCCTTCTGCATGCGGGTGTGCTGGGCGCCCTCCTCCAGGGTGCGCTCCCAGGCACGCGCCACCTCGCGGTAGACCTCCGGCAGGTCGTCGAGGGTGGTCGCGTAGTGCGACTCGCCCTTGAGGTCGACGACGGTGCTCGGGGTGACCGGCGCCAGCGGGTTCGGGAAGGGGACCGTCTCCAGGCCCATCTTCTCGACGTAGTGCAGGAAGGCGGTCGACGACGGCGGGAAGCGCATCGCGCCCATCTCCGCGACGACGTCGTCGGGGCAGTTCGGCAACTTCTCCGTGCGCAGTCGCCCGCCGATCCGGTCGGCCTCGTAGACGACCGGCTTCAGACCCATCTTCATGAGCTCGTACGCGGTGACGATGCCCGACAGGCCACCGCCGATCACGGCGATCTCGGTCCCGTGGCTCTCGGCCGGGACCTGTCCGAGCCCGGCGGGGCTCTCCAGGTAGGCGTCGTAGGCGAACGGGAAGTCCGGTCCGCACATGTTCAACGGTGTGTCCTGCGCGGGCGCGGAACCTGCGGCCGTGGGCACGGCGGACGTCATGGGCCCCTCCTTACACAAGGGTCTCGTCGGGCGGGGTGTACCGCGTGGCTGGTGTCGGGCGGTGGTTCAGGGGACGAGCGACCCGTACAGATCGGGTCGGCGGTCGTCCAGGTAGGACTGCTCGGCGAGCAGGTCCGCAGTCGCGTCCGGGTCCACGTCCGCGACCAGCAGCTCCTCGCCGGGGCCGGCACGCAGCAGCTCGGCCCCGTCCGGGCCGACCAGGGTGCTCAGCCCCATGTAGTCGAGGTCGCCCTCGACGTCGCAGCGGTTGACGTAGGCCAGGTACAGCTGGTTCTCCATGGCACGGGCCGGGACCAGCAGGGTGGGCACCCGGACGTTGGGGTGCATGAGGGCGGTGGGCACGACGAGCAGTTGGGTCCCGGCCAGCGCGTGCACGCGCACGGCCTCGGGGAACTCGACGTCGTAGCAGACCAGGAAGCCGAGCCGGACGCCGTTCAGGTCGGCCTGCACGACCGGGGTGTCGCCGGGGGCGTACATGTCCCGGTCCAGGTCCCCGAAGAGGTGGCTCTTGCGGTACAGGGCCAGGGGGACACCGTCCCCGCCCACCAGGCGCACCGCGTTGTACACGCGCCCGTCGGCGCGCTCGGGGAAGCCGTAGACGATCGCGACGCCGGTGTCGGCGGCCACGCGGGCGACGGCCGCCAGGAGCGGGCCGTCGGCGGGCTCGGCCAGGCGGGCGGCCTCGGCGCCCAGGGCGTAGCCGGTCATCGACATCTCGGGGCCGACCAGCAGGTCCGCGCCCCCGTCGGCGGCGGACCGGGCACGGTCGGCGAGCCTGGCGAGGGAGGACGCGGTGTCCCCGCTGCGCCCGGTGCCCTGGTCCAGGGCGACGCGCAGGTGTGGGCGTGTCATCGCTCCCCCTCCCGGTCGGTCGTCGCGTGCGGCCGCGTCCACTCTAGGTGGGCGATCGCGCTGAAAATGTGTGTCGGGCCCGCACTCCGTTGCGTCTTTCACCCGCTTCGACGTGGTTCGTTGCGTCGATCCGGGCGCTGACGCCGTATCGGTTCCCGAAGGCCACCCCCAGCAACGCGGGGGCGGGTCCGGAAGATTCCCGGGCCCGCCCCCGTTGTCACGGCCGGTCAGACCCCGGCCTCGACGGTGCCCTCCGCCTCCAGGGCGGAGCGGCGCATGCTGTAGGCGAAGTAGACGGCCAGGCCGACGACGAGCCAGGCGGCGAAGGCCACCCACACGCTCAGGTCCATGCTGACCATCAGGTAGGCGCAGGCGAGCACGCCCAGGACCGGGGTGACCGGGGCGCCCGGCATCCGGAAGGCGCGCTCCAGGTCGGGGCGGCGCTTGCGCAGCACCATGACGGCCACGTTGACCAGGGCGAACGCGAAGAGGGTACCGATGGCGGTGGCGTCGGCGAGCGGGCCCAACGGGATGAGCGCGGCCAGGACGGCGATGACCACGGAGGTGATGACCGTGTTGGCGCGCGGAGTGCCCTTGGCGTCCACCTTGGAGAACGCCTTGGGGATGAGGCCGTCGCGGGACATCGCGAAGAGGATGCGGGTCTGGCTGTACAGAACGACCAGGACGACGCTGGCCAGGGCGAGCACGGCGCCCGCGGCGAAGATGACCGCCCAGACCGGGGTGCCGGTGACGTTGGTCAGGATCCCGGCGAGGGAGGTCTCGCCGTCGGCGAAGTCGGTCCAGTTGAGCGCGCCGACCGCGGTGAAGGCGACCAGGCAGTACAGCGCCGTCACCAGGATCATCGAGAACATGATGGCGCGGGGAAGGTCGCGCTGCGGGTTCTTGGCCTCCTCGCTGGCGGTGGAGGCGGAGTCGAACCCGATGTAGGAGAAGAACAGCGTGGCACCGGCGGCGCTGACGCCGGCCATGCCCATCGGCATGAAGGGGGCGAAGTTGCCGTCCTGGACGGCGGTGACGGCGATGACCACGAACATGGCCAGGATGGCGATCTTGATGGCGACCATGACCGCGTTGACGCGGCTGCTCTCGCGCACCCCGGTGAGCAGGGCGAACATCGACAGCAGGACCACGACGGCGGCGGGCAGGTTGATCAGCCCGCCCTCCATCGGCCCGGCGAGCAGCTCGGCGGGCATGGACAGCCCGGTGGTCAGGTGCAGGAGCTCGTCGATGTACTGGCCCCAGCCCACGCCGACCGCCGCGACGGACACGCCGTAGGTGAGCATCAGGCACCAGCCGCAGATCCAGGCCACGAACTCGCCCATCGTGGCGTAGGCGTAGGAGTAGGCGGAGCCGGAGGCGGGGATCATGCCGGCCATCTCGGCGTAGGCGAGGGCGGAGAACAGTGCGGTGATCCCGGCCAGCACGAACGCGATGATGACGGCGGGCCCGGCGACCGGTACGGCCTCACCCAGGACGACGAAGATGCCGGTACCGAGGGTGGCGCCGATCCCGATCATGGACAGCTGCCAGAAACCCATGTGGCGGCGCAGCCCCGCGCCTTCGGCGGCCTGCGTCTCGGCCACGAGCTTCTCTACGGGCTTGCGGCGGGTGAGGCGGTCCCTCAGCGAGGGCGCACCGCCCCGGCCGGCGGGCACGCGGGCGCCCGCTGTGGTCTTCTGGTCCACCACGTGAATAACTCCTCGACGTTCTGTGCGTGGGCACACCGCACCCCTGGAAAGGGCGTGTGGTGAGGGGCGGCCACCGCTCCCCGGAGGATGCACGGCGGAGGGCGGCCCGCTGTTCCCGCCGGTCACGGCTGGGACATGCCTCCAGCAACGTTATCTGCGTTACCTAGGTAACATGACCCACAAACGTTGCGTATGTCCGGTCCCAGCGCCGCGATCCGTGCGTCATGACGCAATAAAACGCACGCAAACGTGATGCATGTCATATGTTGTCACTCACAGTAGCTGTAAACCGTTGACCTGCGAAGGGGTCGTGGAACAGCGGTCGTTCACCCGCTGTCCACCCCCGACCGCCCTCGTCCACCGAAAAGACGGGGGCCCGGCCCACGCACGTGGCGTGGACCGGGCCTGTGTCCGTTCCGGACCGGGTTCGGGCGTCGGCGGCACCTCGGGTGACCGCGCCGGAGGCCCCGGGGCGGGAATCAGCCCGCGACGGCCACCGTGGGCTCGCCCGGCTCGACCGACTCGCCCATCTCCTCGGCGATCCGCATGGCCTCCTCGATGAGGGTCTCCACGATCTGCGACTCCGGCACGGTCTTGATGACCTCGCCCTTGACGAAGATCTGGCCCTTGCCGTTGCCCGAGGCCACGCCCAGGTCGGCGTCGCGCGCCTCACCCGGGCCGTTGACGACGCAGCCCATGACGGCCACGCGCAGCGGCACCTCCATGCCCTCCAGACCGGCGGTGACCTCCTCCGCGAGCGTGTAGACGTCGACCTGGGCACGGCCGCAGCTGGGGCAGGAGACGATCTCCAGGCCGCGCTCGCGCAGGCCCAGCGACTCCAGGATCTGCGTGCCGACCTTGACCTCCTCGGCGGGCGGCGCGGACAGCGACACGCGGATGGTGTCGCCGATGCCCTCCGCCAGCAGGGCGCCGAAGGCCACCGCGGACTTGATGGTGCCCTGGAAGGCCGGACCGGCCTCGGTCACGCCCAGGTGCAGCGGGTAGTCGCACGCCTCCGCGAGCTGGCGATAGGCGTTGACCATCACGACCGGGTCGTTGTGCTTGACCGAGATCTTGATGTCGTGGAAACCGTGCTCCTCGAACAGGGAGCACTCCCACAGCGCCGACTCCACGAGCGCCTCGGGCGTGGCCTTGCCGTACTTGGCGAGCAGCCGCTTGTCGAGAGAACCGGCGTTGACGCCGATCCGGATCGGAACGCCCGCGTCACCGGCGGCCTTGGCGATCTCGGCGACCTTGTCGTCGAACTTCTTGATGTTGCCCGGGTTCACGCGCACGGCCGCGCACCCGGCGTCGATCGCGGCGAACACGTACTTGGGCTGGAAGTGGATGTCGGCGATCACCGGGATCTGCGACTTCTTCGCGATGATCGGCAGCGCCTCGGCGTCGTCGTTGGTCGGGACGGCCACCCGGACGATCTGGCAGCCGGTCGCGGTGAGCTCCGCGATCTGCTGGAGGGTCGCGTTGATGTCGGAGGTGCGGGTGGTCGTCATGGACTGGACGGACACCGGCGCGTCCCCACCCACGGGAACGTTTCCGACCATGATCTGCCGCGACTTGCGCCGGGTCGCCAGCGGGCGCGGCGGAGTGGCGGGGATACCGAGATCGACGGTCACGCTTGAATTCACCTCAATTGGCCACCGGAGGGGGGTGGCACCTGATTCGTCCGGATGCGGAAAGGAAAGGACGCCCTGCGCAGCGCGCGGTGCCGCGACCGGGGAGTCGGTTCACCTGCGGCGCCAACCACGCCGTCGTTCCCGGATCGCGCTGCCCAGGTTACCTCTACCGGTAGGGAGGAGGGTGCCGATGTGGCCCACCCGTCACCCGCCACCGCCCGGTGCGCTCCGCGCGAGGGGCTACCACCCTCAACGGACACCTCCGGCGCAGCACCCCCACCCGTCACCCGCCACCGCCCGGAGCGCTCCGCGCGAGGGGCTACCACCCTCAACGGACACCTCCGGCGCAGCACCCCCACCGTCACCCGCCACCGCCCGGAGCGCTCCGCGCGAGGGGCTACCACCCTCAACGGACACCTCCGGCGCAGCACCCCCACCCGCCACCCGGGGGTGACCGTTCGGGCGCCCGGACACGGGCCCAGGCGCAGCGCAGGCCCACGACAGGCACCGCTCAGCCGAAGAGGCGCACCGGGTTGAACAGGTCGGCCACGAGCAGGACCACGCTGAACACCAGGAAGCACGCGACCACCACGTAGGCCACCGGGGTCAGCATCGCCACGTCCACGGGTCCCGGGTCGGGGCGCCTGGTCAGCCTGGCCCACCCGCGCTTGACCCACTCCCACAGCGCGCCCGCCATGTGTCCGCCGTCCAGCGGCAGGATCGGCAGCATGTTGAAGGCGAACAGGAAGAGGTTCACCCCGGCCAGGATCTGGATCATGAGCGCGGCGGTGTCGGCCAGGGGCAGGCCCTGGGACATGATCTCGCCGCCGATACGGGAGATCCCGACGATACCCACCGGGGAGTCCTGGGTGCGCTGCTCGCCGAGGAAGGCGGCGCCGAACACGTCGGGCACCCTGCCGGGCAGGTCGACGAGCGCCTCGCCGACGCCGACGAGCATCGTCCCCATCTCCGCGGCGGACTCGCCCAGCGTCAGCGTGGAGCGCTCGGAGGCGAACACGATGCCGAGGAAGCCCACGGTCTCGGTCTGGAAGACGCGGTAGCCCCGGTCGTCGTAGACGTAGTCGCCGTCGGCGTCGGTCTCGTAGAGGATCTCGCCGTCGGCGTCGCGCGCGGGCAGCTCGTTCTCGATGATGTCCACGTCGAACGGGACCCGCTCGCCGTCGCGCTCGACGACGATCTCGGTGCTGTCCAGGGACGCTCGGATCGCCTGGTTCGCGGCGTTCCAGTCGGGGGTGGGCGTACCGTCCACCTCCACGATGACGTCACCGGCCTCCAGACCGGCCTCCGCGGCGGGGGTGGGCGGCTCGTCGGTGCACTCGGTGACCGACTCCCCGGCGGGCACGACGCACTCGGTGACCATCCCGATCGTGGTGGTGCTCTGCGGGACGCCGATGCCCATGAACAGCACGCCGAGCAGGACCGCGGCCAGGACCACGTTCATGCCGGGACCGGCGAACATGACGATCAGCCGCTTCCACGGCGACCGCTGGTAGAACTGCCGGTCCTGGTCCTCGGGCCCGACCTCGACGTAGGACGCCTCGCGCGCGTCCTCGGCCATCGCGCGCCAGCGGGAGAGCCTGCGCGATCCCTCGTCCGCGGTCCTGCGGGCGGGCGGCAGCATGCCGACCATCCGCACGAAGCCGCCCAGCGGCACGGCCTTGACCCCGTACTCGGTCTCGCCCCTGCGCACCGACCACAGGGTCCTGCCGAAGCCGACCATGTACTCGGTGCACTTGATCCCGAACATCTTGGCCGTGGAGAGGTGGCCCAGCTCGTGCCAGGCGATCGAGAACAGCAGTCCGAAGACGAACAGGACGATCCCGATCACGGTCATCAACGCGACCATGCACTCTCCTCAAGCCGATGTCAGGCCCGGCCCGTCAGCAGTTCACGCGCGCGCACACGGGCCCAGGCGTCAGCCGCGTACACGTCGTCAAGGGTCAGCTCAGCCGAGGAGGCACCGAGGGGGCGCTCCGACCGCTGATGCTCCGAGACTACCCGGGACACGGTGTCCATGATGGCCGGGAAAGCGAGGTTTCCCCGGAGAAAGGCGTCGACCGCCTCCTCGTTGGCCGCGTTGTAGACCGCGGGGGCCGTGCCGCCCGCCGCGCCGACCTCGGCGGCCAGGCGCACCGCGGGGAAGGCGTCGTGGTCCAGCGGCTCGAAGGTCCACTCCTGGGCCCTGGTGAAGTCCAGCCCCGGGGCGGCGCCGGGAACCCGGTCGGGGGCCCCGATCCCGTGGGCGATCGGGATCATCATGCTCGGCGGGCTGGCCTTGGCGATGGTCGCCCCGTCCACGTACTCGACCATCGAGTGGACGATGGACTGCGGGTGCACGACGACGTCGATGCGCTCAAGGGGAACGTCGAACAGGAGGTGGGCCTCGATCACCTCCAGGCCCTTGTTGACCAGGGTGGCGGAGTTGACGGTGATGACCGGGCCCATGCTCCACGTGGGGTGGTTGAGCGCGTCCTCGGGGGTGACGCCCTCCAGTTCGTGGCGGCCTCGGCCCCGGAAGGGGCCGCCGCTGGCGGTGACCACGAGACGGCGCACCTCGTCGCGGCGGGCGTGGACGTGTCCCTGCGCGAGGCTGGCCAGTTCCCCCTCGGGCACGTGGGGGAAGCACTGTGCGATGGCGTAGTGCTCGGAGTCGACCGGGATGATCTGGCCGGGCGCGGCCACCTCGCGGACCAGCGGACCGCCGATGATGAGCGACTCCTTGTTGGCCAGGGCCAGGGTGCGCCCGGCGCGCAGGGCGGCCAGCGTCGACTCCAGGCCGAGCGCGCCGGTGATGCCGTTGAGGACGACGTCGCACTCGGCGCCCGCCAGTTCGGCGACCCCCTCGGGGCCGGTCAGGACGGTGGCGGTACTGCCGTGTCCGGCGAGGGCGCGCGCGAGTTCGGGCGCCCGGTCGGGGTCGGCGACGGCCACCAGGCGGACACCGAGGTCGGCTGCCTGCTTGGCGAGCAGGTCGGTCCGGCCGCCGCCCGCGGCCAGACCCACCACCCGGAAACGGTCGGGGTTGCGCTGGACGATGTCGACGGCCTGGGTGCCGATCGAGCCGGTCGAGCCGAGGACCACTACGGTTCGCTGCTGTTCTTGTCGCACGTCCTCATTGTTCCGCACCGCGCGGACCGGCACGTGCTTCCACGGGGTTTCGGGGGCTTTACAAGAGGGTGTCGGTGGCCTACCTTACCCGTTAGTAAGTTACCTCACAGTACTCCATGCCCTCCGTCACACCCGGTCGGACCGGACGACCGCATCCCCCGATGGCGACGGCGCGACCCATCGGGAACCTCCCTCCCCCGACGACATCCGAGGTTCCCCTCATGCGTCACACAGACACGCCCGCACCCGCCCGCCGCGGCGGGCGCGCCGCTCCCGGCGTCCCGCGCGCGCTCACCCGACTCCTGTCCTGCGCCCTGGCGGCGGTGCTCGCCGCGGCGCTCCTGCCCGCCGCACCCGCCGCCGCGTCGGTCGGGGCCACCGTCGGCTACGAGACCATCGTCAGCCACGACGGCACCGAGATCGGCGCCAAGGTGATCACCCCCACCGGGGTCGCGGGGCCGCACCCGCTGCTGGTCATGCCCTCGGCCTGGGGAACGAACAACCTCCTCTACGTGGGCGCCGCCTACCGGCTCGCCTACGAGTCGGGGTACCAGGTGGTCTCCTACACCTCGCGCGGTTTCTGGGACTCCGGGGGCGAGGTGCAGATCGCCGGCCCCGAGGACCGGGCCGACGCCAGCGCCGTCATCGACTGGGCCCTGGCCAACACCGACGCCGACCCCGACCGGATCGGCATGGCGGGGATCTCCTACGGCGGCGGCATCAGCATGCTGACGGCCGCGGAGGACGACCGCGTGCGCGCCGTGGCCGCGATGAGCGGCTGGACCGACCTGGTCCCCTCGCTGTACCCGAACGAGACCATCGACATGCAGTCCGTGGAGGTACTGCTCGCGCTCGGCAACCTCACCGGCCGCCCGGGCGAGGTCATGCGCGGGGTCGAGGACGGCTACCGGGACGGGGACGTGGGACCCGCGCTGGAGATGGCGCCCGACCGGTCGGTGGCCACCAAGGTCGACCAGATCAACGCCAACGGCACCGCGGTCATGATGGCCAACGCCTGGAACGACGGCTTCTTCCCGCCGGGGCAGATCACCGACTTCTACGAGCGGCTGGAGGGCCCCAAGCGACTCATGCTCACCCCGGGAGACCACGCCACCGCCGAGGCCTTCGGCGCGGCGGGCCTGCCCAACGAGATCTGGGAGTCGGTGTCCGACTGGTTCGACCACCACCTCAAGGGCGAGGACAACGGGATCGCGGACGAGGACCCGGTCCACGTCAGGCCCAACAACGGCCGCGGCGGCTGGACCGCGCACGCCGACTGGCCGTCGGTGACCGGCACGACGGACCGGTACTACCTGGACCGCCCCAGCACCGACTGGTTCCGCTGGCAGAGCAGCGGGGCGATGGAGCCGGAGCCGTCGACGGGCTGGGACTACGACTTCCGTACCGGGATCGGCACCACCGCGACGAGCGGGACGGTGCTGCTGTCCGGCGCCCTCCAGCAGTTCTTCGACGTGCCCACGGGCGTCCTGCTCCCGACCGTGGACCGCTACCGCTCGGCCGTGTGGACGAGCCCCGCCTACCCGGACGGCGCCCGCGTGGCCGGGGCCCCGGAGGTGACGCTCACCCTGGAACCCACCGCCGAGGACCAGTCGGTGTTCGTGTACCTGTACGACATCGACGCCTACGGCACGGGGGCGCTGGTCTCCCACGCCCCCTACACCCTGCGGGGCTCCGCCGACGAGCCGGTGACGGTGACCGCCGAACTCCAGCCGGTGGTGTGGGACGTCCCCGCGGGCCACCGGCTGGCCCTGGTCGTGGACAGCGCCGACCCGCGCTACACGAGTGAGAGCCGGTACTTCAACCGGGTCGAGGTGACCTCCCCCGAGGGCACCCCGTCCGCGATCGCCATCCCGCTCGCCGGATGACCCCTCCCTCCCCCTGACCGCGCGGGGCCGCGGCGGCCGGAGGCCGTCGACTGGCGGTGCCCGCCCCACCGCGGAGCGGCCCTCGTGCGGTGGGGCGGTGACGGGCGCGCCCGGTCGGCCGCCACTCCCGCCGTGGTCGGCCGGGCGCCCCTCCCACGGGTGGCGGCGCGGGCGCGCGTCGGGGACGGCAGGGGAGGGATCCTTCTTCCCACCGAAGGCGAGACACAAACACAAAGTAGCTACGCTGTTACCGAAAGTGTGCAAGGATCGGTCCATGACCTCGCCCACCGCACACAGGATCCTCGCCCCCGTCGCCGCCGTGGCGCTCACCCTCGGAGGAATCGCCCTCCTCAACCTGCCGTCCGGCCCGGCCTCCGCCGTCACCCAGGCCGTCCACATGTCCCAGCCCTCCGAGCAGGAGACGGGACCGGAACGGATCGCGCTCTCGCGCATGGACGGGGTGTCCCACCAGAGCGCCGCCGTGACCGACGCCCAGCGCAGGGCCGTGCTCGACTACTGGACGAACGAACGGATGGCCGCGGCACGGCCGATCACCGGCCTGGTCGGGGACGCGCTCGGGATCACCGGTTCGGAGGGCTCCGCCGGTTCCGGCGCCGAGCACCAAGCGGCGCCCCGCGCCGACAGCACCGGCGAGGTCTGGGGCACCGGCGGTCTGGTGAGCCGGACGACCGGCAAGGTGTACCTGACCATGGACGGCCGCGACTTCACGTGTTCGGCCTCGGTCGTGGAGGCGGAGAACCGGAGCACCGTGGTCACCGCCGGGCACTGCGCCAAGGACGGGACCGGCTCCTGGGCGCGCAACTGGACCTTCGTCCCCGGGTACCGGGACGGGGAGAGCCCGTACGGCCGCTACACCGCCCGCGACATGCTGGTCTCTCCCCGGTGGTCGCGCGAGGCCGACGACAGCCACGACGTCGCCATGGTCGTGCTCAACACCGACTCCGGCGAGGCCGTACAGGACCGGGTCGGTGCGCAGCGGATCTCGTTCTCGGCCTGGTCGGACCACCAGGCGCGCGAGGGCAGGCAGGTGTACACCTTCGGGTACCCGGCCGCCTCCCCCTTCGACGGACGGCTGCTGCACTACTGCTCGGGCACGACCTCGCCCGACACGGGCGGCACCACCGCCAACGGGGTGCGGTGCCGGATGACCCAGGGATCCAGCGGCGGACCGTGGTTCACCGGGTTCGACCCGCGCACCGGACGGGGCACGGTGTCCTCCGTCGTGAGCTTCAAGTACGCCGACGACCGGGACACCCAGTACGGCCCGCGCCTGGGCGAGGAGGCGCGTCGGCTCTACGACGGGGCCGAACGCCTCTGAGCCACGCCCGTGGAACGTGCGCGGCCCCGCCGTCGGGCGGGGCCACGCACGTGCGTCCGGGGTGTGTCACACCTCGATGCCGGTGAGCACGAGGACGCGTTCGTAGGTGAGGTCCTCCATCGCGGAACGCACGCCCTCCTTGCCGACACCGGACTTGCGGATGCCGCCGTAGGGCATCTGGTCGGCGCGGAAGGTCGGGACGTCGCCGATGACCACACCGCCGACCTCCAGCTCCCGGTGGGCGCGGAAGGCGGTGGGCAGGTCGCGGGTGAAGACGCCCGCCTGGAGGCCGAAGTCGCTGTCGTTGACGGCGGCGAACGCGGCGTCGGTGTCGGCCGCGCGCTGGATCACCAGGACCGGTCCGAAGACCTCCTCGCGGACCACCCTGGCGTCGGCCGGGGCGTCGGCGATGACCGTCGGCGCCACCGTCACGCCGTCGCGGGTACCGCCGGTGAGGACCTTGGCGCCCGCCTCCTCGGCCTCGTTGATCCAGGCCTCGACGCGCTCGGCGGCGGCCTCGTCGACCAGCGGGCCGACGTCGGTGGCGGGGTCGGCGGGGTCGCCCACGCCGAGCGCCTCCACCCGGTCGACCAGCTTCGCGACGAACGCGTCGTGGACCGAGTCCTCGACGATCACGCGCTGGACGCCGATGCAGACCTGGCCCGCCTGGTTGTTGCCGAACAGGGCGACGCGCTGGGCGGCCCAGTCCAGGTCGGCGTCGGCCAGGACGACGGCGGCGGCGTTGCCCCCGAGCTCCAGGGTGACGTGCTTGTGCGGGGCGCGGCGCTGGAGCTCCCAGCCGAACTGGCCGCCGGTGAAGGAGATGACCGGGAGGCGCTCGTCGGTGATCAGCGACGCGGCGCGCTCGTTGGGCATCGGCAGCACGGACAGCACGCCGCCGGGCAGGGCGGTCTCGGCGATGATCTCACCGAGGATGAGCGCCGTCATCGGCGTGGCCGGGGCGGGCTTGAGGATGATCGGCGCACCGACGGCCAGGGCCGGGGCGATCTTGTGCGCGACCAGGTTGAGCGGGAAGTTGAACGGGGAGATGCCCAGGACGGGTCCCTTGGGGACGCGGCGGATGAGCGCCATGCGGCCCGTGCCGCCGGGGTCGGTGTCCAGCCGCTGGAGTTCGCCGCTGTCCCGGCGGGCCTCCTCGGCCGCCAACCGGAAGACGGACACCGCGCGCCCGACCTCGCCACGCGCCCACTTGATCGGCTTGCCGCTCTCGGCGGTGATCGTCTGGGCGATCTCCTCGGTGCGCTCCCCGAGCCTGCGGGACACGTGCGCGAGGGCGTCGGCGCGCACGTGCGCGGGCAGGGCTGCGGCCTCGCCGGCGACCGCGTGCGCGGCGGCCACGGCCTCCTCGATCTGGGAAACGGTGGGCACGGCGACGGTGCCCGCGGGTCGGCCCGTGTAGGGGTTGACGACGGTGATCTCGGTGTCGCCGGTCGCGGCGGTGCCGGCCAGCCAGAACGGACGCGTAGACATGCCAGGAACGCTAGCCCCCGCCGCGCCACCGCGCCTTGTCCACCGTTGCCAACCGTCCCCTCCGACTTGGCCACACTGGCGCACGCGGTCGGGGCGGTCGCTCAGTGGTGGAAGCCCACGATCCCGTGGCCCCGTGCCGCCGCGTCCCGGATCCACCCCAGGACGGTGCGCACGGACTCCCGCATGGAGTGGTCCTCCAGGGCGTCCACCCGTGCGGCGGGGACTCCGGCCGCCTGCTCCGCCGCCTCGCGCACCTGCTCGGCGAACCACTCCTCACCTGACTCGCCGCCCGTCCACAGGGAGTCCGTGCGCACGGCGGTGACGCCCGGCTGCCCGAGCGCCCGGTCCACCTCGGCGAACCACCAGTGCCTGACGGGGTGGAAGGGACGGTTGTCGAGGAAGCGGCCGTACACGTCGCAGTCGGCCCTGGTGCGGCCGTCGGGGAGCTCGTCGAGGTCGACGCTGGAGGCCGTCAGTCCGGAACTCACGCCCGAGAATCTCCTGCGGTGTGGCGGCATTCGGGCGCCGGAGCCGCCGTACCCAAGGCCCCCGCCCGGCCGAGAACCGGTATCACCTGGCGATACCGGCCGGAGGTACCGGAAAGGTCCCGGCCGGGGTAGCCGGACACCGCCGGTCGCCGGAACGTCGGCGCCGAAGGCGTTGCCGGGGATGGTGGAGAACGCCGCCACAGGGTATGTGTCCGCCATACACGCTCTAAGCTGTGCAGTCCGAGAAGGGATCTTCGGCCGTCCGACTGGCGTCGGCGGGCGCCTTCGTTCACAGTGGTTGGTGAGGGCTCAGCCCGCGGGTTCGGGGCGGCCCTCGGGTCCGCCGCAGCCGACGGGAAGCCCGGGAGTGCTCATTGCCGCTTGTCTACCGCACGCTCGTCTCGGTCCCGGAAACCGTTGGTGACCTGGTCGGCCTCACCTCGACGGTCCTGTCCCGGTGGCTGAGCAAGAGGGGTAACTCGGGCGCGCGCGTGGACTTCTCCGCCTCCGGCCGTTTCGAACTGAGCAACCGCTCACGGGCACTCGTGGTCCGGCACGACAACCCCGACGAGGGACTCGTGTTCCTGCGCCTGACCACCGAGTCCGAGAAACCGGACGGTGTGTGGCGCACCGTGGTGACGGCCGTGGTGGACCCCGCGCTCTCCCCCCGCGAGCACGTGTGGATCGACATGAGCGTGGACCCCCTCGACCGCGCCGACCCGCCCTCGGACCAGACTCGACCGGACGTCATGCCGCCCGAGGCCGCGCGCATGCTCCTGGAGGAGGTCGACGCCCACGACGGCAGCTGGCCCATGCCGTCCACTCCGAGCATCGTGCGCGGACGCGACGACGCCCTGGTGGAGGCGCTGGTGTCGGCGATCAGGTCCCCGGACCGCCGGATGGCGATCGTGGCGACGGGCGCCCCGCGCGACGTGACCGTGGCCGCCTGGCGCACCGCCATGGCCGCCGCCCTGGCCCGGTGCACGGGGATGTGCGCCGGGTACGTCCTGGACGCCGCCGCGCTCGACCGCGTCGGCACCCTGCTGCCGGAGGAGCTGGACATACCCGCGGGCGGGGTGCGCACCTTCTTACCGGGGGTCGATCCGGCGGACACCTCCGACGCGTCCCGCCACCCCCGCATGAGCCCGGCCACTCTGGACACCGCGCGCGAGGGCGACCGCATCCGCAACTGGGTCGGCGCGGCGCTCTCCCGCAGGGTGCGGGACAACGCGGTGCACACGAGACTGCCCGCCCCGCTGCGGGCCATCGACGCCCTCCTGACCGAGGAGACGGCGGACCTGCGCTCCCGGACCGGGACGCGGCCCCCCGTACCGGCACCGGCGCACCACCCCCACCACGCGGCCGCGGACCCGACCGCCTCGGCCGAACTGGCGGTCGCCCAGGAGCGGGAGGCCCAGGAGCAGCTGACCCAGCGGCTGCGCGACGAGATCAAGCGGCTCAACGCCCGGATCGGGGAACTCGCCGACGAGCGCCAGGAGCTGCTCGCCGAGACGACCGAGCTGACCGACGAGCTCGACACCGCCCGCGAACAGCTCCGCGCCGCCCGCCACGAGACCCGCTGGCTGCGCACACGGGCCCGTGAGGAGGGCCTCTACCGTCTGGCCGCCGCACCGGCCCCGCCCGACACCCGGCGTCCTCCGCCCACGTGCGTGGGTGAGCTCCTGGAGCAGATCACCGACGGATCCGCCCTGCCGCACCTGTTCTTCACCATCGAGGACCACGACACGGTGTACGAGCTCTCCGACAGCCGCAAGGAGGGTCTGTGGGTCACGCGGGCCTGGGAGGCCCTGTTGGCCCTGAACGACTACGCGCGCTACCAGTTCGACAACCCCGGCAGCGGGCTGGGCTTCCACTCCTACCTGCGCGAGACCCCGGACGGGTACCAGGTGATCCCGGTCAAGCGGCTGGCCTCGCAGGAGTCGGACTACGTGCGCAACCGGGGCAAGCTCAACGAGAAACGGCTGTTCCGGGTCCCCCCGGAGGTGGACCCGAGCGGGCGGGTGCCGATGTACGCCCACATCAAGCTGGACACCGAGTACGGGATCTGTCCGCGGCTGTACTTCTACCCCCACCTGGGCGCGGGCACCACCAACCGCGTCTACGTGGGCTACCTGGGCCGCCACCTGCCGGTGCAGCAGTCGAACTGACCTCCCGCGGGGCGCTGCGCGCGAAGGGCGGACCGCCGCCCCCGACCGACGCCCGCGGCGCGGCGGCCCCTCCGCGCCCGCGTACCCTGAGTGCCGTGATGGGAACGACGACCGGGGCGGTGACCGCCCTCGCCGAGCACGCGTGGCGCGAACGCGCCCAGCGGCACGAACGGCGCGTGGACGCGCTGCTCACCGACCACCTGCGACGCCGGGAGCGGGGTGAGCGCCACCCGGTCGAGGACTTCCTGTTCACCTACTACAACCTCAAGCCCTCCCAGATGCGGCGCTGGCACCCGGGTGCGGGCACCGTCCTGCTGGGCGAGGGCGCCCGCGCCCGTCTGGGCGAACGCTTCTACACCGCGCGCCCCGACGGCGCCGTCGGGCTGGACGCCGACGGTTTCCTGGCGTCCCGCCGGGTGGTGGGGTTCGTCGAACGCCTGCTGTCCGCGGTCGCCGAGCGCCCCGCGCACCTGGGCTGCTTCGGACTGCACGAGTGGGCGATGGTGTACCGGACGGACGAGGTGCGCCACGACCGGGTACCGCTCCGGCTCGGACGCGAGGGCACCGACCGGGTCGTGGAGTCGCACCGGATCCGGTGCTCCCACTTCGACGCCTTCCGGTTCTTCACCGGGCCCGCCCGGCCGCTCAACGCCCTCCAGCCGACCCGGGAGGCCCAGGTCGACCTGGACCAGCCGGGCTGCCTGCACGCCAACATGGACCTGTACAAGTGGGCGTACAAACTCGCCCCCGCGGTCCCGTCCGAACTGCTGGTGGACTGCTTCGAGCTGTCCCGGGACGTCCGCGTCCTGGACATGCGCGCCTCCCCCTACGACCTGGTCGCGTGGGGGTACGAGCCCGTGCGGATCGAGACCGCCGAGGGCAAGGCGGAGTACATGACCGCGCAGCGGGCCTTCGCCGAGCGCGGCGCCGTGCTGCGGCGCCGCCTGCTGGAGGTGTGCGCGGCACTGCGCGCGGGCTGATCCGCCCCGGGAGAGCGGACGGGGCGGCGCCCACGGCACCGCCCCGACGCTCTGGCCGAGCCGAACGCTAGCCCTCGACGGAGCCCTTGCCCCGTCGGCTGAGGTAGACGGCGGCTCCGCCGCCCACGACGGCGACCGCACCGACCGCGACCAGGCCCGCGAGAGCGGATCCGGTCACGGGGAGGGTCGGGGAGTCCTCGTCCGGGGCCGGGGCGTCGTCACCCTCGGTCGGCTCCGGAGTCGGAGTCTGGTCCGGGGTCGGCGTGGAACCGGGGTCGGTCGGCTCCTCCGAGGGCTCCGGGGTCGGGGTCGGCTCCGGAGTCGGCTCCTCCGAGGGCTCCTCGCTGGGCTCGGGGGAGGGCTCCTCGCTGGGCTCGGGGCTCGGGGACGGGCTGGGCTCCTCGTCGCAGGTCACCTTGAAGACCTTGTGCTTGGCGTCCGAGCTGTTCTGGCCCTCGAAGGTCCAGTTCAGGCGGTAGTGGCCGTCCGGGAGGTCGAGGAGGTCGGTGCTGCCCTCGCCGTCCTCGTCCAGGACGAGGGTGTCCTCCAGGACGGTCTCACGGGAGTCCGGCGCACCGCCCTGGGTGACGATCTCCCACGCCACCTCCTGGCCCGCGTCGAAGCCGAAGGCCGTGACGTAGAAGCCGCAGACCTTGGGGACGTTGCGGTTGTCCTCCTCGGGTCGTTCGGGGTCGTGGATCTTCACGGTGCCGTTGTCACCGGGGGCACCGTTTCCGCCGCCGTTACCGGGGTCGGCCGATGCGATGGCGGTGCCGCCGAAGACGAAACCGGCCACGAGGGCCGCGCTGGTGAGCAGGCGTGCGCCGAGCACGCCGGGGCCGGGGTTGGGGGACACAGGGAACTCCTGCGGTGTGCGAGCCCGGAGAGCGGGGATCCAGGGCAAATGATGAAAAGGAACGACACAAACCTAACCCGTCCACCAACCGGAACAGGAAACACACACCTCACAGATACCGAACGGAGACCGTCACGGCCCGAACGAACGGACCGCGACGGCACCGGTCACGCGTAGGCGGCCACCAGGCCCCAGAGCATGAGCGAGCCGAGGGTGAGGGAGAAGGCCACCGACAGGACGAACACCGGCACGTGCAGCCACCGCCAGCGCCCGTTCTCGCTGGGCGCCCCCCGGAGGAACCACACCCCGACCGTCACCGCCGCCGCCACGGTGCCCGCGGCCAGCGCCCACAGCAGCATGGGGGTCGAGGTCCAGTCCCCCGCGCGCTGACCGGCGGTCAGCCAGGCCACGGACCCCAGGGACAGCGACACGATCCGCAACCGGTCGAGCGGGCGCCGGGTGAGGAGGGTACGTCGGCGCAACATGAGCGAGAGCAGGAGCACGGGCGGGATCACCGTCATCATCGCGGTCGGCACGGTCGAGAGCCAGACCGGGCGGCCCCCGGTCAGCGGCTCGGGTTCGTCCTTGAGGAGTTCGCGGCTCAGGCCCAGGGAGTCGACGACCATCGAGTTGGCCATGACGACCACACCCTGGGTGTCGTCGAAGGCCACCATCGTGGCGGTGCCGAGCGTACCGCCGCTGTGCGAGGTCACCCGACCCACCCCGGCCCAGTCGGCGGTCATCCAGGCCAGCCCCAGGTCGAAGCCGTCGAGCCCGCTCGGGTCGTCCGCGGGCACCCCGGGGAAGACGACGTCCTCACGCACGGTCTCCAGGGCGCTCATCCCGGGGGCGGTACCGCTGGTGACCGCGGCGAGGAAGCGGGCCAGGTCGGCGGTGGTGCTCCACGTGGTGATCCCGGCGGGAGCGTAGGCGGTGTTGTCCCACGGTTCGGACCGCGACCCGGGGACGGCGTTGGGCGGCGCGCCGCCCTCGGGGACGCCCTCGGCGATGACGGTGTCGTCCATGCCCAGCGGTTCCAGGACCCGCTCCGCGACCAGCTCGGGGTAGGGCGTGCCGCTCTCCTCGGCCAGCGCCGCGCCGAGGACCGAGAAACCGAGGTTGGAGTAGGCGAACTCACCGGGCTCGTCCGCCGAGGTCGTGGCCAGCGCCTCCACCGGGGGCGCGGCTGCCGCGTAGGGGTCGGTGAGGTTGAGCGCCGGGATGACGGAGGCGCGCAGGGCCGTGCCGTCGGGGGCGGTCGGCAGGCCGGAGTGGTGGGTGGCCAGGTCCTCCAACGTGGCCCCGGCCACGGCCGGATCGGCGAACTCCGCGTCCGGGAACACTTCGGCCAGGGTGCGGTCGAGCGACGTCTCCCCGTGCTCCACCATGTCCGCCAGGGTCATCGCCGTGATGGTCTTGAACACCGACGCGGTCTCGAAGAGGGTCTCCTCGTCGGCGGGGACGGTCCCGTCGACGGTCCCGCCCCGCGCGAACTCGACGGCACCGGGATCGTCGACCGGGAAGCGGGCCACCGCGAGGCCCTGGACGTCGCCGTCGCGCGGGTCGAGCACGGTCGCCACGTCCTCGGCGAGCTCCCCGTCACCGCCGAACGTCGCGGGCGGGGGCGGGGAGGCCGGGGCGAGGAGGTGGGCCAGGGCGGCCGCGACCGCGCCCACCGCCAGGGCGGCCAGCCACACCCGACCGGGTGCGGCGGGCGGGACGGGGCGGCGCGTCCTTCGCTTCGGCGGGGAGGTCGGGGGCTGGGCCCGGGGTTCGGCGGTAACCATGCCCCCAGAGTCGCGCAACGCCCACCCCGCCGGAAGTCCCGGCTGTCACCGCCCGGCCGTGAGGATTCACGGACCCGGACATGACATCTGTCATCCGTCCCGGTGGGACCGCCGCCGTTCGTACCTCATCACGCGTAGGCGGCCACCAGGCCCCAGAACATGAGAGAACCGAGGGTGAGCGAGAAGGCCACCGACAGGACGAACACCGGCACGTGCAGCCACCGCCACCGCGCGTTCTCCGTCGGCACCCGGCGCAGGTACCACGCCCCGACCACCACCCCGGCGGCCACGGCTCCCGCGGCCAGGGCCCACAGCACCGGCGGCGCCCAGGTCCAGTCACCGATCCGCTGCCCGGCCACGAGCCAGGCCGCGCTTCCCAGGGACAGCGACACGATCCGCAGCCGGTCCAGCGGGCTCCGGGTGAGCAGCGTGCGGCGGCGCAGCAGGAGCCAGAGCAGGAGGGCCGGGGGCAGCACGGTCATCACGGTCCCGATGACGGCGGCGGGGGCGGGCGGTGCGTCGGCCAGGGGCTGTGGTTCGTCCCCCAGGAGTGCGTAGGCCAGGTCCATGGAGTCGACGCTCTGCGCGTTGGACATGACGACCACACCGTGGGTGTCGTCGAAGGCCAGCATCGTGCTGGTGCCGAAGGTGTCGCCCGCGTGCCTGGTCACCGGACCGACCCCGGGAACGTCGACGCCGAACCAGGCCAGCCCCAGGGTGAAGTCGCCCTCCCCGCCCCGGGGGTCCGGGATCCCCTCGTACACCGGTTCCAGCGCGCTCGTCCCGGGGGCGGTGCCCCGGGCGACCGCGACGAGGTACCGGGTCAGGTCGGCCGGGGTGCTCCAGGTGCCGCTTCCGGCGGGCGCGTAGGCGGTGTCGCGCCACGGCTCGGTGCGTGCGCCGGGAACGGCGTGGGGCACCGCACCGCCGCCGGGGACGCCGACGACGGTGTCGTCCATGCCCAGCGGTTCCAGGACCCGCTCCGCGACCAGCTCGGGGTAGGGCACGCCACTCTCCTCGGCCAGCGCCGCGCCGAGGACCGAGAAACCGAGGTTGGAGTAGGCGAACTCACCGGGCTCGTCCGCCTCGGTCGTGGCCAGCGCCTCCACCGGGGGCGGGACTCCGGCGAAGGGGTCGGTGAGGATGACCGGCGCGATGAGATAGGAGCCCAGTTCGTGTCCGTCGGGAAGCGTCGGCAGGCCGGAGTGGTGGGTGGCCAGGTCCTCCAACGTGGCCCCGGCCACGGCCGGATCGGCGAACTCCGCGTCCGGGAACACCTCGGCCAGGGAGCGGTCGAGCGACGTCTCCCCGTGCTCCACCATGTCCGCCAGGGTCATCGCCGTCACCGTCTTGAACAGCGAACCGGTCTCGAAGAGGGTCTCCTCGTCGACCGGGACCGCGCCGTCCTCGGTCCCCGCCCGCGCGAACTCGACGGCACCGGGATCGTCGACCGGGAAGCGGGCCACCACCAGCCCCTGCACGTCGCGCGGGTCGAGCACGGTCGCCACCTCCCCGGCGAGCGCGTCGTCGCCCGCCAGGACCGGCACCGGCGGTGGTGCGACCGGGGCGAGGAGGTGGGCCAGGGCGGCCGCGACCGCGCCCACCGCCAGAGCGACCAGCCACACCCGACCGGGTGCGGCGGGCGCGAGGGGGCGGGGCCTCCCCCGCCCCTGGTCAGCGGCATCGTCCATACGCCAAGTGTGGCGCACCGCACATCACGCCGGAAGGCGCGGCCGTGCCGCCGGGGTGTCCTCGGGGCACCCCGGAAACGGCCCGGACGGAGCTCAGCTCCCCTGCGCGGCGTGTTCCCCGCTCGGCCGGAGCTCACCGGACAGGATCCGCTCGGCGTGGTGGCACGCCACCCGGTGGGTACTCGTCTCCGGCGCGCCGGCCAACCGCCGCAGCTCCGGACGCTCGGTGGCGCACCGGTCCTCCTGCCGCCACGGGCAGCGGGTGTGGAACCGGCAGCCCCGCGGAGGGTTGGCCGGTGAGGGCAGGTCCCCGGTGAGCAGGATCCGCTCACGGGTGTCCTCCACACCGGGGTCGGGCACCGGAACCGCCGACATCAGCGACCGCGTGTACGGGTGCAGCGGGGACTCGTACAGGTCGTCGCTGTCGGCCTCCTCGACCAGACCGCCCAGGTACATCACCCCGACGACGTCGCTGACGTGCCGGACGACCGCCAGGTCGTGCGCGATCACCAGGTAGGTCAGGCCCAGCTCCTCCTGGAGCTCCTCCAGCAGGTTGAGCACCTGCGCCTGGATCGACACGTCCAGCGCCGAGACCGGCTCGTCGCAGATGATCAGGTCCGGTTCCAG
Organism: Nocardiopsis sp. KDC1DS13DA1; assembly: GCF_055632325.1. Taxonomy (NCBI): domain Bacteria; kingdom Bacillati; phylum Actinomycetota; class Actinomycetes; order Streptosporangiales; family Nocardiopsidaceae; genus Nocardiopsis; species Nocardiopsis sp. KDC1DS13DA1. Next base: position 159,135 of record NZ_JBVMUY010000029.1, read on the forward strand.
GACCAGGGCGCGGGCGATCCCGATCCGCTGGCGCTGGCCGCCGGAGAACTCGTGCGGGTAACGGGTGAGGGCCTTCGACGACAGGCCCACCCGTTCCAGGGCGTCGACCACGCGCCTGCGCTGGTCCTGGAGCACGAGGCGGTCGCGCTCCCGCCCGCGCGGCGCGCCTCCGCCCTCGTCCGGGCCGCCGATCCCGTGGACGCGCAACCCCTCCATGAGGATCGATCCGACGTTCTGCCGGGGGTTGAGGCTGCCCAGCGGGTCCTGGAAGACCATCTGGAGCCTGCGGCGCTCGCGGCGCATCGCCCGCGCGTCCAGCCCGGCCAGGTCCCGGCCGTCGAACCACACCCCGCCGCCGGTGATGTCCACCAGGCGCAGCACGGCGCGGCCCAGGGTGGTCTTGCCGCAGCCCGACTCGCCCACGAGCCCGTAGGTCCGTCCGTGCTCGACCGCCAGGCTCACGCCGTCGACCGCGCGTACGTGGCCGATGGTCCGGTCGACCACCACGCCCCGCCTGATCGGGAAGTGCACCCTGAGGTCCTCGATCCGCAGCAGACTCATGCCCGCCCCTCCTCGTTCTCGCCCGCCGCCGTGCGCTCCGCCCCGGTCTCCGCCGCGGGGCCACTCTCCGACCCGGTGGCGGCCCCGACGGCCTCCGCCCGGTCCGCCTCCGGTTCCCGCCGCGCGTCCGTACCGGGGTTCACGCAGCGGTGCACGTGGTCACCGCCGCCCGCCGCCCCGACCAGTTCGGGTGCCCCCTGGAGGCAGTCCATCGTGTAGTGGTCGCAGCGGGGGGCGAAGGCGCACCCGTCGGACCAGGCGATGTTGTCGTTCACCGACCCCCGGACGGGGGTGAGCGGTTCCCCGCGCGGCGCGTCCAGCCGGGGGATGGAGCCGAGCAGCCCGACCGTGTAGGGGTGGGTGGGGTCGGCGAACAGCTCCGACCGCGGCGCCCGCTCGACCGCCCGCCCCGCGTACAGGACGTTGATGTCGTCGCACAACCCGGCGACCACCCCCAGGTCGTGGGTGATCATCAGCAACGCGGTGCCCTCCTCGGTGACCAGGTCCCGCAGCAGCTCCAGGATCTGCGCCTGGATGGTGACGTCCAGCGCCGTGGTCGGTTCGTCGGCGATCATCAGCCGGGGGCGGCACGCGACCGCCATGGCGATCAGGGCCCGCTGGCGCATGCCGCCGGACAGCTGGTGCGGGTACTCGCGCAGCCGCCGGGTCGGGTCCGGGATGCCCACCCGGTACAGCAGGTCGGCGGCCTCCTTCCGGGCGCGGTCCCCCTTCATGCCCCGGTGGCGCCGGAGGATCTCGGTGACCTGGCGGCCGATCGGCACGACCGGGTTGAGGGAGCTGAGCGGGTCCTGGAAGATCATCGCCAACCGCGACCCGCGCAGGTCGCGCATCCGCCGCTGGGAGAGGGAGAGCAGGTCGACGTCGCCGCCGGGCAGCCGCAGCACCGCGGAGCCGCCGACCGTGACGCCCCGGTCGGGCAGCAGCCCCATCAGGGCGAGGGAGGTGACGCTCTTGCCGCAGCCGGACTCGCCGACCAGACCGGTGACCCGGCCCTCCTCCAGGGTGAAGGACACCCCGTCCACGGCCCGCGTCGCCTCGGCACCGCGCCGGCGGAACACCACGGACAGCTCGTCCACGGTCAGCAGTGGCGTGCTGGAACTCATGGTCATTTCCTCAGCTTGGGGTCGAGGGCCTCCCGCATCGCCTCACCGAGCAGGGTGAAGCCGAGCGCGGTGACGATGATGCCCAGGGCGGGGTAGACCGCCAGGGAGGGCGCGCTGGACAGGAAGCGCTGGGCGTCGGCGAGCATCGTCCCCCACTCGGGGAAGGACGGGTCGGGGTTGCCCAGCCCCAGGTAGGACAGGGCGGCGGCGTCGATGATCGCGGTCGCCAGGGTGAGCGTGGACTGCACGATCACCGGGCCCATCGAGTTGGGCAGGATGTGCGTGAGCGCGATCCTGCGTTCGCTCACGCCCAGTGCCCGTGCCGCGAGCACGTAGTCGCGGCCGCCCTGGGAGATCATCGCGCCGCGCAGCAGTCGGGCGAAGATCGGCACCTGGGCCACGCCGACCGCGAGCATGACCGTGAGCAGGCTGGGGCCGATGAGTGCGGCGACGGTGACGGCGAGCAGCAGGGTCGGCAGCGCGAGCATCATGTCGATGAAGCGCATGACGACGTTGTCCAACTGGCGACCCCACCGCCCGCCGAGGACGGCGGCCGCACCGGCCGTTCCGCCGAGCAGGGCGCCGACGCCGAAGCCGACGAGCGTGGCGACCACCCCCACCAGCAGGGTCTGCCGGGCACCGATCACCATGCGGGAGAACTGGTCGCGGCCGAGGTTGTCCAACCCGAACCAGTTCTCCGCGCGCGGGCCCACGAACACGTTGCGGTTGGGGAAGACCTCGTCGCCCCAGGTCTGTTCGACGGGGCTGTAGGGCGCGATCAGCGGGGCCAACAGCGCGATCAGCACGAAGACGACGACGACCGCGGCTCCGGTGATCGCCATGGGGCTGCGCCGCATGCGGGAGAGGGCCTCGCGCCAGATGCTCGCGCCGTGGCCGTCGTCGGCGCGCTCGCCCATGAGCTCGGCGAGCCGGTCGACCTTCGCGGCCTTGCGGCCAAGGAGAGGGGGGCTGGGTGTCGTTGGCATCACTGGGCCCGCACTCTCGGGTCGAGGAGGCTGTAGGAGATGTCCACCAGGAGGTTGATGAAGACGTACATCGTCGCGATGAGCAGGATGAAGCCGGTCAGCGCGGGATAGTCGCGTTCCTGGGTGGAGGCGTAGACGAAGGAGCCGATCCCCGGGAAGGCGAAGACGCTCTCGGTCAGGACCGCACCGGCGAACAGGCTGCCGGTGAGCAGGCCGACGGCGGTGACCACGGGGAGCATGGCGTTGCGCATCACGTGGCGGGTGCGCACGGTGCCGCGGTGCAGCCCCTTGGCGTTGGCGGTGCGCACGTAGTCCTCGCCGAGGACCTCCAGGACGCTGGCCCGGGTCATGCGCACGATGACCGCCAGCGGGATGGAGGCCAGTGCCAGGCCGGGCAGGATCAGGTGGACGAACCCGTCCCAGACCACGTCCCACTCCCGGGTCATGACGGCGTCCAGGAGGACGAAGCCGGTGATGTCGGTGCGGGTCAGGCCGGGCGAGAGCCGGAACGCGGACGGCAGCCAGCCCAGGGTCTCGGCGAAGACGACCTTGAGGATGAACGCCAGGAAGAAGACCGGCGTGCAGATGCCGAGGAGGGAGCCGCCGACCGCGGCGAAGTCCAGGGCCGAACCGCGTCGGCGGGCGGCCAGGTATCCGAGCGGGATGCCCACGGACACGGCGATGAGCATCGCCGTCACGGACAGCTCGAACGTGGCGGGAAAACGCGTCCAGAACTCGGTCAGCACGGGTCTGCCGGTCTGGAGGGAGGCGCCCAGGTCGCCCTGGGCGATCCGGCGGAGGAAGGCCAGGTACTGGACGGTGAAGGGTTCGTCCAGTCCGAGCGCGCGCCGCAGCGCCTCGCGCTGCGCCTCCGTGGCGTCGTCGGGGAGGAGGGCGTACTCCGGTCCGCCGGGCAGTCGTTGCAGCCAGGCGAACAGCAGGATCGACAGGCCACCCAGGGTGGGGATCAGCTGGAGGGTACGCCTGACGATGAATCGCAGCACCTTTGCCGCCTTTCGCCAGAGGGGCACGGCCCGGGGGTCGGCACGGGCCGTGCCTGGGAACTGTGTGCACGGACCACCCGCCGGGTTGGCGCGGGTGCTCCGCGAAGGGTGGGGCGACGGGCGGGCCCGGTCGACCGCCGTCGACCGGGCCCGTCCCCTCCCCGGTGGGGGAGGGGCCCCGCGTCACTGCCAGGAGGCCTCGGCGAACTCCTCCTGCGTCAGCGGGCTGACGTTCGGGGGGGTGACGTTCGGCGCGAAGGCGATGGAGGGCGGGGAGCTGGAGATGGGCAGCCCCGGCAGGACCTCCATGATCTGCTCGTTCAGGTCCTGGTAGGCGGCGACGCGCTCCTCGGTGTCCGGGTTGGAGCTGGCCTCGGCCATGGCGTCGAACAGGTCCTCGTCACGCAGCCCGAACTCGTCGCTGGGGCCGCTGAACCAGGTGCCGATGAAGTTGTAGGCGTCGTTGTAGTCACCGGTCCAGCCGAGCAGGTACATGTCGCAGTCGCCCGCGTTGGTCCGCGGGATGTACTCGGTCCACTCGTAGGTCGTCGCCTCCACGGTGACCCCGACGGACTCCAGGTCGGCGGAGATGACGTCGAAGATGTCGCGCGGCGCGGGCATGTACGGCCGGGTGACGTCGGTGGGGTAGCAGAACTCGACCGTCAGGTCCTCCTGCCCCGCGTCCGCCAGCATCTCCTGGGCCAGGTCGGGGTCGTACTCGTAGGTCCGGACGTCGGGCGACCAGCCGTCGAGGGTGTCGGGGTGGAACTGGGTGGCCACCTCACCGCCCTCGGGGAGGATGGTGTCGACGATCCGCTGCCGGTCCACCGCGTGCGCGAGGGCCCGGCGGACCTCGACGTCGGCGAGGGCCTCGTTGGTCTCCTGCTGGTAGGCCATGTAGAGGACGTTGAACACGCCGCGGGTGGGCACCTGGAACCCGGCGGCCTCCAGGGGTTCGACGTCGGCGGGGGCGACCAGGTCGTAGCCGTGGATGTCGCCCGCCTCCAGGGCCTGGCGGCGCGCGTTCTCGTCGGGGATGGCGCGCAGGATCATCGTCTCGAAGCCCGCGGGGTCGTCCCAGTAGTCGTCGTAGCGCTCCAGGGTGACCTCGGCCTGGTCCTGGTTCCACTCGGTGACGCGGAACGGACCCGTCCCGGCGACCGTCCCGGCCTCCTGGGTGTAGGCGGGGAGGGTGAAGTTCCCGGGTTCGCCGGTGATCTCCTCGTCCTGGACCTGCTCGATCACGGCGGGGCTCATGATGCCGAAGGCGGCGAGGGAGAACCCGCCGGGGAAGACCGAGGAGTACTCGGAGATGGTGATGACCGCGGTGAGCTCGTCGGAAGCCTCGCAGGACTCGAAGCGGGGCTCGCCGATGTCCTCGTTCTCGTTCTCCGCGAAGCCGCCGAAGATGGACTGCCAGTAGTAGGAGTTGTTCCCGTCCTGGTAGGGGCCGGTCATGTTGAACCAGCGGTCGAAGTTGGCGCACACGGCCTCGGCGTCGAATTCCTCGCCGTCGTGGAAAGTGACACCGTCGCGCAGGTGGAAGGTCCATTCGGTCCCGTCCTCGGACTGTTCCCAGTCCTCGGCGAGACCGCCGACGATCTCCGTGCCGCCGGATTCGTGTTTCAGCAGAGTTTCGAAGACCTGCCTGCTGTAACGGAACGTTTCTCCGTCACTGGTGAAGAAGGGGTCGAGGGTGCTGATGTCGCCCGCGCTCGCGAAGACGAACGGCTCGGAATCATCGCCACCCGACGCCTCTCGGTCGCTCTCCGCGCAGGCTGTCGCCACCAGCGCGAGTGTGGCGGCCGCGGCCAGAACGGCCGACGGCTTTCGGGAAGACTTCGTGAACATGGTCCACCTCGGTGTGGGCGGGGGGTCGAGGCCCTGGCTGATGGTGTGGACCCTAAACCGCGCGAAGTGCACCGGGGAAGATGGACGGCTGGGTATTAATACAACCGTTTCAGTTCTGTGCCGTGATCCATAGCTCCGATTTTCTGGACGCGGTGTCCAACCGATGCTTCTACCCTCACACCCCACCGGAGAAACCCGACAGCGAACTATGTGGGCTTTGTTCCCGATGTGACTGAAACAAAAGGGATCATGTGATGTTCAACGTTCGTCCTCTTTGTCCGACAAAAAGAAGATGAGAAGCCAAGGTCGAACCAGGCAGTAGTCTTCATGCGAACTACGCGAATGTTCCTCAAACTTCCCCCTTGCGCAGGAAGATGCGGTAGTTTACGGTAGTTCCGTGACTGATCATCTCTACTCCGTGGACCAGGTCGCCGAGCGCTTGGGCCTGCACGTGCGCACCATCCGCAACTACGTGCGCGACGGCCGGCTCAACGCCGTGCGTATCGGCAAGCAGTACCGGATCTCCCGGTCCGACCTGGAGGCGTTCACCGGCCGTCCGGTGGACGAACCGACGGGCGCGGCGCCCGGACGGCGGCACAGCGAGGTGTCGGGCATCGTGGACCTCGAGGGTGTGGACCGGGCCACGGCCGACCGCCTGAGCACGCTCCTGACCGGCATGGCCGCCGGGCCGCGCCCCGGCGGCCAGCGGCTGCGGGTCGAGACGGCCTTCGACCCCGACCGGTCGCGGATGAAGGTCGTCGTCCTGGGCGGTCTGGCGGACACGGCCCGGATGCTGGAGTACGTGGAGGGGGTGCTCGACCAGTGAGCACGGTCTACCGGTCACCGGCGGCGGAGCGCGAGAGCCGGGAGCGGTACCACCGGGACCTGGCCGCGTGGCCGGTGCCCGTCCGGCACGGCCGGGTGCCGACCCGGGCGGGCGAGACCTTCGTCGTCTCCTGCGGCCCCGGGGACGCTCCCCCGGTCGTCCTCCTGCACGGGTCCGGCGCCAACACGACGGCCTGGCGGGACGACGCGGCCGTGCTCGCGCGCCGCTTCCGGGTGCACTGCGTCGACCTCATCGGCGAACCGGGCCTGAGCGCCCCCGCGCGCCCGCCCCTGGACTCCGACGCCCTGGCGTCCTGGCTGGACGAGGTCCTGGACGGGCTGGGGATCACCGCCACCGCGCTCGTGGGCACCTCACTGGGCGGCTGGGTCGCCCTGGACTACACCGTCCGGCACCCCGGACGCGTCCGGCGCCTGGGACTCCTGTGCCCGGGCGGCGTGGGCCGGCAGCGGACGGGGCGGATCCTGGGCACCATGCTGCTGGGACTGCTGGTTCCGGGGGGAGGGCGCCGGTCCGTGCGGGCGATGACGGGTCTGCGGGACCCGGAGCACCGGGAGATCCTGGACTCCGTGCACCTGACCTTCTCCGGGTTCCGGCCCCGTACCGAACGGCTGCCCGTGTTCTCCGACGACGCGCTGCGCCGCCTGACCGTGCCCGTACGGCTGGTCGTGGGCGACCGCGACGCGATGTTCGACTCGCGCGGGACCGCCCGGCGCGTGCGCGCGTGCGTCCCGCACGCGGAGGTCACCGTACTCCCGGGGACCGGTCACGCGATCCTCGGGCAGGGCGAGGCGCTCGCGGACTTCCTGGACGGCTGACCGGACCCGGGAGGGATCGGTCTCAGGCGGCCCCCCGGACGTCGCACCAGCGGCGGACGGCGGTGGTCCACAGGGCGATGTTCACCACGATCGCGACGAGGGCCGCCAGCGCCGCGGCGACCATGACGAGGGTGCTGGCGAGCTGGGCGGCCCGGTGCAGGCCCGACAGGGCCACCCCCATCCCCGCGAGCGAGCCGAACTGGGCCACCCGCCACAGGAGCGGCACGGCCCGGAGCACGGGGATCGCCAGCCCGACCGCCACCGCCCCCACCAGGGCGGAGAGGACGACCAGGGTCCACAGGCCGGTGACGGCCTGACCGGGCACCCCGGCGTCCAGCCGGTCCCACGCGGCGTAGGCCAGGAAACCGAAGAACGGCCCGGCGACGAACATCAGGGCGCAGGTCTGCTGGACGTCCGACGGCGGCCGCTGCCCGCGTCGGCGGCCGGAGAGGGGGCCTGGGCGGAGTCCCGGGTGAGGGGCCGGCGCGACGGCCGCGGACCGGTGCTCGGGGACGGAGGGGGAGGAAACCGTCTCATACATGACGAACAGGGTTACGTGTGGCAGGGGCACCGCGCAACAGCGGGGCCGTCCGTTTCCTCCCCCGACCCCGGACCCCAAACCGGGCCGGGGTTGGGCCACCCGGACCGTCCGAGCAGGTCGGACCCTGCCCCGCGGGCGAATCGGACCGTGGTTCAGGCCCCCGCCGACCGCGCCGGACGGCCGACATAGGCCAGGGCCAGCTCGGTGAGGGTGTCCACGTCCGCACGCACGTCGAACACCTCTCCGGGCTCGTCCGGCCCGAGCGCCTCCAGGGTCGCCAACTGCGATTCGAGCAGCGCGGGGGGCATGAAGTGGCCCTCCCTGGCGCCCATCCGCGCCCTGATGACCTCGAAGGTCCCGCTCATGTGCAGGAAGCGCACGTCGGCGGCGCCCTCGCGCAGCACGTCGCGGTAGGAGCGCCGCAACGCGGAGCAGGCCATGACCGTGGAGCCGCCGCGCGCGTCGTGCTCGGCGATCCACCCGGCCAGGTCGCGCAGCCAGGGCCACCGGTCCTCGTCGGTCAGCGGCACGCCCGCGGCCATCTTGGCGATGTTGGCGTCCGGGTGGAAGGCGTCGGCCTCCGCGAAGGGGAGGTCGAGCCGTCCCGCCACGCGCGCGGCGACCGTGGTCTTGCCGCTGCCCGAGACGCCCATGAAAACGAGGTGCATGGTCTCTCCCGCTCTGGTGTGTACCCGCGTGTGGGCGGGGCCACCACCTTGAATAGTGATATCAATCAGTCCGACTAGGCTTCGGGCTGGCCGCGCCGATCACGGCCGGGCCCTGGAATCCGGAGCGCTGGGAGCACGATGGGCACTGACAACCGCACACTGCACAACCGCGTGCTGGCGGTCCTGGGCCCCGCGATCGCGGCCGACGAGTACGAGCCCGGCCACGCGTTCACCCTCCAGGGACTGGAGGCGGACTTCGGGGTCTCCCGTACCGTCGCCCGGGAGGCCGTCCGCGTCCTGGAGTCGATGCGCCTGGTCGTCAGCCGCCCCCGGACCGGGATCCGGGTACTCCCCCGCGCCGACTGGAGTGTCTTCGACCCCCAGCTCATCCGGTGGCGGCTGGCCGGTCCGGGGCGGATGGAACAGCTGCGCTCGCTCAACGAACTCCGCGCCGCCGTGGAGCCGGCCGCCGCCGCCCTCGCCGCCGTGCGCGGAGCGCCCGAGGAGCGCGGGCGGCTCGTGGCGGTCGCCGAGCGGATGACCGAAACCGGCCGCGCCGGGGAGCTGGACGCCTTCCTCGACCTGGACATCGCCTTCCACCGCCGCGTCCTGGAGCTGTCGGAGAACGAGATGTTCGTCGGACTCTCCCAGGTGGTGGCGGAGGTGCTGGTCGGACGCACCTCCTACCACCTCATGCCGCGGCGGCCGCGCCCGGAGGCGCTGCGCCTGCACACGGCGGTGGCGCGGGCGGTCGCCGACGGGCTGCCCGACGTGGCCGAGGCGGCGATGCGCTCCATCGTCAGCGAGGTCGCCGTCGCCCTGGAGGAGGACGACGGCGACCGCGGCTGAGGGGACGGGCCGCCCGGGACCGCGTCGGGCCCCGGTCACACCACCAGGCTCAGGCCGAAGGCGAGACCGAACCCGACGAAGCCGATGAGCGTCTCCATGACCGTCCACGTCTTGAGCGTCGTCTTGACGTCCATGCCGAGGAAACGGCCGACCAGCCAGAATCCGGAGTCGTTGACGTGTGAGAACGCGGTGGCGCCGCACGCGATCGCGATGACGATCAGGGCCAGGTCGATCGAGGAGAGTCCGCTGCTGGCGTGCACCGCGGGGGCGATCAGACCCGCCGCCGTGGTGAGGGCCACGGTCGCCGAGCCCTGGGCGACGCGCAGGGCCAGCGCGATGACGAAGGCCGCGACGATGACCGGCAGGCCGGTGGACTCCAGGGTCCCGGCGAGTGCCTCGCCGATGCCGCTGGTGCGCAGGACGCCGCCGAACATGCCGCCGGCACCGGTGATGAGGATGATGCCGCAGACCGGGCCGAGCGCGCCGCCGACGATCTCCTCGACCTTGGCGCGGGAGAACCGGCCGTGGCTGAGGACCACCATCGCGACCAGCACGGTGAGCAGGAGTGCGATCGGGGTCTGGCCGAGCAGCTGGAGGACCCGCACCCACACGGCGTCCTCGGCGACGGCGCCGGTCGCCACGAGCGTGGCGGTACCGGTGTTGCCGAAGATCAGCACCATCGGGAGCAGCAGGATGCCCAGGACGGTGGCCAGGCGCGGCGGGTCGTCGTGCTTGACGGTGCCGTCGGCCAGGATGTCGTCGGGGACGGGGAGCTCGAAGCGCCTGCCCGCCCAGAGGCCGTAGAGGTAGCTGGCCAGGTACCAGGTCGGGATGGCCAGCACGAGGCCGACCAGGAGGGCCAGGCCCATGTCGGCGCCGATCTCGACGGCGGCGGTGACCGGACCGGGGTGCGGCGGGACGAAGGCGTGCATCACCGCGAACGCGCCGGCCGTGGGCAGGGCGTAGGTGAGCACCGACCCGCCGAGGCGCCGGGCGACGCTGAAGACGATCGGCAGCATGACGATGAGGCCGACGTCGAAGAAGATCGGGAAGCCGAAGAGCAGCGAGGCGACCCCGAGGGCCAGCGGGGCGCGCTTCTCCCCGAACACCTTGATCAGGGCTCCGGCGAGGACGGCGGCGCCGCCGGTGACCTCCAGCAGGCGGCCGATCATGACGCCGAGGCCGACCAGGAGGGCGACGTTGGCGAGCGTGCCGCCGAAACCGTCGAGGAGGGTGGGCACCACGCCGGCGGCGGGGATACCGGTGGCGAGCGCCGTCAGGACGCTGACCAGGACGAGCGCGACGAACGCGTGCAGTCTGAAGCGGATGATCAGGAGCAGCAGGAGGGCGATGGCGCCGGCCGCGATCCCGAGGAGGGGTCCCGTGCCGTAGACGGGTTCGAAGTTCTCCACGACGGAGCCTTCCGATGGGCGGTTGAGGACTCTGGGCCGCCGATGACACGGCCTTGACCTGCGCTTGGAACAGGTGACGGCAATGGTAATACCATTTGTGAGACCGTGTGAACCACGTCGTTCGCTTCTGTTACGCCCGTGAGACCTGGATCACCGGGAACGCCTGTGTCGGCGCGCGTCCGGGGCCGTGGTGACGTGCACCACAGCCCCGGCCTCACGCGTCGTTGCGGGTGTCGCGCCGATCGGGGGCGCCGCGCCCGCGGGCGCGGCGCCATCCCCACACCCCCGCCAGCAGCAACAGCCCGCTGACGGCGGCCAGGACGGCCGCGTCGGTCCCCGGTCCGCCGATCCGGAAGAGCCACTCCTGGAGGCGGTAGGTCTGCTCGTGGAAGGCCCCGACACCGCCGAAGAGCGTCGCCGTGCCGTCGTAACGGAGGAACAGGACCCCGACGAGGACGAACAGGACACCGGACAGGGCGCTGGTGGTGTGCACGGTGAGGGGGCCCAGGGCGACGCTGCGCCCCCGGAGCCATCCCCTGGAGCCGAGGTCGTAGCGGTCCCACAACAGCGCCAGGAGGAACAGCGGCGCCGCCATCCCGAGCGCGTAGACGGCCAGGAGCAGGGCGCCGCGCACGGGTCCTCCGGTCGCGGCCACGGTGAGGACCGCGCCCAGGATCGGACCGGAGCAGAACCCGGCGAACCCGTACACGGCGCCCAGGGCGAACACCGAGACGGTGTCGGTGCGCCCGGCGAACCGCCCCTGGAGGCGCTGGGCCGCCCCGGAGGCGAACCCGAGGCCGACGGCCTGGGCGAGGCCGAAGACGATGATCAGCCATCCGGCCGCGGTGATGAGCAGGTCGCGTTCGCCGTTGAACAGGCGGCTCACCGAGGCCGAGCCCGCGCCCAGGGGGACCAGCGTGGTGCACAGACCCAGGTAGAAGACCGTGGTGCGGGCCAGCAGACGGCGCGGGTCGCGGAAGGCGTACCCGAAGAACGAGGGCAGCAGGAGCGCGCTGCACGGGCTGAACAGGGCGAGGACACCGCCCGCCAGGGCCGCGACGAACCCGATGTCGGTCACCGCTCCCCCTCACCGGCTCCGTCCCCGGCAGCCGCGAGTGCGTCCTCGACGGCGTCCTCGAACACCTCCGTGGGCTGGGCTCCCATGAGGGGGAGCCCGTTGACCACGAAGGCGGGGGTGGAGGTGACACCGAGCGCCTGCCCCTCCGCGAAGTCGCGGCTCACCATCCCGGCGACCCGGTCGCTCTCCCGGTCCCGGTCGAAGCGCCCCCGGTCCAGGCCCAGATCCTCGACGATCCGGCCGATGGCCGGCTCCGGGTCGTCCCCGCCCGCCTCCTCGGCGGCCTCGAAGTAGGCCTCGTGGAACTCCCAGAACGCGCCCTGCTCCCCGGCCGCCCGGGCGGCGCGGGAGACCGCCTCCGAGGAGTCGGTGATGACGGGGAAGTCGCGCCACTCGACCCTCAGGTCACCCGCCTCCACGTAGGGCATCAGCTCGGGGTGGGTCTCCCGGGACCAGCGCCCGCAGTAGGGGCAGTGGTAGTCGGAGTAGGCGACCATGACCACAGGGGCGTCGACCGGCCCCATGGCGGCGTGGTCGTCGGGGTCCCTGCGGGCGAGCAGGTCGGCCAACTCGGCCCGGCCGGGGTCGGTGTCGGTCCCGTCCGCCCCGGCGGACCTCGGCGACCCGGCGCCGGACACCTCGGTCCGGCCGTCCAGGACGGCGTTGGCCGCGAGCAGCCCAGCGATGACGAGAACGGCCGCTCCGGCCCACAGCAGGCCCCGCCAGGCCCCACCCCGCCCCTCCGAACGCCCCTGCGACGACGTGGGCATACCCCACCCCTCTCCCGTATCCGGAATTTGTTTCTATCGAGCATAGAAGATCTTCTATTCTCGATAGAACGAAACGCCGGAGCGCGGGATGAGCGGTGGGTCACGCGTCACCGGCGCCGGCCGGAGGCGGCGTTCAGGCCGCGCAGTCGCAGTGCGGGGCGAGCACACCGACCACGGTGGCGGCCACCGTGAACAGGAGCGGGGCCGCCAACAGGACCACCGTCGGCACGACGCGGACGAGCGCCCGCGCCCGGGGCCGAGGGCGCTCCCGGGTCCGGGCGATCTGCCGCCGGACCCGCTCGACCGGGCACGCACCGCCGATGGACAGAGCCGGAGCGGCGTCCCCGTGGTCGGCCCGGGGCTCGGCGAGGCGGGCCAGGGCGTACACCAGGGGGCGCGTCCCCACCTCCCGGACGGCGCGGTCGTCGGCCGCCCACTCCACGAGCACGGGCACCTCGTGTGCCGCGGCCCTGAGCAGCGGAACCCTGGGGAAGGCGGCGGCGAGCAGGCGCGCCCAGCCGACGAGGAGGTGGTGTCGGCCCGCCAGGTGGGCCCGCTCGTGCGCCAGGACCGCCCGCGTCTGGCGTTCGCTCAGCGCCGCCAGGGCACCGCTGGTGACGACGACGCCCCCGCGGCTCCCGGGGACGCAGTAGGCACCGCGCTCGGGGGTGTCGACGAGCCACACCCGCTGACCGTGCAGGGTGCGCCGTCGCGCCCCCGCCCGCAGCTCACGGTCGTGCGAACGCCGCCACGACCGGCCCGCCCACCCGCGCCGCAGCCCCGTCCAGGCCAGACGGACCGACCCGAGCAGGAGCAGCGCGGCGGCGGCACCGACCCCCGGGGCCGCCTCCCGGCGCTCCAGTGCCTGGAGGAGGCTGAGACAGGCGGCCACGACACCCTTGACCGCCGGACCCAGCAGCTCCGCGGTGAGCAGGGCGGCGAGCGCCACGCAGGAGGCGATCCACACCGCCGTGGCCAGCGTCCACAGCGCCAGCATGGTCCGCGGACCGGCCCCGTGCGCCCCCGCGGCGCGCCGCACCAGCCGGGCGCCCCCGAGGCCGAGCGCGAACACGGCGCAGGCGGCGGCGAGGAACCAGATCACGGTTCCTCCCCGTCGTCGGGAAGGTCGGCGAGCAGGGAGCGCAGGGTGCGCACCTGGTCCGGGCGCATACCGTCGATGAAGCGCAGGAGCGTGGCCTCGGCGTCCCGGCCGCCCTCCAGGGCGTCGCGCATCCGTTCGGCCGCGTGGGTGGAGCGGTCGCGCAGGGGTTCGTAGAACCACAGACGGCCGGTCCGCTCGCGCCGGACCCAGCCCTTGCGCCGCAGGTTCTCCAGCACGGTGGAGATGGTCGTGTAGGCGGTCCCCTCCGGCAGGGAGCCGAGCACCTGACGAACGCTCAGGGGGGTGGAGGCCCCCCACAGGACCTCCATGACCGCCGACTCCAGCGGTCCAAGACCAGAAACCATGTCACCTGCGCCCCGCACCTGACGTCCGTTCTCGCTCAAGGATAGTGAGCGCCCGCGCCCGTCACCCTTCCGTGAACGCGGCGGCCACCGCCTCGCCCACCTCGCGGGAGGTGAGGTAGGGCGCGGCGTCGTGCGCCTTGGGACCATTGTCCACCGGCTGGTCGTCGACCCCGCCGAACAGCGGGTCCAACTCCTTGACCAGCGCGACCACGTCACGCCGGTCGGCGACGTTGGTCCACGCCCCGACGGTCGGCGGGCGTGTGCCCCGGCCCTCGGAGGGCGGCGGGGTGAGGCGGTCGAAGATCAGCCCGGAGATCCCGAGCGGCGAGCCGAGCGTCACCAGGTCGAGCCGGGGCGCGCTCCCGGCCGCGCACAGGGCCTCGTAGGCGACCACGCTGCCGAGCGAGTGGGCGACGACCAGGCGGGTGTCGGGGGTGAGCCGGTCGAGGACCCGTTCCCGCGCCGACGTCCGGACCCCGGGGTCGGTGAGGTAGGCGTGTACCTGTTTGAGGTCGAAGATCATCGCGCGTTCGGCGAGTCCGGCGAAGGAGGGGTGGTGGGAGAGGGCGGTCAGCGCGCGCTGGACCCAGCCCGGGGCGCCGAAGCGGACGGGGGCGTCGGGGCCGGGGACGGAGGGGTCGGTCCGCGCGGCCTCCTCCCACAGCGCGCGCAGCAGGTCCTGTTCCAGGCCCTCGGCCACGTCGGAGGCGTCGTACGGGGGGACGCCGAGGGAGCGGTGGCCGGCCGGGCGGAAGAGGTCGCCGTAGAAGGCCATGGCGACGTCGTCGCTCCCGATCCTCACCCCCGCGCGGTCCGCGCCGTCGGCGAGCGCCGGGGCCCAGTCGGCGAGGAGGGTGCTGGCGCCCTTGAACTGCTGGGCGATGCCGTGGACGCAGACGATCCGGGGCACGGGGGCTCCTTGTGAGGTCAGGAGGGACGGGTGAGGGAGGAGGTGTCCAGGTGGAGGGCGACGAGTCCGGAGTCGGTGGCGGCGTAGAGGTCGCCGGAACGGGTGATCGCGAGGTCGTTGATCTTGCTCCCGGTACCGATCTCACCGACCATGCTCCGCGCGGCGTGGTTCCAGACCCGGATGACACCCTCCAGGTTGGCGGCGACGATGAGCGGAACTTCGTCGGCCTCGACGATGCGCACCCAGGTGACACCGTCGCTCAACCTCGGTACCGGCAACCGGAGAGGGGACCATTCCCGTGTGTCCCAAAGGAGAAGTTCTCCCTCCCTTGTCCCTCCGACGAGCAGTCCGCGCTCCCCGATCCGGGCGACGTCGACGGCGGACCACTGGGTTCCGTCACCGCCGAACGGCCCGGCGACCCGCTCCCTGGTCCGCAGGTCCCAGACCTGGATGGTGCCGTCCTCAGACGCACTGGCCAAAAGGTGCCGATCGCCGACACGCGCGATCCGTACGTCGCTGACGCTGGCGGTGTGACCGCTCAACGGCTCGCCCAGTCGTCGTCCGTCCGCCAGGTCCCACACGTGGAGGCACGCGTCCTTGCCCGCGGTCACCGCGAGGGTCCGGTCATCCAGGTCATGCACGGCACACTCGCTCCACGGATCGAGGTCGTGTTCGTGGAAGGAGCCGAGTGCCTTCCTGGCGGCAGTGTCGACCAGGGTCACCTGATTCCAACTCGGTGCCAGGTACGTCGTCTCGGTGACCCTGCTGAGGGAGAAACCCGTGTTTCGGCTCGGAAGCAGCGGTTCGGTCAGCCGACCGGTCTCGACATCGTGTGTCCGCAGCACCCCGTCAACGCTCATGGTCCGGACCGTTCCCGCCGATTCGTCCACGCTGACGCCCCGGATCCGGTGGTCCAGCCCGGAGAAGGCCTCACCGACGGGACTGGTGGTCGCCACATCCCACAACCGTGCCTGCGCCTTGTGGACGGTGAGAAACCCGGGCCCCGACGCCGTCCGCACGAACACGCCACCGGGTAGCCCGTTCTCACTGAACAACAGTGCAGACCCGACCTGGGCACCCGAGTCCAGGTCGAACAGGTGGACGGCCTTGGGCGCGGTCATCACCGCGACGAGGCGGCCGCCTCCGGAAGGGGAGACGGTGGCGCTGTAGAGCGTCGTTCCCCGCCCCTGTACGGCCCGGCCGATCTGCGTCCACCGGTCGACGGAGTAACAGCGCAGATCGTTGGCCCCGCTCGTCACCATGGCGACCGCGGTTCCACCGAGAAAGCCGATCCCGATCGTGCGGAGTCTGCGCCCCCAGTCCCTTGCCTCCCTCTCGACCACGCGTTCGGGCGCCGTGTCGAATCCGCCGTCCCAGGTCCACATGTAGAGGTGGTCGTGCGTCGTCCAGGCGACGAGTGACAGGACACCGGCTTCCACCCGTGCCCGCATGTGGCGGATACCCCCGATCTGACCGGTGATCGGCCCCGCCGCCTCGGTCCCCGCTGCCAGGTCCCACACCCGGATGGTTCCGTCCTCGCTTCCGCTGAACGCGAGCGGTCGACCGTCCAACTCGACCACCTGGAGACTGGTCACGGCGTTGGTGTGCCCGGTCAGGTGAACCTGGCACTCACGGTCCCGCAGCGGGCGCCAGACCTTCAAGCTCATGTCATCACCCCCGGTCACGGCGACCATGTCGTCGGCCACCGAGGCCAGCGCCACCGCTCGGATGGTGCCCTGGTTCGTCTCCAGCGGGCGGACGACACCGCGGAGTCGCTCCAGGTCCCAGACGTACAGCAATCCTTCGGTCCCTCCGGTGACCGCGTACGAGCGCCCCTCGTGGGTGGCGGCCGCGACCGCGTCGATCGACTCGACGTGCCCCGCCTCCGGCTGATCCGCCGACAGATCCCACACACGGGCGGTGAGGTCGGCACTGATTGTTACCGCGAAGCTCTCGTCCGGGCGACAGCTCAGGGCGGATCCGTTCAGCCCCAGAGAGTGTCCACGCAACGGGTGCCCCTGCTGACGCATGGTTTCCAGGTCCCACACACGGGCGTCATCACATCCGTTGGTCAGGACCATCGGCCGTCCCGACGACGTGCCCACGTCGAGAGAGAGAACACCGGCGAGCCCGGGAATCCTGTTCGGGTGGGCGAGGGTGGGCTGCCCGGTCTGCTGCCGGTCGAGCGGATTCCAGCGGTTGAGCATCCCGTTCATGTCACCGCTGACCACGACGGGGCCCGTGGGTGTCACGGTCAGGGCTATCGCGGACACCGTCGCCATATGGGCCATGAACGGAGCACAGCGCACCCCCGCCATCTCCTCGGCCACCGTGGTGTCCGAGCCCCAGGCGTCGTTGGCGTGCCGAACCCCAGCGTCCGGGACATACAGCAGCGGTGTCAGGTCCCACACGAACGCCCGGCGGTCGGCTCCGCCGGTCACCCCGATGATCCGTTCCTCCACGACACCCAGGGCAGCAGCCTCGACCGTGCTTCCATGTGCCGCCAAAGGAGGGCCGATCGGGGATCCGGCCGACAGGTCCCACAACCGGGCGGTGCCGTCCTGGCTCGACGTCAGTGCGAGGGGGAGGCCGTGGAAGGACACCAGCGCGACGTCGTTGATCAGGTTGGTGTGACCCTCCAGAGGGTCTCCCAGGATCCGGTTGGTGGACAGGTCCACGATTCTCAGTCGGCCGTCAATGCTGCCGACCACCGCAACCGAGTACTCGCCCACCTCTCCCAGGGCGATGCATGTGGGGCGTACCGGGAGGCTCAACGCCTCCCCCATCTGACTCTGGGTGCTGAGATCCCAGAGCCGGACCGTCTTGTCATCACCTCCCGTGACCGCGACACGGTGGCCGTCCAGGGAGGTCGTGGCCACGCAGGTGACGGCCTTCGTGTGCCCCACCAACTGGCGGTGCGCGCCGCTCGTCGACCACCACGCCCACTTGGTACGCCATGTCGACGGCAGCCTCGACTTGTCGATCCGCTCCGCGAGGGTGTCCGCACCGCACCTCCTCGCTGACAGCTGGAGGTCGGCGGTGCGACCCTTCAGCGGAAAGTCCCCCGACAGACGATGCGCCACCTGCTCGTAGGCGGTCCTCGCGGCCTTGGCCTCCTCTCCGGACGCCCGGTTGAGCACCCGCAGCAGCGGGCGCTGACTGGCCGCCAGCAGGAAGACCGGGTCCTCCGCCAGCGCGTCGAAGTGGTCCGTGTCCGACGCGTGCGTGGCCAGGTGGTCCCGGATGTAGGTCAGCGCCGAGAACCAGTCCGGCCCCTCCCCGTCCGGTCGCCGCGGCACGGTGGCCAGCAGGGCCGTCACGATCCGGTCCTGGGCCCGCGCCGCGTCGCACGTGTAGGAGGTGCGCAGGTGGTCGGCGAGCGCCTGGTGGTAGAGCCGGTACACCGACCGCTCCCCCTCGCTCACCTCGGCCACGTAGTCGCTGGCGAACCGCAGCACGTCACCCACGTCGGCGTCGGTGCACTCCACCCCGGAGAGGCCGGACGCCATCGCGGTCCAGGTGCCGCCCCGGGGCAGCCCCTGGCCCTCCGCGAAGGCGAGCGGCGTCAGGATCCGCCGGACCCGGTCCTCCTCCTCGCCGAACCGTTCCAGGTAGTCGTCGAAGGCCTCCCCCACACCGCTCGGCAGCGACCGCTCCCACCCCGGGGCGGAGACGTCGATCGGCCGTTCCTCCTTGCGGAGGCTGCGTGCGGTCAACCGCGCGACCAGGAACACCCCCGCCGCCCGGCCCGCCACCCCGCGCGCCACCCGGTCGGCCAGCTCGGGGGCTTCGGCGTACGGCGTCCGCACGCTCCGTTCGTCGGCGGCCAGCAGCAGCTGCCGCACGTACCCCCGGATGTCCTCCTGGGTGTCGGTGGGGTGGGTGTCCAGGTCGATGACGGTCATCGCCGACTCCAGCGCCCTGACCACCTCCCTGCGGGTCCCCACCAGCAGCCGCACGTTCGGGATCTCGGCCATGGGCCGCAGCAGTTCACGGGCGATGCGGCGCGGCTCTCCCCGGCCCACGAAGTCGGCGGTGGTCCCCGACCCCGCCTCGTCCAACGCGTCCACGACGATGACCACGGGCCTCTCCGAGGTCTGCGCCCGCAGCGCCAGCTCCTGGAGGAGTCCGGCGGCCGAGGGGGCCCGAGACTTCGCTCCGACGGCCTCCGAGATCCGCTCGACCACCTCCTCCAGCCGCTTGTGCCGCGCGTGGACCGCGGCCGCCACCGTCCCCTCCGGGGCGAGCGTCCCCTCCGGTGCCTCGCCCAGGTTCAGCCGCCGCCGGTAGTCGGGATCCGACACCGTCACGATCCGCCCCAGCACCGCCGACTTCCCGCACCCCGGCTTCCCGGTGACGATCCGTCCCCGCCCGTCCCCCTCGGCGGCGGTCATCCAGTCGACCAGTTCGCGCAGGACCCGTTCCCGGCCGCTGAAGTAGCGCCCCTGCTCGGACTCGAACTCGACCCCGCGCGAGCGCGGCCCGTAGTGCTCGATCAGCTCCGCCGCCTGGCGCTGGAGGTCCAGGTCCGTGCCCTCGGCGGGCAGGTCGGCGCGGTAGGAGTGGTTGGGCAGGAAGGGGTCCAGGCCGGTTCCGGCCCCCTTGGCGAGTTCGGCGCGCTGGTGGACGCCCAGCTCACCGAAGTGGTCGTTGACGTGCTGCACCACCGACGCCAGGTCGAGGTAGGGCTGGCGCTGACCGGCCCGTTCGGTCGCGGCCTCCACCGCCTCGCGCAGCGCGGGGGCGAACGCGCCCTCCTGAGCCAGGTCCTTGGCCCGGGCCGAGGACAGGAAGCAGACCGACGC
The DNA here is from genome assembly GCF_055632325.1 of Nocardiopsis sp. KDC1DS13DA1. Classification (NCBI taxonomy): domain Bacteria; kingdom Bacillati; phylum Actinomycetota; class Actinomycetes; order Streptosporangiales; family Nocardiopsidaceae; genus Nocardiopsis; species Nocardiopsis sp. KDC1DS13DA1. The sequence goes on from NZ_JBVMUY010000029.1 coordinate 178,823, forward strand.
GGACACGTCGCCGCCGGTGAACCGGTAGGCCAGGGTGCGGAGCGCGTACCCGACCGCGTCGGAGGCCCCGGCCCCGGCCGAGCAGGTGTCGAGGACGACCATGAGCCGCCGCAGCCTCCCGCGGCCCTCGCACAGGACGCGCGCGAGGTCCTCGGTGGCCAGCGCGGTGGCGGCCGGGTTCTCGATCTTCGTGTCCCAGCAGCAGAGGTAGTGCCGGTCACGGTCGGGCGCGTATCCGTGGCCCGCGAAATACACGACGACGATGTCGGTTTCGTCGAGTTCGACGTCGTCCGCCCAGAAACGGATCTTCTCCCGGATTCCGTTCGCGCCGTCGTACTCCCCGACCCCTTCCAGAACGGACACGTAGCCCAGGCCGGCGAACAGGTCCCGCACGGTACGCACGTCGTCCCCGACGCTGGCCAACTGCTCCTCACTCGGCAGGTGCTGGTATCTGGACACGCCGACGGTGATGAGGAAGCGACGGCCGGTTCCGGTCGGCAAGGGGGTCAACCTCTCCGTTTTCGTTCGGGGGAATATGCAGTTGTGCACTGCCCGAAAAGGCACGGCAGATCGTTTCTGGTCCATTATGCCCACGCGCACCGCACGGAGTCCCTAACGTGTCATCACGGCGCGGACCACCGGGCACACCACCCCGCCACCACTCTCGGACAGCACCCCGAACCCCATTGACACCATGTTGTCACGATGACAGGATGTTGTCATGAACGCACCACTCAAGCGGACCGTCCACCTCGCCGTCTACGACCAGATGGCGGACTGGGAGGTCGGACACGCCGTCGCGCACATCCGCAACGGACACGCGCAGCGCCGCCCCGGCCGGTACGACGTGGTCACCGTCGGCCTGACCGGCGCGCCCGTCACCACGATGGGCGGACTCGGCATCCTGCCCGACATCGCGCTCCACCAGCTCAAGCCCTCCGAGAGCGCGATGATGATCCTCCCGGGCGCGGACGGCTGGGACGCCGACCCCGAGTCGCTGTCCCCCTTCGCCTCCGCCGCCGGGATCTTCCTCGACGCCGGTGTCCCGGTCGCCGCGATCTGCGGAGCCACGGCCGGACTGGCCCGCGAGGGGCTGCTCGACGACCGCGCCCACACCAGCGCCGCCCCCGAGTACCTCCTGGCCACCGGTTACACGGGGATCTCCCACTACCGGTCCGATCTGGCGGTGACCGACGGGGACCTCATCACCGCCGGCCCGACCGCCCCGATCGAGTTCGCGCGCGAGATCTTCGCGGCGCTGGACCTGTACTCCCCGCGCGTTCTGGACGCCTGGTACCGGCTCTTCGCCCAGCACGACCCGGAGGCCTTCGCCGTCCTGGCCGAGGCGTCCCGCCTATGACCCCGCCCGTGCCCCCGTCCGACGAACGCCCCTCCGACCTGCTGTCGGGGACCGCGCTCACCGTGTTCCGCCTCAACGGCCAGCTCATGGCGGTGGCCGAGGAGCTGGCCCGACCGGCGGGGCTGACGGCGGCCCGCTGGCAGGTGCTGGGGGCGGTGACCGACGAGCCCCGGCCGGTGTCGGCCGTCGCCCGGCGGTTCGGGGTCTCGCGGCAGAGCGTGCAGCGCATGGCGGACCTGCTGGTGGACCAGGGGCTGGCCGAGTACCGGCCGAACCCGGCGCACAGCCGGGCCAAGCTGCTGGCCCTCACCGAGGAAGGCCGGGCGGCGATGCGCCGGATCCGGCCGGACCACGCACGGGTCGCCGAGGAGCTGGTGGGTGAACTGGGCGAGGAGGAGGCCCGACGCGCCCTGGAGACGCTCCGGCTGCTCTCCCGGGCACTGGAGCGGATCGGGGACGGCTGACGCGCCTCGGAGCCACCCGGGCTCCGGCAGTATCGTCGGTTCCGCACCCGGTGGAAGGAAACCCCGATGATCGACCTGCGCTCCGACACGGTGACCCGCCCCACGGCGGCCATGCGCCGCGCCATCGCCGAGGCGGAGGTCGGCGACGACGTGTTCGGCGAGGACCCGACCGTGCGAGCGCTGGAGGAGGAGACCGCGGCCCTGCTGGGCAAGGAGGCCGCGGTCTACGTGCCGTCCGGGCACATGGCCAACCAGCTCGCGCTGTACGTGTCCACGCGCAGCGGCGAGGAGGTGTGGGCGCATGAGCACCACCACCTCATCGGTTCCGAGCAGGGGGCGGCCGCGGTCCTGTCCCGGGTGCAGCCGCGCCTGTACTCCGGTGCCCCGTTCCCGGCCGACGACCTCCTGACCGCGTGGGCGAGCGGGGCGCGGGCGGGCGACGCGCACCGCGCCGAACCCGCGCTGCTGTGGCTGGAGAACACCTTCACCGGCCAGGTCGTGCCGCTGGCCGAGCAGCGGCGGGTGGTCGCCTTCGCCCACGGCCACGGCATGCGCGCGCACCTGGACGGAGCCCGGCTGTGGAACGCCGCGGCCGCCCTGGACGCGGCGCCCTCCGAGGTCGCGGCGGGCTTCGACACGGTGTCGGTGTGCTTCTCCAAGGGGCTCGGCGCGCCGGTGGGTTCGGCCATGGCCGGTGACGCCGCGACCGTCCGCCGCGCCCGGCGGGCCCGCAAGCTCCTGGGCGCCGGGATGCGGCAGGCGGGGATCATCGCGGCGGGCGCCCTACACGCGCTGCGCCACCACCGGGAGCGGATCCCGGAGGACCACGCGCGCGCCGCGCTGCTCGCCGGGCGGATCGGCGGTGCCCCGGGACTCTCCGCGGAGGCCAGGACCAACATGGTGCTGCTGGAGTCCCCGGAGGGGACGGCCGCACGCCTGGTCGAACTGCTGGCCGGACACGGTGTGGCCGCTCTGGCGATCGGCCGGTCGCTGGTCCGGCTCACCGTGCACCTGGACATCACCGACAGCAATGTCGACGAGGCCGCGAACGGGATCGTCACGTCCGCCCAGGAGCTGTGATCCTCCCCTCCCGCGCAGGTCAGAGCAGGGGTCGAGGGCTACACTTGCCCGACCGCACGCGGATCCGGGACCAGAACGAGGTGTGACGCGTCACATCGCGTAGTAGCATTTCGCGTATGACATTGTCGTACTAGAGAGTGGTTGCACCCCCATGCCGGGAAGAATCCAGTCGATCGAACGCGCCGCCGCCATCCTCCGGCTCCTGGCCAGCGGCGCCCGGGGGCTGAGCCTGGCGGAGATCTCGCGGTCGCTCGAACTGCCCAAGGGAACCGCGCTGGGCATCCTGCGCACGCTCCAGCACGTCGGCTTCGTCGAGCAGGACCCCGAGTCGGGGCGCTACCGCCTGGGCGGCGGCATGCTGAGTCTGGGCACCCGGTACCTGGACGGCAACGAACTGCGCACACGGGCGCTGAACTGGGCGGACACCCTCGCCTCACGCAGCGGCGAGAGCGTACGCATCGGCACCCTGCACAAGAACCAGGTCCTGGTGGTGCACCACGTCTTCCGCCCGGACTCGACCCGCCAGACGCTCGACGTGGGCGACCTGCTGCCCCTGCACGCCACCGCGATCGGCAAGGTCCTGATGGCCTTCGACCCCCTGGCCATCCCCGAGGAGGACACCCCGGCCTCCGAGAGCGAGGGCGTCGTGTCGCTGCCCGCCTTCACGCGGCACACCGTCGTCTCCCCGGTGACGCTGGAGGAGCAGCTCGTGGAGGTCCGCGACAACGGCTGGGCCTGGGAGGCCGAGGAACTGGTCGAGGGCGAGGTGTCGATCGCCGCCCCGATCCGGGACCGCCGCGGCGTCACCGTGGGCGGGATCGGGGTGCGCGGCGCCGTGGAGCGCCTGGCCTCGGACGACGGCAAACCGGACATGGAGCAGGTCTCCTACGTCCGCGACGCCGCCCGCGCCATCTCACGCGACCTGGGCGCGTCCCCCTACTAGGAGGCGCCCGCCGCCGCCCGCCGCCGCCCGCCGCCGTCCTCCGCCGCACCCGGGACCGTGTTCGGGCGCCGTGAAACCGCTGGTCGGAGTGGTGCGTTCCGCATGGACACCGGTCCTGGCACAGTTCACGTGAGCCCATCGACGCTCACTCTCCGTGACATGTGACCCACGCGACACGATTGCGTCACACCGTCTTGACATGGGAAGGAAAGACGGATGAAACTGACGCGTACTTCATACGTCAATGTCGTACGCCGTTCGGTCAACACCGAGTTCACCCGTTCGACACCCATCCCGGCTTCCCACCCGCAGCCGTCCACCGGAAGGCGAACAACCCGATGAGTCAGCAGTACGTCGCCGCGATCGACCAGGGCACCACGTCGAGCCGCTGCATCCTCTTCGACCGGGACGGGCGGATCGTCTCGGTCGACCAGCGCGAGCACCGACAGATCTTCCCCCAGCCGGGCTGGGTGGAACACGACGCCGAGGAGATCTGGACCAACGTCGAGGTCGTGGTCCAGCAGGCCCTCCAGAAGAGCGACATCACCCCGGACCAGGTCGCCGCCGTCGGCATCACCAACCAGCGCGAGACCACCGTCGTGTGGGACCGCGAGACCGGCAAGCCGGTCCACAACGCCATCGTCTGGCAGGACACCCGCACCAACGACATCGTCCGCGAGCTCGGCAACGAGGGCGGCCAGGACCGCTTCCGCGAGAAGTGCGGCCTGCCCCTGGCCACCTACTTCTCCGGCCCCAAGCTCCGCTGGCTGCTCGACAACGTCGACGGGCTGCGCGGGCGCGCCGAGCGCGGCGAGGTGCTGTTCGGCACCATGGACACCTGGCTCATCTGGAAGCTGACCGGCCGCCACGTCACCGACGTGACCAACGCCAGCCGGACCATGCTGATGAACCTGCACACGCTGGAGTGGGACGCCGAGATCCTGGACGCGATGGGCATCCCCGCCGCGATCCTCCCCGAGATCCGCTCCTCCTCCGAGGTGTACGGGACCGCCCGCGGCTACCTCGCCGGAACCCCCGTGGCCTCCTCGCTCGGCGACCAGCACGCCGCCCTGTTCGGCCAGACCTGCTTCGACCCGGGCGACGTCAAGGGCACCTACGGCACCGGGACCTTCCTGGTCATGAACACCGGCACCGAGCCGGTCACCTCCCAGAACGGCCTGCTCACCACGCTCGGCTACAAGCTGGGCGACGAGCCCGCGGTGTACGCCCTGGAGGGCTCGATCGCCGTCACCGGCTCGCTCGTGCAGTGGCTGCGCGACAACCTGGGCCTCATCTCCACCGCCCCCGAGATCGAGACGCTCGCGCGCACGGTCGAGGACAACGGCGGCTGCTACATCGTGCCCGCCTTCTCCGGCCTGTTCGCCCCGCACTGGCGCAGCGACGCCCGCGGTGTCGTGGCCGGTCTGACCGGTTACGTCAACAAGGGCCACATCGCCCGCGCCGTCCTGGAGGCCTCCGCCTGGCAGACGCGCGAGGTCGTCGACGCGATGAACGCCGACTCCCGGATCGACCTGACCACGCTCAAGGTCGACGGCGGCATGACGGCGGACAACCTGCTCATGCAGATCCTGTCCGACGTCCTGGACGCCGAGGTCGTGCGCCCGATGGTCGCCGAGACCACGTGCCTCGGCGCGGCCTACGCCGCCGGTCTGGCCGTCGGCTACTGGCCGGACGTGGAGACCCTGCGCGCGAACTGGCACAAGGCCGCGGAGTGGACCCCGAAGATGGACCCCGAGGTCCGCGACCGCGAGTACCGCAACTGGAACAAGGCCGTGGAGCGCACGCTGGACTGGGTCGAGCACCCCGACGAGCAGTAGCCCGCCGCCTCCTCTGACGACCGCCCCCGGGGGCCTCCGGCGACCGCCGGGGATCCCTGGGAGCGGCACCCGGGGCACCTCGCGTGCCCCGCGCATCCCCATCACGTGACGGGTGTGTCCAACGTCGCCCCGCTCCCGCGCCCCCCGACGCGGAGCGACGGACCTCCCGCACCCCGCATGCCCCTTCCGGGGCGGAGGTCCTCATGGTTTATCTGGCAGAGTTCGTCGGTACGGCGATCCTGATCCTGCTCGGTGGCGGTGTCGTCGCCGGCGTGGTGTTGGCCAAGTCCAAGTCCAACAACGCCGGCTGGATCGTCATCACGTTCGGCTGGGGTATGGCGGTCGCGATGGCCGTCTACGTCACGGGCACCACGAGCGGCGCCCACATCAACCCGGCGGTCACCATCGCGCTGGCGAGTATCGGGGACTTCTCGTGGTCCCTGGTGCCCGGCTACATCGCCGCCCAGATGGCGGGCGCCTTCACCGGTGCGGTGCTGGTGTACCTCGTCTACCACGCGCACTGGGCGCCGACCGACGACCCCGACTCCAAGCTCGCGGTCTTCAGCACGGCACCGGCCGTCCGCAAGCCCGTCGCCAACTTCGTCACCGAGCTCGTCGGCACCGCGATGCTGGTCCTGGGCATCCTCGGCATCGGCGCCAACTCCGGGCACGTCTCCGGGGACGAGGTGGACCTGTCGGCCCTGTTCGCCACCGGTCTGGCCCCGCTCCTGGTCGGTCTGCTCGTGTTCGCGATCGGCCTGTCCCTGGGCGGCCCGACGGGGTACGCGATCAACCCGGCCCGCGACCTGGGCCCGCGTATCGCGCACGCGCTGCTGCCGATCCCGGGCAAGGGGTCCTCGGACTGGGGCTACGCCTGGATCCCGGTCGTCGCCCCGATCGTGGGCGGTGTCATCGGAGCCTGGATCTGGAAGCTGACCGGGTTCGGCGGCTGACGCCCGTCCCGGACACGCGGGGAGCCGGGTACCGCCACGGGGGCGGTACCCGGCTCCCCGCGTGTGCGCACCCCCGCACCGCGACTGGTACTGACCAGAGCGTTCGACAATATCGAACGATAACTACCGCTTGCATTCGCGCGGTCATCAAGGGTGGGAACCGCTCGCGGGTTTCCCCGTCAAGACGCGCGATCCGGGCCGTACTCATCGGTAAGCAGCAGGTCTATCTTCACCATCGTTCGGCATTGTCGTATTATGCAGGGGACACCTGCCTGAAACGTCAGAGCCCGTTCAGGTACAGGCGCGGCACCCGCCATCCCTCCCGAACGGACGGAGCACCCAGCCATGACCGCCAGAACCCACCAACACGACACCGCCTCCTCCCGCGCGCACACGCGCGAGGAACTCGCCCGGGGCACGTTCGACCTCCTCGTGATCGGCGGCGGCATCCTGGGCACGTCCGCCGCCTGGACCGCCACCCAGGCCGGTCTGCGCGTCGCGATGGTCGACGCCGGCGACTTCGCCGGTGCCACCTCCAGCGCCTCCTCCAAGCTCGTGCACGGCGGTCTGCGCTACCTCCAGACCGGCAACGTCCGCCTGGTCGCGGAGAACCACAAGGAGCGCCGCTCCCTCGCCTCCGACGTGGCTCCCCACCTGGTCAACCACATGCCGTTCCTCGTCCCCATCTACTCCGGCGGCCCCCACGGAGCCGCCAAGATGGGCGCGGGCGTGTTCCTGTACTCGGCGCTGTCCGCCTTCGGTGACGGCATGGGCCGCCTCCTGTCCCCCAACCAGGCCGCGCGGCTCGCCCCCGGCCTGCGCACCCGGGGCCTGAAGTCGGTGGCCGCCTACAGCGACCACCAGATGAACGACAGCCGCATGGCGATCATGACCGTCCGCGCCGCCGTGGACGCGGGCGCGGTGGTACTCAACCACGCCGAGGTCACGGGCCTGCGCACCACGCGCGGCCGGGTGACCGGCGCCGACCTGCGCGACCGGGTCGACGGGCAGGAGTTCGGCGTCGACGCGCGGCTGGTGCTCAACGCCACCGGCCCGTGGGTCGACCGCCTGCGGGAGATGGAGCAGCCCGGCGTCGCGCCCAGCGTGCGCCTGTCCAAGGGCGCCCACCTGGTGCTGAAGACGCCGGAGCCGTGGCGCGCCGCGCTGACCATCCCCGTCGACAAGTACCGCGTCTCCTTCGCCATCCCGTGGGAGGGCCGCCTGCTGCTGGGCACCACGGACGAGGAGTTCACCGGCGACCCCGCCGACGTGGGCGTCGTCCCCGGCGACGTCGACCAGATCCTCGGCGAGGCCGCTCTGGGCATCGACGCCCCCTACCTCAACCCGGACAACATCACCTACTCGTTCGCGGGTCTGCGGGTCCTGCCCGGCGGCCCCGGCGGCACGAGCTCCGCCAAGCGGGAGACCGTGGTCACCCAGGGCCGCGGCGGAATGCTGTCGGTGGCGGGCGGCAAGTGGACCACCTACCGGCACATCGGCCGCACGATCCTCGACGAGCTGCGCAAGGTCTCGGCCGTGCCGCTGGCCGAGGACATGTCCGACCCGCTCAAGACAGTGCCCCTGCCCGGGCTGGCCAGCCCCGAGGCGGTCACGCACCGGATCATCATCGACCGCGAGCCGGGCGCCCGCCTGGACCCGCTGGTCGCGCGGCACCTGGCCTCGCACTACGGGAGCCTGGCGATGGACATCGCGGGCCTGGTGCGCGACGAGCCCGGGCTGGGCGAGCGCATCCACCCCGACGGACCCGACATCTGGGCCCAGGTGGTCTTCGCGCGCGACCGCGAGTGGGCGGTCACCGTCGACGACGTCCTGCGCCGCCGCACCACCGTGACCGTGCGCGGGCTGGACACCCCCGAGGTGCGCCAGCGCGCCGAGTCCCTGCTCCAGCAGGGCTGACCGCGCCTCCGGCCGCTCCGCACTCCCTGGAGGGGCGGCCGGTTCTGAGGGCGTGTTCCGCAGATGCTGCGTATGTGTCCGCGGAACACGCCCCGACGGCCCGGTGGCCGGGTCCACACCCCGGCCGCCGGGCCGCCCCGTTCCTACACCGTCCGCGCGAAGGCCCCGCCGCCGGCGAAGACCGCCTCCGCGAACCGCTCCCCGATCCGCCGGTGCCCGGCGGTGTCCGGGTGCAGCCGGTCCGGCAGCGGCAGCTCGTCGTGGTCGGCCTCCCCGTAGAGCACACGGCCGTCGAGGTGGTACAGGTGCGGGTCGTCGGCCGCCCTGCGTTCGACCAGGCGGGCGAGCTCGTCCCGGATGACGTTGAGCGTCAACCGCCCGGCGGCCCGGTCGGCCGGATCCCCGGTCGCCCGGAAGCTCAGCGTCGCGTCGTCCGGGTCCGGCATCACCGGCCCGGGGGTGTCCTCCTGGATGGGGCACAGGATCGGTGAGACCACGAGCAGCGGGGTGTCCGGGTGCCCGTCCCGGACGGTGTCGAGGAAGCCGTGCACGGCCGGGGTGAAGGCGCGCAGCCGCATCAGGTCGCTGTTGGTCAGGTTGATGCCGATCTTGACGCTGATCAGGTCCGCCGGGGCGTCCCGCATCGTGCGCGCGGTGAACGGGTCGAGCAGGGCGTTGCCGCCGAACCCCAGGTTGACCAGGTCCACGCCGCCCCGTTCGGCGGCGATCGCGGGCCAGATCGCGGTCGGGGCGTCGGCGTTGGAGCCGTGGCTGATGGAGCTTCCGTGGTGCAGCCAGACCCTCCGGCCGCGGTCGGCGGCGGGCAGGACCGGGGCGTCGGTCCGCAGCGCGATCAGCTCGGTGGCCTCCCGGTGGGGCAGCCAGACCTCCACCTCCTTCTCCCTGTCGGGCAGCCCGGAGAACCGGACCGTGCCGGGCCGGCCGCGGGTGGTGGTACCGGTCTGGGTCATCATGTCCACGGTGACGACGTCGCCGCCGGCCACGACGCCCCGACCGCTCCTGAGGCCGTCGACCAGCAGTTCGTACACACCGGCCGGGGGCGGCGGCGCACCACGGTAGAGGGTCCTGGTCGGCACGGTCTCCAGCTCGACCGCGGTGGCGCGGGTGCGCAGGCACAGCCGCACTCCGGAGGTGTGGGCCTCGATCCTGGCCAGGGCCTCGTCGGGGAACTGCCGCCGGGCCCAGGCGGGAAGGCGGTGCGGCCGGACCCCGCGTTCGGTGCGCTCCACCTCGACGGCTCCGCGCAGCATGTCCGGGCTGACGGGTGTGGTGATCAGTTCGGTCATGGTCATCGGTCCGGCCTCGGGGACGTCGTCGGTCTGGGGGCACGCACAGCCTGACAGGGCGGGCCGGGCGGCGCACGCGCTTTTTGCGCGCGTGTGGACGCGCGGCGACCCGCCCGCGCGGCCCCAGGACCGGGCACACGAGAACGCCCCCGGAGGATCGAAACCTCCGGGGGCGTCCTACTGCGTTACCGCTTAGAGCGCGACGACGTTCTCGGCCTGCGGGCCGCGGGTGCCGGCGACGATCTCGAACTCCACGCGCTGGTTCTCCTCGAGGTTACGGAAGCCCGTCCCCTGGATCGCGCTGTAGTGGACGAAAGCGTCGGGCCCACCGTCGTCGGGGGAGATGAAGCCGAAGCCCTTCTCGCCGTTGAACCACTTCACAGTACCCTGAACAGTGCCCTGAGCCATGTTCTCTCCTTCAGCTCGGTCTACACGGACGCCTACACACACGCCCGAGTAATTGCCGCGAGCCGATCCACGAGAAACCGCCCGCCGGTCACAAACTCCGCGGGCATACACCAACTGCGAAATTCAACGACTAACAATCACTCACGAACGTATCACAGCCAGGCCAGTCCGCGGGGGATTTCGGTGTGGCAACCCGCACGGAGCCCGGGGGAATAACCGCCCTCCGGCGGCCTGGGCACACGGCCGTGACACTGGTCACCGGGACGTCACCCTCCGCTCACCCGGATGTCGCCAGAACGTCGTTGACGCACCTCAGAACAGGTGCCGCGAGAACCGTCTCCGGGTCCAGACGAGCACCGTCCGTGATCACGAACGTGTGCTCCTCCCCCGGCATCAGGGTCACCGGGCCGTGGTCCGCCACAGCCGACGGATCGAGGCGGTCAGCCTCGACGACCAGATCCCGCAACAGGACGCGGGCCCGTATCCGTACCCGCAAATCCCCGCCGTCCACACGTGTTTCGGCGTCGAATTCCGGTTTTTCGTAGTCGAGATCCCGGTCCCGAGCGAAGAACCACCACGCCCGCTCCCCCGCGCCGTCGACCGTGAGCACCTCCCCCGCGGCCCGTCCCGGCACGGACACCCGGTCGGGGACGGGCACCCGCAGCGCCCCTCGGGGAGCCACCCGCACGGGGTGCGTGGACGAGGCCAGGACCCCGTCCCCGCCCGTGACGGCGTGCCGTGCCACGGTCACCTCCGCCGTCCACTCCTCGTCGGTGTCGTTGCCCAGCACGACGCACAGCCCGCCCTCGGTCGGCTGCACCGTGGCGACCCGGTCGGCGTACGCCCCGCGCACCGCGTACCACGCGGGCTTGCGCCGTCCGGCGCCGTCGACCAGCGCCCACGAGGTCACCGGCCAGCAGTCGTTGAGCTGCCACACCACCGTCCCCGTGCAGTGCGGCCACAGGGAGCGGAAGTGCCCGATGCCCAGCTCCAGCGCCCGCGCCTGGAGCACCCGGGTCAGGTAGTGCCAGTCGTCGTAGCCCGGATCCCGCACACCGAAGTGTTCGGCCAGCCCCCGCGCGAGCTTGGCGTCGCCGTCCTCGGCCTTCTGGTGGTGGGCCACGCCCGGCGAGGAGGGGGCCAGGGGGTGGTCGGAGACCGCGGCGCGCAGCGTGGCGTGGTTCGGCGGCGCCTGGTAGCCGAACTCGGCCACGAACCGCGGCCGGTGGTCCCGGTAACAGGTGTGGTCGAGCTGGTTCCAGACGTCCCAGACGTGCATGACGCCGTGGTCGGGGTCGTTGGGGTGTCGTCCCTCCCCCGGTGAGTACGGGCTGCCCGGGAGGTAGGGCCGGGTCGGGTCGAGCTCGGCCACCACGCGCGGCAGCAGGTCGAGGTAGTACCCGGCGCCCCAGGGCCGCCCGTCCAGGACCGGCTTCCAGTCCCAGTCCTCGTGCCCCCACAGGTTCTCGTTGTTGCCGCACCAGACCGCGAGGCTGGCGTGCGGGGACAGCCGGACGACCGCCTCACGCGCCTCGGCCGCCACCTCGGCCGCGATCGGCTCGTCCTCCGGGTAGGCAGCGCAGGCGAAGAGGAAGTCCTGCCAGACCAGGACCCCCAGCTCCGAACACGCCTGGTAGAAGTCGTCCGACTCGTAGATCCCGCCGCCCCACACGCGCAGCAGGTTGGCTCCCGCCGCGCACGCCTGGCCGATCCGCTCCCGGTACCGGGCGGCGTCGACGCGGGCGGGGAAGGTGTCGTCGGGGATCCAGTTCGCCCCCTTGACCAGGACGCGCCGCCCGTTCACGGTGACCGCGAACCCGGTGCCGCGCTCGTCGGGCGCGTCGACCACCGCGACCTCGCGGAAGCCGATCCGACGGTGCCACGTGTCGCGCACCCGCCCGCCGGCCCGCACCTGCACGGCCAGCTCGTACAGCGGCTGGTCGCCGTGACCGCGCGGCCACCACAGGTCGGGGTCGGGCACCTCCAGTTCCAGGACGGCGGTGTCCTCGCCCGGATCGGCGGTCACCGTGGCGGTGAGACCGGCGACACGGGCGGTGAGCTCCAGCGCGGTCCCCCGTCCGGAGGCGGTGCGCTCCAGGTCGACGTGCACCCGCACCCTGCCGAGCGCGGGACCGTCGCCGACCGCCCCCTCCACGGTCACCAGGGGTCGGACGGCGGCCAGGCGCGCGGTCGACCAGGCGGCCAGGCGGATCGGCCGCCAGATCCCGGAGGTGACCAGCGTCGGCCCCCAGTCCCAGCCGAAGTTGCAGGCCATCTTGCGGATGTACTGGTAGGGCTCGTCGTAGGCGGCGGGCAGCGGGCCCATGCGGTCCCGGTTGGCCTCGGCGTACCGGTACGGGGAGGAGAACTCCACGACCAGCTCCGGGTCGTCCCCGCCCGAGGCCAGCGCCTCGGTGACGTCGAACCGGCGGGCGCGGTGCATGTTCTGCGAACGCCCCACCTCGTGCCCGGCCACCCGCACGGTGGCGACCGTGTCGAGCCCCTCGCATACCAGGTCCACGCGCTCGGGTGGGCCGCCGTCGGCGCCCTCCGCGCCGCCGAGCTCCGCCGCCTCCCTGCTCAGGGAGCGCGTGTACACCCAGTCGGTGCGGCCGATCCAGCCGAGCCGGGTCTCGTTGTCGTCGGTGTGGGGGTCGTCGATCTCCCCGGCGTCGAGCAGGTCGGTGTGGACGCACCCGGGCACGGTCGCGGGCAGCGCTCCGAGACCGGCGGCCGGGGACCCGGGGTCGGGCGTGACGGGAGCCACGGTCCACCCGTCGCTCAGGTCGAACCAGACGGTCATGGGGACTCCGATTCCGTTCGTGTGATGGTGATGGATGCGAGGGGCGTACGGGGTTCTGCAGGACGAGGCGAGCCGCGAGCGAGGAACGAGCAACCGGCGCAGCCGAGGACGAAGAACCCCGTCCTCCACGCCCCGAGCCCCGGCCGAGCCCGCGAGGCCGCACAGGCACAGCGGGGCGTACGGGGTTCTGCAGGACGAGGCGAGCCGCGAGCGAGGAACGAGCGACCGGCGAGACCGACCAGACAACCGCACCGAAGGTGTCCGTTGAGGGCGGTGGCGGGCGACGGGCGGGCAGAACCCGGTCCTCCACGCCCCGAGCCCCGGCCGAGCGCGTGAGCTCGCATGAGCGGGCTCAGGACTGGTCGATCCCGACGAAGTGCCCCTCCTCCACCTCCAGGAGCGGGGCCGAGGTGTCGTCGTCGGCCACGGTCGGGAGTTCGACGTCCTCCGGAGGACGGGCCGCCAGCTCGGCGTCGACCTCCGCCCAGGTGCGGTGCAGCTGGGGCACGCAGGAGAGCAGGTGGCGGCTGTAGGGGTGCAGCGGGTTGTCGAAGACCCGGGTGGTCGGCCCCATCTCGGCGATCGCCCCCCTGCGCAGGATCACCGAGGTGTCGCTGACGTAGTTGCCCAGGGACAGGTCGTGGGTGACGAACAGGATGCCGAGGCCGCGCTCCTTGAGGTCGGCGAGGAGGTTGAGCACGTCGATCCGGGTGGAGGCGTCCAGCATGCTGATGATCTCGTCGGCCACCAGGAGCCGGATGTCCAGCAGCAGGGCCCGGGCGATGAGCATCCGCTGCAGCTGCCCGCCGCTGAGCTGGTGGGGGTACTTGTTCAGCACGTTGCCCGGGTCCAGGCGCACGGTGCCGAGCGCCGTGAGCACCCGGTCCCGCCAGTCGGCGTCGGACACCTCGGGGAAGTAGGAGCCGCGGACCATCTCGAAGACCCGGTCGGCCTTGAAGATGGGGTTGAAGCAGCTGAACGGGTCCTGGAAGACCCCCTGCACCCGGCGGTAGTACTCCTTGCGCGCGGCGAACCCGCGGATGGTGGCGATGTCGGTGCCCCCGACCAGGATCCGGCCCTCCGTCGGGCGCGAGAGGCCGAGCACCATCTTGCCGAGGGTGCTCTTGCCGCTGCCGCTCTCGCCGATCAGCGAGACGACCTCGCCCGCCCGCACGGTCAGGCTGACGTCGCGGACCGCCCGCTTGCGTCCGCCGCCGAAGGCGCCGGTCCGGTACACCTTGTGCACGTGTTCGAGTTCCAGCAGGGTCTCGGTCACCGTCACTCCCCCGTCTTCCAGCAGGCGGCCCAGTGGCCGGGTTCGATCTCCACCAGCGGCGGCTGTTCGGCGCACCTGTCGAAGGCCATGGGGCAGCGGGCGCGGAAACGGCACCCCTGGGGCGGGTCGAGGAGTCCGGGCGGGGTGCCGGGGATGCCCTCCAGCCGCCCGCCGCTGACCGTGCTCCCCACCTCGGGCAGGGCCGAGACGAGCATCCGCGTGTACGGGTGCCGCGGGTCCTCGATGATGGACCTGGCCGGCGCCTTCTCCGCGATGCGCCCGGCGTACATCACCATGATCGTGTCCGCCATCTGGTACACGAGCGAGATGTCGTGGGTCACGAAGACCATGCTGCGCACGTACTCGCGGTCGCGGAACTCCACGAGGGACTCGGCGACCGAGCGCTGGGTGGACACGTCCAGTGCCGAGGTGACCTCGTCGGCGATCAGGAGGGAGGGGTTGAGCAGCGTGGACATCACCATGACCACGCGCTGCTTCATCCCGCCGGACAGCTCGATCGGGAAGCGGTCGAGCACCTCCGGGTCGAGGCCGACCAGCTCCAGGCGGCGCCGCAGCTCCCCGTCGACGTCAGCGGGGCGCACGCCCCGGGCGCGGAGCAGCTCGTTGATCATCCGCCCGATCTTGCGGGTCGGGTTGAGCGCGCTCATCGCGTACTGCGGGATGAGCGAGATCTCGTGGTAGCGGAGCGGGACCATCGCGTCGTCGTCGGCGATCGGCACGTCCCTGCCGTCCAGCTCGACCGTGCCGCCGACGTGCCGCATCCGCGCGTCCAGCCGGATCAGGCTCTTGCCCAGGGTGCTCTTGCCGCAGCCCGACTCACCGGCCAGGCCCATGATCTCGCCGTCGGCGAGGTCGAACGAGACCCCGTCGAGGGCGTGGACGTCCCCGCGCAGCGTCTGGTAGTAGACCTTCAGGTCCTTCACGCGCAGAGTCATCACAGCTCCCGCAGCTTGGGGTTGAAGACCTCGTCCAACCCGACGTTGAGGATGTACAGCGACCCGACGATCACGGTGATGCCGAGCCCCGGCGGGATGAACCACCACCACAGCCCGAGTTGGAGGGCGCTCCAGGCGACCGCGTTCTCCAGCATCAGGCCGAGGGACACGCCGTTGGTCGGTCCGAGGCCGATGAAGTCCAGGCCCGCGGCGATGAGGATGGCGCCGCCGAAGAGCAGGATGAAGGTCATCACGAGGTAGGAGCTCATGTTCGGGGCGACCTCGGCGGTGATGATCCGCCACGTCCGCCGTCCGCTGAGCCGGGCCAGGTCCACGAAGTCGCGGGTGGCCAGGGACAGGGTCTGGGACCGGACCGCGCGCGCCGCCCACGGCCAGGAGGTCAGGCCGATGAACACGCCCTGCACGAACACGCCGCGCGCGTCGAGGTAGGCGACGGCCACGATGAGCACGACCAGCGCCGGGAGGACCAGCACCACGTTCGTGATCATGTTGAGGACCTCGTCCACCCATCCGCCCTTGTATCCGGCGAGGAAGCCGACGGCGGTGCCGACGACGAACGCCACCCCGCCGCCGAAGGCCCCGATGAGGAAGGTGGAGCGCAGGCCGTACACGAACTGCGCCCACACGTCCTGACCGAAGCTGGTGGTGCCCAGCCAGTACTCGCCGCTCGGCGGCTGGCTCTGCGGCCCGACGTACTCGTTGGGGTCGTAATCGATGAAGAGCGGGCCGAGGAGGCCGGTGAGCAGCAGGGCCAGGACGATGCCCGAGCCGATGAGCAGCTTGGGGTTGCGCCGGGCGAAGTGGAGGGTCTCGGAGCGTCGGCGTTCGGCGGCCGGTTCGGGCGCCGTGCCCGCTCCGTCGGTGCCAGGGGCGCCAGCGACGTCGGTCATGCCGCACCTCCCGTCATCTGGACCCGGGTACGGGGGTCGATCAGGACGTAGACGATGTCGATGATGAAGTTGGCGATCAGCACGCCGACCACCACGAAGAGGAAGATCCCCTGGAGGAGGAAGAAGTCACGGTTGTTGAGGGAGTCGAGGATGAGGGTGCCCAGGCCGGGGTAGTTGAAGACGATCTCCGTCAGCAGGGCGCCGGCGATGAGCGTGCCGAGCTGGACCGCCAGACCGGTGATCTGCGGCAGCATCGCGTTGCGGAACGCGTAGCGGCGGATGAGGCGGCGCGGTGCGCCCAGGGCCTGGAGGTAGGTGGAGTAGTCCGCCTCCAGCTCGTAGATGATCATGTTGCGCATCCCGATCGCCCACCCGCCGAGCGCCACGACGAACATGGACAGGAACGGCAGGAACCAGTGGCTGATCAGGTCGGAGACGAACACCCACGAGAACTCCGGCCGTAGGGCGTAGCTGTATCCGCCCGCGACCGGGAAGATCCCCGCGACGACGCCGAGCGCCCAGGCCAGGAGCAGGGCCAGCCACATGTACGGCGTCGCGGTGAGGACGTATCCCACCGGGAGGATCGTGTTGTCCAACACCTTGCTGCGGGCCGCGAAGGCGCCGAAGCGGTTGCCGACGATCCAGCTGAGCAGGATGGCCGGGAGCAGCACCGCCATGGTGTAGGGCACGGACCGCATGATGACGTCGGTGACCGGCTCCGGGTACAGCATGATGCTGACGCCCAGGTCGCCTCGGAGGAGTCCACCCCAGAAGCTCAGGTACTGCTGGTGGAGCGGGGTGTCGAAACCGAAGACCTCGTTGTAGTAGGCGTTCATGCGTTCCAGTGCCGCGGGGTCGCTGACCGAGGCGCGGGCGAGCAT
This sequence comes from Nocardiopsis sp. KDC1DS13DA1, assembly GCF_055632325.1. Lineage (NCBI taxonomy): Bacteria > Bacillati > Actinomycetota > Actinomycetes > Streptosporangiales > Nocardiopsidaceae > Nocardiopsis > Nocardiopsis sp. KDC1DS13DA1. The sequence goes on from NZ_JBVMUY010000029.1 coordinate 195,920, forward strand.
GCTCCGTACGGGATCACCCGGCATGAACCGGGGGATCATCCAGTTGATGGTGACCGCGATGACGAACGTCAACAGGTAGATGACGAGCTTGCGGCCGATGTAGCGCAACACGCGCTTGACCTTTCGGGTGTTGTCGGCGGACGTGGGTCCCGGCAGGACCCGCACCGAGGGGGGAGGGTCCTGCCGGGACCGCCCGGCCGGCCGTGTGCCTCGGGCCGGCCGGACTGGAGAGGAGGGAGGGGAGCGCTCCCACCCCGGAGGGTTCGGGCGCCGCCAGGGTTCTGCAAGACGAGGCGAGCCGCTAGCGAGGAACGAGCGTCAGGCGAAGCCGAGGATGAAGAATCCCTGGCCGCATGGGCGCCCGAACACGGGCCGAAGCGGAGCGGAGGCCCTCAACGAACACCGCTAGCCGGCCGGCTCGATCTCGGCGAGCGTGAGCACGCCGCCCAGCTCCAGCCACCCGTTCCAGAGGGCGGCGGCGGAGTTCGGGGTGTCCTCGTGCTCGCTCGGCCAGTTGGTCCAGTACACGTTGCTCGTCTGCGACCAGAGGCCGTTGTACCAGAGCGGGATGGCGGGCATCTCGGCCAGCTGGATCTCCTGGATCTGCGCGCTGATCTCGGCCGCGGCCGCCACGTCGTCGGTCGGCACGGCCGCGAACTGCTCGACGAGCTCCCAGGCATCCTCGTTCTCGTACCGGCCGAAGTTGACGGTGGTCTGCTGTTCCTGGACCGGGAGCTGGAAGAGGTAGTCGTAGTAGGTCCAGGGCGAGTTGCTCTGCTGGCGCTCGTTGTTGACGAGCATGTCGAACTCACCGGAGTTGCGGTTGTCGACCAGGAGGTCGAACTCGGGGAACTCCGCCTCGACGTTGATGCCGACCGCCTGGGCGTTCTCCGCGATCAGGCGCGCGGCCTCCATCCAGTCGGTCCAGCCGGAGGGAACCATGAGGGTCAGCTCGATGGGGTCGCCGTCGGGCGTCTCGACGAAGCCGTCGCCGTCCTCGTCCTGGTACCCGGCGTCCTCCAGCAGGGCGATGACCTCGTCGGGGTCGTAGCCGATCTCGGCCTCGGCGACCAGCTCGTGGTCGACGTACTGGTCCCAGCTCGGGAGCAGGCCGGTGGGGTTGGCCGCCTCCACCAGGTTGGAGTAGGGGCCCTCGATGATCTGGTCCATGTCGATGGCCCGCGCGAGCGCCTGGCGGAAGGCCACGTCGTTCATGGGCTCGCGGTCGTGGTTGAGCACCAGCCAGGCGGTGTTGGCGCTCTGCATGTAGGGCGGCCCGTCGTAGAAGCTGGTGAGGGTCTCGTCGTTCTCCAGCTGCTGGTCGATGCCGGGCAGGAAGTTGTTCGACAGGTCCAGCTCGTCCTGGGCGAGCATGTTCATCGTCACCTCGTTGGAGGCGTTGACGATGTCGACGATGTAGCGGGCGTCCATGTCCAGGTCGAGCTGCTCGACCGCCCACCAGTCGTCGTTGCGCTCCCAGATCATGCGGTCGTCGGCGTGGTCGCCGTAGACGTAGGGGCCGGTGCCGACCGGGTCCTCGTTGGGGCTGTCGACGAGGTCGTCCTCGCTGCTGTCGGCCCAGATGTGGTCGGGGACGATCGGGTTCGCGTAGGCCCAGTTCATCCACTCCTGCGGGCGGGACTCCGTGAAGGTGACGGTGACCGTCCGCTCGTCGGTCGCCTCGACGCTCTCGACGTAGTCCCACACGTTGCTGTAGGGGGACGCGTCCATCTGGCCGAGTTCGAGGGTGGTGACGACGTCCTGGGAGTCGAGGGGCTCGCCGTCGGTCCACTGGATGCCCTCGCGGAGGGTGATCTCGTGGACGTTCTCGGCCGTCCACTCGTCGCTCTCGGCGAGCCAGGGAACGTACTCGTTCTCCGTGGGGTCGAAGAGGAAGAGCGGCTCGTAGACGAGTCCGATCGTGCCGACCGCGTACTGGCCCCGCATGAACGGGTTCCAGCTCACGGGCGGCCCCCAGGCGGTGCCGGAGGTGTACAGGGTCTCGTTCCGGGGGTAGGCACCCGAGCCACCCTCTCCGCCGCCGCCCGAACACGCCGTGGCCGCCAGGGCCAGGGCCGCGAGGGCAGCCGGAACCCGCAGAGCTCTCATCAGGACTCCTCCTTCTCCCCGGTCGGCCTTCGGGTGGGGGTGTTCCTTCCGCCGTACGTTGGGACGGCAGGCTGGGAGCGCTCCCAAACTGGGGCGCGGAAGGCCGTTACTGAACCGGGTAAGTGACGTCCACAACAACATGTCCGACTCAGGGTCGTCAATCCCCGGCAGCACGGGCGTTATCCGCTTGTAACGGGAGGACCTGCGCATCCGCCCCGGGGAAGGCGCTCCGGAGGCGCCTCAGGGGGCGAGCGGACCGGTGCTCGCGCGCGGGTGCAGCTCCCCGGGCGGGGCCTGACGGCTCTCGACCCGCTCGTCCGCCACCCGCCCGATCAGCATCCGCGCCGCCTCGCGTCCGCTGGAGAGGGTGTCGCGCACGACCGCGGTCAGCGAGGGGCGCACCAGGGCGCACAGGACGGAGTCGTCCCAGGCCACGATGGACAGCTGGGAGGGGACGTCCACACCCATCTCGCGGGCCACGCCGAGACCGGCCACGGCCATGAGGTCGTTGTCGTAGACCAGTGCGGTGGGCCGCTCCGCCAGGGCCAGCAGTCTGCGTGTGGCACGCGTGGCGGCCTCGCCGGTGTAGTCGGCGTGCACCGTACGCGTCCGCCCGAGTCCCGCCCCGACGGCCGCGTCCCGGAAGGCCCTGGTCCTGTCCCGGGTGTGCCGGAGGCCCTCCGGGCCCGCGATCCGCGCGATACTGCGGTGCCCGAGAGCGGCCAGGTAGCGCACCACCTCGCGCATCGCGGCGGCCTCGTCGGAGTGCAGGCAGGGCAGTCCGCCCGCGCCCTCCGGACCGCCGAGCACGACGGCGGGCAGCGGCAGTCCCTCCACGGCCGTGACGCGGGGGTCGTCCACCCGGAGGTCGACCAGGATCACGCCGTCCACCCTCCGCTCGGCGGCCCACCGCCGGTAGGCGGCGATCTCCGCCTCCTGGTCCTCGGTGACGTGCAGCAGCAGGTCCACCCCGGCCGCGGTCAGCTCCGTCTCGATCCCCGACACCAGCTGCATGAAGAACGGCTCGACGCCCAGGGCGTGCGCGGGACGGTCGACGACGAGCCCCATGGCGCCGACCCGGCCCCCCGGGGACAGGGCGCGCGCGGGGCCGCTCGGCGCCCACCCCAGGTCGCGGGCGATGTCCAGGATGCGCTGACGCGTCCGTTCGGACACCCCGGGCTTGCCGTTGAGCGCGTAGGACACCGCCCCCTTGGACACCCCCGCCACCCGGGCGATGTCCACAATGGTCGGTCGCCGCATCTGAGACCCCAACGCACCCCCATGAACACATGGAAACTGAACCGGTTAAGAACGCGGCTGGGAGTCTACGCCACCGGGCCGGGAAACCGTGTGCGGAAAGGGGCTCAGCCCTGACAGCCGGGGCACCAGTACAGGGTGCGCCCGGCCAGTTCGGCGGAGGCCACCGGGGAGCCGCACACGCGGCAGGGCTCACCCGTGCGGTAGCACACGTACAGCGTGTCCGGCCGGGGCACCGGACGCGCGTCGGGGTCGGGGCGGTGCTCGGGGCGGGTGGTGATGATGTAGCCGTCGCGCACGCCGTCGCGGAGCAGGGCGGCGAGGTCGTCCCAGAGCGCGGACCACTGGCCCCGGGTCAGGTCGCGGCCCGGGGTGAGCGGGTCGATCCCCGCCCGGAACAGGGACTCGGCCCGATAGATGTTGCCGATGCCCGCGATGACGTCCTGCCGCATGAGCAGCACCGCGATGCTGGTCCGCGAGCGGCTCACCGTCCGCCACGCCCGCTCGGGGTCGGCGTCGGCGCGCAGGGGGTCCGGGCCCAGCCGGTCCTGGACGGCGCGCTTCTCGGGCTCGGTGATCACCTCGCACGCCGAGGGGCCGCGCAGGTCGGCCCAGCCCGAGGTGTTCACGAGCCGGGCGCGCACGGTGCCCACGGGGGCGGGCGGCACGACGAAGCCCTCGGCGTCCCGTGCCAGTTCGCGGCGGCCCGCGCCCCCGGTGCGGGGCGCGCCCAGGTGGCGTTCGCCGTCGGCGTCACCGAAGGTCCACGCCCCGTACAGACCCAGGTGCACCCGCAGCCACTCCCCGGAGTCGAAGCCGAGGAACAGTTGCTTGCCGTGCGCCTCGCTCTCGGTGAGCACCCGGCCGTCCACCCGCGCGGCTCCGTCGGCGAACCGGCCCTGCGGGCTGGAGGCGCGCACCGCGCCGCCGCCGAAGGTCTTGTCGAAGTGCGCCGCCAGACGGTGCAGTGTGTGGCCCTCAGGCACCCGTGTTCTCCCCTCCGCGCCCCGGGGAGCGGACGAACCACCGCGACCCGGACATCGTGCTGCGATCAGCGTAGTCCGTTCCGTGGTCAGTAGGCGGAGAGGATCTCCTCGACCAGGGCGCGGGGGTCGGCCAGACAGCGCCAGGCGGGGACGAGGACCACGGGGTCCCCGGTGACCCGGTTGAGCGCCTCGCCCCGGACGATGAGGTGGCGCAGGGCGCGGCCGTCGGGCTCCCGGTCGAGCAGGATGATCAGGCGCCGGGCGGCGAAGCGCACGACCAGGTCCGCCGTCCAGCCCTGGACGGTCTGGAGCGGGGCCACCGAGGTGCCCGCGCCGCGCAGCTCGTCCACGAGGGCGTCCCTGGCCGGATCGGCCCCGGCCGCCGCGCGCGTACCGGACACCAGGGCGTCCAGGTCGGCCAGCGGCCCGTCGCCGCCGACCCAGTACCCCCGGTCGCCGACCACCACCAGGCGTCGGCGTGTGCGTGTGAGCACCGACGACCACAGGTGGAGCATCCGGCGCACCCTGCGTTCGGCGACGGCGGGCGCCGCCGCCGCGAGCATCGGCGACAGGACGGTGACGTCGGCGGCGTCCCGATCGGAGCCGAGCAGCTCCGGCCCGCCCACCCGCACGTCGTGGCGCTGGTGCCGCCGCCGGAGCTGGCGGCGGATCAGCGCCACCTGCGGCTGGGTGGGGGCGACCACGGCGATCACGTGGTCGGGAGGCGAGCCGGCGTCGATCTCGTCGACCACCACCGCCACGCGGTAGGCCTCGTCCCGGTTGACGTAGGAGGCACCGGGGGCGGCCTCGCACGTGCCGCGGACGTCGTGCCACTCCAGGGCGGGGCCGCCCGCCGGGTCGGGGACCGTGCACACGGCGAGCCGTCCCCCGTAGCAGTGCCGGGAGGCGGCCTTCGCGAGCGCGGGGGCCGCCCCCACGTGTTCGTCCAGCCACAGCAGCGGCGGCGCGGCCTTGTAGGCGGCCCGCAGCGCCGACCCCGACCCGTGCCGCAGCCCACGGTCGTCGAGCTGGTCGGCGGTCATACCCGCGGCGGTCAGTGCCCGGCGCTCCTCGGCGGGTTCCAGCACGCTCATCGGCCCCGGGTGGGCGGGGTCCCCGAGCACGACGGCCCGGCTCGCGCGGTAGAGGGCGGGCAACACCTCGGCGGCCCGGGTGCGCTCGGCCCCGACCACGATCACGAGGTCGTAGAGCCCGGCCTGGGGCGGGAGGGCGCGGACCTGGTCGGTGCGGCACATCCACGTGGGCAGCGTGTCCAACAGGTTGGACACGCCCGGCCAGCCGGTGCCGTGGTGCCAGTTGAGGGTCTCCAGGCGGTTCTCGATCGCCGCCCGGCCGCGCCAGAGCCTCGGTTCGGTGGCCGCGCTGAGGCAGGCGGAGCTGGACCTGCGGTGTCCGGCCAGGGCGTCGGCCAGTCCGCTGGTGAGCTCACCGAGCGGGGCGCAGCGGGTCCGCCGGTCGACGGCGGCCCGCCACTCGCTCTCCATCCGGGCGATGGCGCACAGCCGGGCCAGACTGTCGGGGTCGGTGCTCACCCCCAGTTCACGGCGGATGGCGGACCGGTGCTGGAGGCCGACGAATCCGCCCGCCCCGGCGCGCTCGGCCCGGTGCAGCCAGTACTCGGGGCCGCCGCGTTCGGGAGTGAACAGGGCGTCGGGATCCCAGCCGCACGCGATACTGCGGCCGCGTTCCTCCGCGAGCTGGGCGAGCGCGTGCCCGCCGGAGGCCATGGCGTCCATGGCCCGCCACGCCTCCCGGACCCGGGACCAGTCGTCGGCCAGGTCCGCCCAGTGCGAGGGGGGTTCGCCGCCGGTGCCCTCGGGCACGGTCGGGGGCGCGGTCCCGGCGTGGTCGATGAGCAGCCGGTTGAGCTGGCGGATCTCGGCCGCGCGGTGTTCGGGGCCGCCGACGCGGACGACCGGGTGCCCCGGAGCGACGGCGGCGCGGCGGGTGAGCTCGACGAGGTCGCCCTCGGTGGGCGCGCAGACCAGAACGCGCTGACCGTTGCTGACCGCGGTGCGGACGAGGGCGTCGACCAGGTCGTGGGCGCCGCTGCCGGGCGGGGTGGCCGCCACGGTGAGCTGGTCGCGCATGGCGGCGCCCAGCACCGTGTACTGGGACTGGTTGAGCGGGGTGACCGAGACGGGGACCGCCGTGGCGGTGTCCTGTGGCGCCCGGGCGGCGGTCGTCTGCCGGGCGGCCCGGTCGGCCGGGGGGCGGCGGGCCTGGTCCGGGTGGAGCGGCCGGGCGTTGGCGGACCTGCCGAGGAAGGGTTCGAGCGCGGTGGTGACGGCGGCCTCGGGGTCGAGGCCGTCCCGGTCGGAGGGGTCGAGGTCGGCGAGGACGCCCTCGACGGAGCCGGGCTCGTGGTCGTCCCCGTCGAGCTGGCCGCCGGGCCCGGCGCGGAAGAGCACGGCGACGTTGTGGGCCCCGTTGCCGGGGGCGGTCGGCCGTCCCCTGGTGCCGAGGGGGTCGATGTCGTCGACCCGTTCGACCTCCAGCCGGGAGAGGAGGGTGCGCACCTTCGCGGCGAGGCCGGCGACGGCCGCCGGCCGCTGGCCCCTGTCGGGGGCTCCGGTGCGCAGACGGGTGCGCAGTTCGAACAGGTCGTCGGGGTCCGTGACGCCGAGCCGGGCGAGGAGGGCGGCGTTGACGTCGGGCTGGCCGACGGCGCGGACCGCGGTCCCGGTCTCGGTACGGAGGCCGGGTTCGCAGGGGACCCCGTCGAGGTCGTCCACGGCGCGCACGTCCGTGGTGAGCAGCGGGAGGGCGACGCGGTCGGCCCCCTGCCCCAGGACCACCAGCGGGTACCCGTAGCGCAGGGCCTGGCCGCGTGTCTGGGCCAGGCGCAGGATCCGGGCCGCCTCCGGCGGCAGGGGCACGGTGTCGCGGACACCGCTGAACAGGAGTTCGGGGCCGGGCGGGAGGCAGGCGCAGGAGTCGGAGTCGAGGTCGTGGGGTCGCACGACGTGGGTGTGCACGGCCTCGCGGCTCAGACAGGCGCGCAGGTAGGCGAGGACGGAGCGCACTTCGTCGTGGTCGAGCGGGGGCTTCCAGCGCAGCGACGCCGATCCCACTCCGGACCGCCCGACCTGGGTGGTGACGGGGCCCGGTATTCCGGTGATCCCCCCGGGCACGATCGGCCCGCCGATCTGCTGTTCGTCGTCGCGCAGTGACCTCACGTCGCCCCCCGGCCCGCCATTCCGTGATCGGGTGATTACCGCCCGCCAGCAACGCCCATTGTCATGCAAGAACAGGACCCGGGCCGGTCGAACAGGGAAACCGCACCGACTTTCACGCTGGGTGACGACATCGTGCACGCCACGTGTCCACCGCGCTCATGGGTGCGGGGCCACGGCGGCGGCGCAGGCGCGGCGGGCGCCCGAACCCGGTCCCAAGCGCAGCGCAGGACCAGGGCGGGCACCGTTCGGGCGTCGGCGGGGTGCTGCACGACAAGGCGAGCCGCGTAGCGAGGTACGAGCGACAGGCGTGGCCGAGGAGGAAGCAACCCGCCTCCCGGGCGCCCGAACCCGGTCCGAAGCGCAGCGGGGGACCAGGGCGGGCACGACTACCGGACCCCGAGGACCCGCAGGGCGATCCACAGCTCCGCCCGGTGGTCGGGGTCGTCCAGGTCCCCGGGAAGCAGGTCCCGGATGCGGGTCATCCGGTAGCGGAGGGTGTGCCGGTGGATTCCCAGGGACTCGGCGGCGGCGTCCCAGCGACCCGCGCTGGCCAGGTAGGCGCGCAGCGAGGCCAGGAGTTCGGCCCCCGTGCGCTGGGCGGTGAGCGGTGCGAGGAGGTCCTCCGCCATGCGCGTCCCCACCGGGGTCTCCGCCAGACCGAGCAGCCCCCCGGGCAGGTCGCCCGCGCGCACCACGCCGCCGTCCCCCTCCCGGGCGACGCTCCGCGCGCGTTCGGCCTGGGCCAGACCGGCGTCGAGCTCGGTGTAGGCGACGGGCTCGCTCACCCCGGTCGGTCCCGCCAGCACCTCGCGGATCACGGTGCCGGGGGTCCCGGCCCTGGCCAGCAGCAGGGCGCGCCCCTCGTGCTCCGCGACGAGCACGCCCTCGGGCGGATGGGTCGCCCCGACGGCGTCGCCCGCACCGACCACCACCGGTTCGTCCGGGAGCATCGCGCGCAGCGGGGCCGAACCCTCGTGGCGGGGGTCCAGGGCCCCGGTCAGCAGCGCCACGAGAACGCCCTCCCCCGCCTGTGCGGAGGAGCCCCGACCGCTGCGCTCCAGTTCGAGAGAGAGCAGGGAGACCGCGGCGTTGACCAGGGTGCGCTCGTCCGACCCCAGGGGACCGCCGGTCCCCACGGCCAGGTATCCGCGCACACGCCGCCCCGTGGCCAGCGGCTGGACGGACACCCGGTCACCCGACGACTCCACGGAGGCGCTGGCGCGCACGCCCGCCTCCCGGAGACGGGGCAGTTCGCCCGCGATCACGTCCGCGTGCCGCGTCGCGCCGGCGGGCGCCGCGTGTCTGACGGCGCCGTCGTCGCCGAGCAGGAGCACCCGGCCGCCGAGGTCGCGGGCGAGGCGGTCGACGATCTCCGGCGCCCCCGACAGGGCGGCCCGGGTGAGTTCGCGCTGCGCCGCGAACGCGCGGGTGAGCCCCTCGTACTCCTCCTTGGCCAGCAGCCGCGACACCTCCTTGCCCACCGCGATGAACGGTGTCTCCCGCGCCACCTCGACCAGCGGGACCCCGAACTCGGCGGCGGCCTCGCGCAGGGGACGGGGGGTCTCGTCCAGGACGACGCCCACCCCGAACCCGAGCCCGGACACCCTCCGCTCGGCCAGTCGGCGCACGTAGTCGCGGTGGTCGGGGTCACTGTCCGCCCAACGCACCCCGGTGGTCAGGACGAGTTCGCCCCCGGCCAGGTAGGGGGTGGGGTCGGTGAGTTCGCTGACCGCGACCCACGCGACCCTCCGGTCCAGTTGGTCCTCGCCGTTGAGCAGGCGCAGCCGCAGACGCGGCGTCCGCAGCAGGGCGCCCAGGGTCGGGGGCATCCGTTCTCCCTCCGTCCGCGTGTCTCGCGCCGCATTGGCGCAGGTGCCTGGATCAATTATCCACCGTGTCCATGTCTGACCCGTTCCGCGCCGCCTAAGGTCATGGCAGTCGGATCGACTCCCTCACCCGAGCCCGTTCACAGGAGGCAGCCGCATGGCCACGTCCGAGGTCGTCCAGTCACGCCGGATCGTCACGGAGATCCCCGGCCCCAAGAGCCGCGCGATCCAGGAGCGCCGTTCGGCGGCGGTCGCCCAGGGCGTCGGCAGCGTGCTTCCGGTCTACGTCGAGCGCGCGGGTGGCGGGATCGTCGAGGACATCGACGGCAACGCCCTGATCGACTTCGGTTCCGGCATCGCGGTGACCAACGTCGGCAACGCCGACCCGCGCGTCGTGGAACGCGCCGCCGAGCAGCTCGGCCGGTTCACCCACACGTGTTTCATGGTCAACCCGTACGAGGCGTACGTGGACGTGTGCGAGGCCCTGAACCGCGTCACCCCGGGCGACCACGAGAAGCGTTCGATCCTGCTCAACTCCGGCGCCGAGGCCGTGGAGAACGCGGTCAAGATCGCCCGCAGCGCCACCGGCCGCCAGGCCGTGGTCGTCTTCGACCACGCCTACCACGGCCGCACCAACCTCACCATGGGCCTCACCGCCAAGAACATGCCCTACAAGCAGGGCTTCGGGCCGTTCGCGAGCGAGATCTACCGCGTGCCGATGGCCTACCCCTACCGTTGGGCGACCGGGGCCGAGAACTGCGGCCCCGAGGCCGCCAGGGCCGCCATCGACCAGATCACCAAGCAGATCGGCCCGGAGAACGTCGCCGCCGTGGTGATCGAGCCGATCCAGGGCGAGGGCGGCTTCATCGAGCCGGGCGCCGGGTTCCTGCCCGCGATCGTGGACTTCTGCCGCTCCAACGGCATCGTGTTCGTCGCCGACGAGGTCCAGACCGGTTTCGCCCGCACCGGCGACATGTTCGCCTGCGACCACGAGGGGATCGTCCCCGACCTCATCACGACCGCCAAGGGCATCGCGGGCGGCCTTCCGCTGGCCGCCGTGACCGGCCGCGCCGAGCTGATGGACGCCGTCCACGGCGGTGGCCTGGGCGGCACCTACGGCGGCAACCCGGCCGCGTGCGCCGCCGCGCTGGCCGCCCTGGAGGCCATCGAGTCCGACGGCCTGGTCGAGCGCGCCCGGCAGATCGGCGCACTCATGCTGGGCCGTCTGCGCGAGCTGGCCGCCAAGTACGACATCATCGGTGACGTGCGCGGCCGCGGTGCGATGATCGCGATCGAGCTGGTCAAGGACGCGGACAAGACGCCCAACCCGGAGGCGCTGGGCAAGGTCCTCTCCCACGCCCACCAGCAGGGCCTGATCCTGCTGAGCGCGGGCACCTACGGCAACGTCGTCCGGATGCTGCCGCCGCTGGTCATCTCCGACGAGCTCCTGAACGAGGGGCTGGACATCCTCGACGAGGCCTTCGCCCGGCTCTGACCCCGAGGCGCACCGCGCCGGGAGCGTCCCCGAACCACCTTGGCGGACATCGCCCGATCACGGTCCTCCGCGACAGGCTACTGGTATGCCCGCGCCCTCCGTGATCTCGCCAAGGCACGGCCCCGTCCGCGCGTCTCGTTGGGCGCGGACGGGGCCACTCCAGGCGCTCTCCCCCTCGACCCGGCCGCTCCGGGGGTGGCGAACACGGTCCGAAGCGCGGCGGAGGACCAGGGCGGGCGCTGCCTAGCGTGTACCCCAGGCGTAGGTCTGCTTGCGGAGCTTGAGATAGAGGAAGGTCTCGGTGGTGTCCACCGTGTCGACCGCGCGGATGTCCGCCAGGATCTCCAGCAGCCGCGGGTCGTCCTCGGCCACGACCTCCACCAGCAGGTCGAACGAGCCCGCGGTGATCACCACGTACTCCACGCCCGGGATGTCGGAGATGGCGTCGGCCGCCGTGTTCAGGTCACCACTCGTGCGGACGCCGATCATCGCCTGGCGGCTGAAGCCCAGCATCATGGGGTCGGTCACGCCCACCACCTGGACGACCCCGGCCTCCAGGAGGCGTTGGACGCGCTGGCGCACGGCCGCCTCGGACAGGCCCACGAGCTTGCCGATGGAGGCGTAGGACCGCCGCCCGTCCTCCTGGAGCAGTTCGATGATGCGCTTGGCCGTGTCGTCGAGGACGACGCCGTTGTTCCTGCGTGCGGGACCGGAGTCCGCCTGGTGGGTCACATGATCCTCCGCTTGCATCCACAAGAATCCGATGAATTCTGGGCTGTGAACTTCTGGAATTCGCCGCTGCATCATCCACCAACGACGGATTCCACGTTACTGCACGGCCGATTCCGACCGGAGGCCGAACCTGGGTACCCGGCGTCCCCCCAGATCAGCGGTCGTCGCGCACCGAGTCCAGGGACAACAGGGCCACGTGCAGTGACAGACAGGTCTCCACGGATTCCAGATCGGCGTCGAGAACGTTGGAGATCCGGCGCAGCCGTTCGTAGAAGGCGGGCCTGGACAGGTGGGCCCGGCTGGCGGCGAGCGCCTTGTTGCGTCCCGCGCCCAGGTAGCGGCGGAGCATGTCGGTGAGGTCGTCGCCGTGTCTGGCGTCGTGGTCGAGCAGCGGCCCGAGTTCGCGCTCGACGTAGGTCTGGAGCCGCTCGTCGTCGCGGAACAGGTGCAGCAGCCCGCGCAGGTGCAGGTCGGGGAGGCGGTAGAAGGGGCGCTGGTCGTTCTGGCGGACGGCCACGTCGCCGACCTGCCGCGCCTCCAGGAAGGACCGGCGCACCTCGCGGATACCGTCCGCCGACGACCCCACGGCCAGCACGGCCGCGTCCCCGATCGCGTTGCGCACCCGTTCGGCGAGCATGTGCAGGGTCGGCTCCAGCCGCTGCTTGCCCGACAGCGGCAGCAGGATGCCCACCCGCAGGTCGTCGAGCGAACCCACCAGCGCGGGCAGGCGCAGCTCCCGGCAGGCGCGCGCGGCGCCCTCGGCGGTGTCGGACAGCCTGGCCTGTCCCGCCAGCCCGGTCCCGCTCTCGCGCAGCCGCAGGACCAGCCCGACCAGTTCGCGCCCCTTGAGCGGCACGCCGACCGCCCGCGCCCGGACCAGCGCCTCCTCCGGGTCGGAGTAGGCGCGGTCGATGATGCCGGAGATGATGGTGCGGTGCGTCTGGCGCTCCAGGCTCTCCTGGTGGCGCTCCAGCAGCCGACCGAGCGCCAGCGTGGTGGCGGCGCGTTCGATGAGCATGCTCTGGCGCGGGGTGGGGGTGGCTCCGGCGATGAGGATCAGGCGCCCCCAGTCCTGGCCGCGCGCGCCGACGGTGGTGACCAGCCAGCCGGTGCTGGGCGCGTGGACGGTGTGGCTGCCCGAGCGGATCGCGCGTGAGCGGCTCTCCCACGAGGTGAGCAGCGTGCCCGGGTCCTCCCCGTTGAGGTCGCAGGCCAGCACCTGGTGGGTGAGGTTCTCCAGGACCACCGGGCAGCCGGACAGCTGGGCGACCTCGTGCAGGATCTGGGCGGTGTCGGCGCCCTCCACCGACAGCTGGGTGAAGACCGAGTGCAGCTTCTCCGACTCGCGCAGCTCCTCCAGCTGCTCGTTGACCACGCGGATGTGCACGGCCTCGGTGATCTCGACGAACCGCGCCTCGCGGTCGAGCAGGACGACGGGCACCCCCGCGTCGCGGGCGGCGTCCAGGAAGGCGGGCGGGAGTTCGGCGTGGTACTTGCGGCCGAGCTCGACCGCGATCCCGCTGACCCCGGCGTTGGCGAGGTCGTCGATGTAGCGGCGCAGGGCGTCGGGGTCGTCGGGCATGGCGATACCCGTGCTGAGCACCAGTTCACCGCCGCGCAGCAGGTGGGCCAGGTCGGTGACCTCGGCGATGTGGACCCAGCGCACGGGGACGTCCAGGCGGTCGGAACCGACCACGACGCGCGGGCGGGCGCGTTGGAGGGCGGGTAGCTGGAGGACCTCGGCGAGAGTGGGAAGCACCCCCTCATACTAGGACGCACTGTCAGGTCCGCAGCCCTGACCCGTTACACCCTGAATCACCATCCGGGCACCTGACCACGGCAGCGGCGCCGACCACCGGGATTTACACCCCGTAAAACCGACCGCCATGTTGTCAACATGGTGATCCTGGTCATCCGATGGGGGCGCGGAGAGACTGGGGGCATGTCGGAACTTCTCTCGCGCCACCGCGCGGTCATGCCCTCCTGGCTTCCCCTGTACTACGAGACCCCGCTGGAGATCGTCGGCGGCAAGGGATCACGCGTCACGGACGCCGAGGGCCGCACCTACCTCGACTTCTTCACCGGCATCGTGACCAACATGATCGGCTACGACGTGGCCGAGGTCCGCGAGGCGGTGGAGCGCCAGATCGCCAAGGGGGTCGTGCACACCTCCACCCTCTACCTCATCCGCGGCCAGGTCGAGCTGGCCGAGAAGATCGCCCGGCTGTCCGGGATCCCCGACGCGAAGGTCTTCTTCACCAACTCCGGGACCGAGGCCAACGAGACCGCGCTGCTCCTGGCCACCTACGCGCGCGGCAGCGACGAGGTGCTCGCCATGCGCGGCAGCTACCACGGCCGCTCGTTCGGCACGGTGGCGGTGACCGGGAACCGGGGGTGGAAGAACTCCTCGCTGTCCCCGCTCAACGTCCACTACCTGCACGGCACCGACCGCGCGGCACCCGCCTTCCGCGGCATGTCGGAGAAGGAGTACACCACCGCCTGCGTGGCCGACCTGCGCGACGTGCTGGACACCACCGCGCCCAACGTCGCGTGCCTGATCGCCGAGCCGATCCAGGGCGTGGGCGGCTTCGCGATGCCGCCGGACGGCCTGTACGCCGCCTACAAGGAGGTCCTCGACGAGCACGGCATCCTGTTCGTCGCCGACGAGGTGCAGACCGGTTGGGGCCGCACCGGGACGAGCTTCTTCGGGATCGGCAACCACGGTGTCACCCCGGACGCGATGACCTTCGCCAAGGGGCTGGGCAACGGCTTCGCGGTCGGCGGCGTCGTGGCCCGCGGTGACCTGATGGACCGCCTGCACGCGCTGGGCGTGGCCACGTTCGGCGGCAACCCGGTGTCGATGGCGGCGGCCGGGGCGACCCTCGACTACGTCCTGGAGCACGACCTCCAGGGGAACGCGCTGCGCCAGGGCGGCCTGATCATCGACGGCCTGCGCCCGCTGACCGACCTGCCCAGTGTCGGTGACGTGCGCGGCAAGGGCCTGATGTTCGCCGTGGAGATGGTCGACCCGGAGACGGGCGCCCCGTCCGCGGAGCTGGCCGGGCGGGTCCTGGAGGGCACCCGCGAGCGCGGGCTGCTGGTCGGCAAGGGCGGCGTGCACGGCAACGTGCTGCGGATGGCCCCGCCGTTGACCCTGTCCACCGAGGAGGCCGCCGAGGGGCGCGACCTGCTCCTGGACGCGGTGCGCGCGGTCGACGCCCAGGCCTGAGGTGCGCGAGGGGCGTACGGGGTTCTGCAGGACGAGGCGAGCCGCGAGCGAGGAACGAGCGACCGGCGAGACCGAGGACGAAGAACCCCGTCCTCCACGCCCCGAGCCCCGGCCGAGCCCGCGAGGCCGCACAGGCACAGCGGGGCGTACGGGGTTCTGCAGGACGAGGCGAGCCGCGAGCGAGGAACGAGCGACCGGCGAGACCGACCAGGCAACCGCACCGAAGGTGTCCGTTGAGGGCGGTGGCGGGTGACGGGCGGGCAGGACCCCGTCCTCCACGCCCCGAGCCCCGGCCGAGCCCGCGAGGCCGCACGAACAGGACCGTACGAACAGGACGACGCAGGGTGGCTGCTGGGCGCCCCCTGTCGACAGGCAGACACGGAGTGCCGCGGGTGGCCGGTCCCGGACCGGCCGCCCGTGGACGGCTCCGGTACTCGACGAAGAGGGAACGATGAACGAGAACGTCACACACTGGATCGGCGGAGCCCGCCACCAGGGTCCCGCGGAGCGTCGCGCGGACGTGTACAACCCGGCGACCGGGAAGGTCTCCGGCACGGTCGACCTGGCCGGGCAGCCCGAGATCGACGCCGTCGTGCGCTCGGCGAGGGAGGCCTTCCCGGGCTGGCGCGACACGTCGCTGTCCAGGCGGGTCCAGGTCCTGTTCCGGTTCCGCGAGCTGCTGCGCGCCAACAGCGACCGCCTGGCCGAGGTGATCAGCGCCGAGCACGGCAAGGTCGTCTCCGACGCCAAGGGTGAGGTGGCGCGCGGCCTGGAGGTCGTCGACTTCGCCTGCGGCATCCCGCACCTGCTCAAGGGCGGCTACTCCGAGAACGTCTCCACGGGCGTGGACTCCTACTCCATCCTCCAGCCGCTGGGCGTGGTCGCCGGGATCACCCCGTTCAACTTCCCGGCGATGGTCCCGATGTGGATGTTCCCGGTCGCGATCGCCTGCGGCAACACCTTCGTGCTCAAGCCCAGCGAGAAGGACCCCTCGGCCTCCCTGCTGCTCGCCGAGCTGTGGGCCGAGGCCGGGCTGCCCGACGGGGTGTTCAACGTGCTCCAGGGGGACAAGGTCGCGGTGGACGGCCTGCTGGAGCACCCGGACGTGGCGGCGGTCAGCTTCGTGGGTTCGACCCCGATCGCCCGGTACATCTACGGCCGGGCGGCCGAGCACGGCAAGCGCGTGCAGGCGCTGGGCGGCGCGAAGAACCACATGGTGGTGCTGCCCGACGCCGACCTGGACCTGGCGGCCGACTCCGCGGTCTCGGCCGGGTTCGGCTCGGCCGGTGAGCGCTGCATGGCCATCTCCGCGATCGCGGTGGTGGACTCGGTCGCCGACGAGCTGATCGCGCGGATCCGCGAGCGGGTCGAGCGCCTGCGCGTGGGCCCGGGCGACGACGACCGCAGTGAGATGGGGCCGCTGGTCACCCGCGAGCACCGGGACAAGGTGGCCTCGTACCTGGACTCGGGTGTCGAGCAGGGCGCGACCCTGGCCATCGACGGCCGCGTGCACCCGGTCCTGGGCGGGGAGTCCGACGGGTTCTGGCTCGGTCCGTCGCTGCTGGACCACGTCACCCCGGAGATGGACTGCTACGGCGACGAGATCTTCGGGCCGGTGCTGAGCGTGGTGCGGGTGTCGGACTACGACGAGGCCGTCCGGCTGATCAACGACAACCGGTACGGCAACGGAACCGCGATCTTCACCAACGACGGGGGCGCGGCGCGGCGGTTCCAAAGCGAGATCCAGGTCGGCATGGTGGGGATCAACGTGCCGATCCCGGTGCCGATGGCCTACTACTCGTTCGGCGGTTGGAAGCAGTCGCTGTTCGGGGACTCGCACGCGCACGGGACGGAGGGTGTGCACTTCTACACCCGCACGAAGGCGGTCACCGCGCGCTGGACGGACCCGGGAAGGCGCCCCGAGGGCGGCGTCAACCTGGGCTTTCCCACGAACGGTTAGGTCGTCCTAACGGGAAATCGGGACGGATCTCTCTTACTGACGGTCGACCACGGACAACACGGAGTATCGTTGGTGGCGGCCGCTCCTCACGGGGAGTGGCCGGTGGAGGAGACCACGGAGACCATCCTGGAAGGACGCGCTCAATTCCCCTCCTCCCCATGGAAGCGGGCGCGTCAGCGGAAGCGCTCCGGGTCCGACTCTCCCCCTGGACCCGGAGCGCGACCGTGTTCGCCCTGGGCTCCCGAACGGGACTCGCGGGCTTTCGCCCCGCTGCTAGCGGGCGGCGTACACCGGCCGGCCGGAGGCCGTACCGGCCCCCGCGCCGACGAGGTCCGCGCACTCCTGGCACCCGTACACGCGGCATCCGTCCGGCAGCCGCCCGAGGACCCTACGGGGTCGGGGCCACCGGGTGTGGCAGACGGCGCAGGCGTCCCCCATGCGCTGGTCCCCCGTCAGCGCCTCCGGGTCGTAGACGTAGGTTTCCGACGTGTCGTCAGGCCGTGCACCCGTTGCACACACCATGCTCGTTCCGCGCAATGTCCTTGCTCCCCCCGTGGTTTAGGACAGTCTGGCGGGCCGATAGTTACCGGCTCTTTATCGAATCAGAGGCTCCCGGCACTGGGAAGTGTCCGGACCGATCCAAATCACTCCGTGCACGGAAATCATAACCCTAAGTAACGAACCCTGGGAAGACCCCAGTTAAGAGACGTGGATTCATCTGATTTGCCCGATGCCTACTGAGTAGTAGGGGTACGGGGCCTCAGTCCAGGTCGCGCGGAGTGACCGCGAATCGGCGCAGCGACAGGGCCGGATTGATGGCACGGACCTCCTCGACCCGGGCGGCCGAAACCTCCGCGGAGGCGACCGCGAAGCGCTGCTCCCCCACCGAGACGACCGGCGTGCCCATCGGGTCGACCACCATGCTCCCGCCCGCCCCCGACGGCGCCGCCTGTCCGGCGGCCGCGACGTAGACGGTGTTCTCGATCGCCCGCGCCCGGGCCAGCGTGCGCCAGTGGTCCTCCTTCAGCGGACCGGGAACCCACTGCGCCGCCAGCAGCAGCACGTGCGCCCCGGCGTCGGCGATGCGCCGAGCCACCTCCGGGAACCGCAGGTCGTAACAGGTCTGGAGGCCGAAGACGACGCCGTCGACGGTGAAGGTCTCCGGTTCCTCGATCGGCCCGGGGCTGATCACGTCCGACTCGCGGGCACCGAACGCGTCGTAGAGGTGGATCTTGCGGTAGAGGGCGCGCCGCCGACCGTCCGGGCCCAGCGCGACGAGCGTGTTGGTGAAGTGGGTGGCCTCACCCGCCCCGCCCTCCCCGACGGTGGTCTCGTTCACCCCCAGCACCAGGTGCACGCCCTCCGAACGGGCCGTGTCGGCCGCGGCGGAGAGAAAGGGGCCGTCCAGGGGCTCGGCGGACTTCACGTAGCGGTGGTCGGTCCGCGACGCGGTGAACATCGCGTACTCGGGCAGCAGGACCACGTCGGCACCCTCGGACGCGGCACGGGCCGCCAGTTCGGCGACCGAGCGCGCGTTCTCCGCCTTGTCCTGGCCCGGCGCGAACTGGGCGACCGCGATCCGCACCATGGATGCCTCCCTCCTCGACGCCGGAGCGTCTGGGGCGCCCCGGACCGTGCCCCGCAGTCTACGGGGCCCCGAGCGGGGCGGATCCCCGACTTCGACGAACCCGTGGTGCTGAACATCTTGTCAGAATGCTGAACATGCGTTTAGTCTCATGAACATGGGTTCAACACCGCAACGGCCCCCCGACCGCACGGAGGACCTCACCGCCCGCGCGCGCATCCGCGACGCGGCCATCGACTGTTTCGGACAGCACGGCTTCGACGTCCCGGTCCGTGAGATCGCCGAGCGCGCCGGGGTCTCCGCCGCCCTCGTCATGCACCACTTCGGCACCAAGGCCAAGCTGCGCACCGCCTGCGAGGAGCACGTCACCCGCATCGTCCGCGAGGTCAAGACGGCGTCCATCACCGAGACCGACGCCGACCACAAGACCGTCCTGCACCAGCTCGCCGAGGCGGAGGAGTTCGCGCCCTACATGGCGTTCCTCTTCCGGTGCCTCCAGGCCGGAGGGGAGCTGGCCCGCACTCTGTACGAGCACATGGCCGCCGACATCGAGTCCTACCTCGACGCCGGGGTCGAGGCGGGCACCGTCCGCCCCAGCCGGGCACCCCGGGCCCGGGCCCGCTGGCTGGCCGCCAACGCGGCCGGATCGCTGCTGCTGCTCGTCACACTGCGCCACCCCGGACCCGACGTGGACTTCCGCGCGGTCATCCGCGAGTGGACGGAGGACTTCACGCTCCCGGCCCTGGAGCTCTACACCGAGGGGCTGCTCGCCGACCGCTCGATGCTCGACGCCTACCTCCTGTACGTGAGCGACCCGCCGGAGGAGACGTCCTGAACCCCCGGCGGCCACGTTCACGATCACCACCCACGCGTCATCCCCCAGGAGACACCCATGTCATCACCCGCCATCGAGGTACGCGGACTCCAGAAGAGCTTCGGGAACCTCAAGGCCCTCGACGGCCTCGACCTCACCGTCCAGCCCGGCCAGGTGGCCGGGTTCCTCGGCCCCAACGGCGCCGGGAAGTCCACCACCATCCGCGTCCTGCTCGGTCTGCTCCGGGCCGACGGCGGCACCGCCCGCCTGCTCGGCGGCGACCCCTGGCGGGACGCCGTCGACCTGCACCGCCGCCTGGCCTACGTGCCCGGAGACGTGGCGCTGTGGCCCAACCTCACCGGCGGCCAGGCCATCGACCTGCTCGGACGGCTGCGCGGCTCGGTCGACCCGGTCCGCAGGCGCGACCTGCTCGGCCGGTTCGAACTCGACCCCACCAAGAAGGCGCGCACCTACTCCAAGGGCAACCGGCAGAAGGTCGCGCTGGTGGCCGCCCTGGCCTCCGACGCGGAACTGCTCATCCTCGACGAACCCACCTCCGGCCTCGACCCGCTCATGGAGTCGGTCTTCACCGACTGCGTCCGCGAGGCCAGTGCCCAGGGCCGCTCGGTCCTGCTGTCCAGCCACATCCTGGCCGAGGTCGAGAAGCTCTGCGACACCGTGACCATCATCCGCAGGGGCCGGACCGTCGAGTCCGGGACCCTCGACGGGATGCGTCACCTGACCCGCTCCACGGTCCGCGCCACGACCGACGGCGACGCCAGCGCGCTCGCGGGCCTCCCCGGGGTGCACGACCTGTCCGTCCACGGCGGCAGCGTCACCTTCGACGTCGACAACGACCGGATGGACCAGGCCCTGCGCGCCCTGACCGGACTCGGCGTCCGCTCGCTCGTCAGCAACCCGCCCTCCCTGGAGGAGCTGTTCATGCGCCACTACGGCGACGAGCTGGCCGCCCTCAACGGTGAGGGGAGGGGCACGGAATGAGCACGTTCACCGGGACCGGGCACCTGATCCGGTTCATCCTGCGCCGCGACCGGGTGCGCATGGCGGTATGGACGGCCTCCCTGGTCGGCCTGCTCGCCATGACCGTGCCGACCCTGGCGGAGATGTTCGCCGAGCCCGCCCAGCGGATGGCGCGCGCCGCCGTCATGGCGACGCCGACCGGTGTCGTCTTCGGCGGACCCGGATACGGCCTGGACGAGTACCGGCTCGGCTCGATGGTCGCCAACGAGATGACCCAGACTCTGCTGGTCGCCCTGGCGGTCATGAGCGTCCTGCACGTGGTCCGCCACACGCGGGCCGAGGAGGAGAGCGGGCGCGCCGAACTGCTGCGCGCCAACGTGCTCGGCTCCAGTGCGCAGATGACCGCCGCGCTCGTCACCAACGCGCTGGTCTGCGGTGTCATCGGAGGACTCCTGACCCTGGTCATGGTGTTCAACGACCTGGCCGTGGCCGACTCGGCGGCCTTCGGCGGCGGCATCGCCCTGGCCGGGATCACCTTCGGCGCGATCACCGCCGTGTGCGCCCAGGTGTCCGAGCACGCGCGGGGCGCCAGCGGGCTGGCCTTCCTCGCGGTGGGTGTGCTGTTCATGTTCCGCGTCGTCGGCGACGTCGCCGAGCGCGGCGGCAGCGCCCCGTCGTGGTTCTCACCCTTCGCCTGGGCCCAGCAGACCCGGATGTTCGACGACCTGCGCTGGTGGCCGCTGGCGCTGTACGCGCTGGTCATCGCGGTGCTGTTCGCGGTCGCCTACACGCTGGCGGACCGGCGCGACCTGGGCGCGGGGCTGGTCGCCGCGCGTCCGGGACCGGCGGGGGCGAGCCCCCTGCTGAACGGGGTGTTCGCCCTGCACCTGCGCCAGCAGCGGGTGTCGGTCATCGTGTGGACGGTGGCCGTGGCGCTGTTCGCGCTGTCCTTCGGCACACTCGTCTCCGAGATCGACGTGATGGTCGAGCAGAACCCCGAACTGCTGGGGCGCATGGGCCTGGACGCGGAGAACATGACCAACGGCTTCC
Organism: Nocardiopsis sp. KDC1DS13DA1; assembly: GCF_055632325.1. Lineage (NCBI taxonomy): Bacteria > Bacillati > Actinomycetota > Actinomycetes > Streptosporangiales > Nocardiopsidaceae > Nocardiopsis > Nocardiopsis sp. KDC1DS13DA1. Next base: position 217,144 of record NZ_JBVMUY010000029.1, read on the forward strand.
TCGGCATGCTGGTCCTCTACGTCGTGATGGCCGCGGTGGCCTTCGCCGTCCTCTCGGTCCTGCGCACCCGCGCCGAGGAGAGCGCCGGACGCGCCGAGCTGACCCTGGCCGCCGCCGTGGGCCGGATCCGGTGGATGGGCTCGGCGGTCCTGGTCAGCGCCCTGGCGGCGACCCTGGTCCTGCTCCTGGGCGGGCTGGCGATGGGGCTCGGGGCGGCACTGGTCACCGAGGACCCCGACTGGATCCGCACGGTGGCCGAGGCGGGCGCCGCCCAGCTGCCCGTGGTCCTGCTGTTCGTCGGACTGACCACCCTGCTGCTCGGGGTCGCGCCGCGCCTGGTCGGGCTGGTGTGGGCCTGGTACGGCTACGGCCTGGTCGTGACCGTGTTCGGTCTGATCATGGACCTGCCCGGATGGATGCTGGACGCCGGGCCGTTCCAGATCCTGTCGCAGCTCCCGTTGGAGGAGTTCGACGCGGTGCCCTTCCTCGTCGTCCTGGCCGCGGCCGGGGCCGCGACGGCGGCGGGTCTGGGCGGTTTCCGCCGCCGCGACCTGGTCAGCGCCTGACCCCGCTCCGCCAGGTCGGGCGGTCCGGTGGGAGCGGAGAAGTCAACACCGTTCGGAAGAGAACGGTCAATACGCTCGATCACCACACAGAAAACACCGAATCGGTTATAAAGAATCATTCGGCATATTCTTCACATCACTCATTGACGCGGCAGAGTGCGCCTGGGGGCCTCACCCAGGGAGGAAGGACATCGCCCAGGCCGGGGCGAACACCACCACCAGGAAACGCGCGGTGCGGGTGACCCACGTGACCAGGAAGAACACCACGACGTTCTGCCGCACGACCCCGGCCAGGACCGACACCACCACGAACGGCGGAACGCTCGCGAACGAACTGAGCGCGACCAGTCCGACCCCCCACACCGGCTGTTCCTGGGCCCTGCGCCGCCAGTGCGCCGCCCGCTCGGTCCAGCGCCCCGGAGTGGCGGCCCTGCGGCGCAGCCACGGCGTGGAGATGGTGCCCCGGCCCACGTGGTAGTAGGGCAGCTTGCCCAGGGCCTGGCCCAGCCCGGCGGCGACCGCCATCGCCGTCAGGGTGAGGGCGCCGCCGTCGGTCAGGGCGACGGCGCCCACCAGGTACACCTCGATGTTGATGACCGGGACCAGGCCGGAGAGGGCGGCGACCGCGAAGGCCAGCAGGGTCTCGGTCACGGGGCGCCGTCCGGGCGGCTCAGCGCTCGGCCGCGGCGAGCTGCCCGCAGGCGCCGTCGATCTCCTGGCCGCGCGTGTCGCGGACGGTGACCGACACCCCGTGCGACTGGAGCCGCCGGACGAACTCGCGCTCGTCCTCCGGACGCGAGGCCGTCCACTTGGAGCCCGGCGTGGGGTTGAGCGGGATGAGGTTGACGTGCACCAGGTGGCCCTTGAGCAGCCTGCCGAGCAGGTCGGCCCGCCATGCCTGGTCGTTGATGTCCTTGATCAGCGCGTACTCGATCGACACCCGGCGGCCGGTGGTCCCGGCGTACCGCCACGCGGCGTCCAGGACCTCCTGGACCTTCCAGCGGGTGTTGATCGGCACCAGCTCGTCGCGCAGCTCGTCGTCGGGGGCGTGCAGGGAGATCGCCAGGCGCACCTGCATGCTCTCGGCGATGAGCTTGTCGATGGCGGGCACCAGGCCGACCGTGGACACCGTGACGCCGCGCTGGGAGATCCCCAGCCCGTTCGGCACCGGGTCGGTGATCCGGCGCACGGTCTGGAGCACCCGCTTGTAGTTGGCCATGGGCTCGCCCATGCCCATGAAGACGATGTTGCTGATCCGCCCCGGGCCCCCGGCGACCTCGCCGCGCGCCAGGTCGCGGGCGCTGGCCACCACCTGGTCGACGATCTCTCCCGTGGACAGGTTGCGGGTCAGCCCCGCCTGTCCGGTGGCGCAGAACGGGCAGTTCATCCCGCACCCGGCCTGGGAGGAGATGCACAGCGTGACGCGGTCCGGGTAGCGCATGAGCACCGACTCGAACATCACCCCGTCGAAGGCCTTCCACAGGGTCTTGCGGGTCATGCCGTTGTCGCAGGTGATGTGCCGGACCGGTGTGAGCAGGGTCGGCAGCAGCGCCTCCCCCAGCCTCTCCCGGGAGGCCTCGGGCAGGTCGGTCATCGCCGAGGTGTCCGACTCCAGGTGGCCGAAGTAGTGCTTGGCGAGCTGCTTGGCACGGAAGGGCTTCTCCCCCAGACCCGACACGACCTCGGCCCGCTCCTCGGGGCTGAGGTCGGCGAGGTGCCGCGGCGGCTGGGCGCGGCGGGGGGCGACGAAGGTGAGCTCGGCGGGCATAGGTATCCGTAACGGAGTGGCGTCGGTGGTCGTGGGCCCGGCGCGGGGACCGCGCGGCTCCGGTCGTTATACGACCTATACGCGGCTGCGGTGCGGCTCCGCCTGTCAGGGCACTACCGTCGATTCTACGCACTGTCCGGACGGACCGGGCTGGTCCGGGGCCGGACGCGGGCGACAACACGGGTACGGCACGCGGGAGGGCCGGTGACAGGGATCGACGTCCTGCTCGACGAGGTCAGCCCCTACCAGAGCCGCCGGGTCGTCGTCGAGTGCGACTCCCGCACCACGGCCGCCTACCTGCTCGACGCGCGCGGCCGCATCCGGGTCCCCGTGTGGCTGGCCAACCACGACGCCGCCCCCGTCGCCGGCGAGGAGGGCGGGCTGTTCGAGGGCCGCGCCCCGCTGATGCCCGAGGCGCACACCAAGCACCCGCAGGGCCGGCCGCGCCTGGACCCCGCGCACCTGCGCGCCGTGTGGTTCGAGGAGGGCGACGGCGTCGCCCTGATCGACGAGGAGGGGCTGCTCGCGGTGATCCCCGGCTGGGCCGAGGCCGACAGCGGACTCCCGGGGTACGCGCGTGAGGCGATCGGACGCAGCGCCTTCGCCTGGGACCTGGACTCGGTGCGCGACCAGCTGTGGCCGCGGGTGGTGCACGCCGAGGCCTACTGGGACTGGCGGCGGGCCGCGGGCGCGTGGCGGAGTGTGCAGCGCACCGTGCTCAGCCACCTGAACCGCCGTGTCGGCGAGCCCGGGCACTACTGGGACGTGTCCGACGGCCACCCGCCGCTGCTGCGGCTCTCGGAGCGGCCGCCCCGCGCCGGGCGGCCGTTCACGGTGCTGTCCACCGTGGGCATGTGCGGGCAGCGCATGCCCACCCTGGACCGGTACATGGCCGACACCTCACGGCACGCCCGGGTGGAGCTGGCACTGGCCACCACGATGCCCGCGCACCGGGCCGCGCGGATCTTCCGGTGGATCGGCGCGTTCCCGTGGCGCGCGGTGACGTGGTTCGGGACCGGGCACACGGTCAAGTGGCTGGACAACCCCGAGGACCGGACGATGCGCGGCGACGCGGGGGCGGTGCTCCTGCTGGAGGACCCGTCCGCGCTGGTCGCACGGACCGACCACCGGCCGCCGGACACGTCGGGGCTCTCCTTCCAGGGCGACCCGGTGCGGTGGCTGTGGATCGTGCCGATCACCCGGCCGGAGCACCTGTTCGCCAAGGAGCACGACAGCGCCACGCTCGTGGAGAAGCTCGCCGCCGAGGGGCGCAGCTGGGTGCTGGGACCGTCTGCGTCCCGCCCGTGACCCGCTCGGGGCGCAACTCTGGATAGGCTGCCCAGGTCACCCCTTCCAGATACCGCCACGGCCCCTTCGCCGTGCGTGCCCCGGTACCTCCTGCCGCGGGCTTCCACCACGGAGCGACCACCGACATGTCCCTGCTCGAAGCGATCATCCTTGGCCTGGTCCAAGGGCTGACGGAATTCCTGCCGATCTCCTCCAGCGGCCACCTGCGCGTGGTGTCGGCGCTCTTCGGCTGGCCCGACCCGGGAGCGGCCTTCACCGCGGTCAGCCAGCTCGGCACGGAACTGGCCGTGCTGATCTACTTCCGGCGCAGGATCTGGCTGATCCTGTCGACGTGGACCAGGTCGCTGTTCGTGCGCGAACTGCGCGGTGACGTCAACGCCCGGATGGGTTGGTACGTCATCCTGGGCTCGATCCCCATCGTGGTCCTGGGGCTGCTCCTGGAGGAGCAGATCGACAGCGTGTTCCGCGACCTGCGCCTGGTCGCGCTGAACCTGATCATCTTCGGCGTCTTCCTCGGCCTCGCCGACAAGTACACCCGCAAGCACCGGGGACTGGAGGACCTCACCGTCTCCCGGGGCCTGACCTTCGGTCTCTTCCAGGCGCTGGCGCTGATCCCGGGCGTCTCCCGCTCCGGCGGCACGCTCACCGGCGGGATGCTGCTCGGCTTCAACCGCAAGGAAGCGGCGGAGTACTCCTTCCTGCTGGCGCTGCCCGCCGTCTTCGGCGCGGGCCTGTACAAGCTCACCGACATCGGCGGCAACGAGTACGCGGGCTGGGGGGCGACCCTGGTGGGAACGGTCATCGCGGGCGTCGTCGGCTTCGCGGTCATCGCGTGGCTGATGAAGTTCATCTCCACCCACAGCTTCATGCCGTTCGTCTACTACCGCGTGGGTCTGGGCATCCTCATCCTGGCCCTGGTCAGCTTCGGCGCGCTCGACCCCCAGGGCGGCGCGGAGTCGCAGGCCGGACGCAGCGAGGTCATCGCCGAGGACCAGGACGGCCGGGACCAGGAGGAACCCGAGCCCGAGGCGAGCCCGTCGCCCGGGACCGGTGCCGACGCGGGGGCCACCCCCGAACCCTCCCCCGGGGCCTCCGCGGAGCCGACGGCGACGCCGGAGGTGGACCCGGTGACGGGGTGGGAGATCGACCCCGACTCGGGTCTGCTGCGCAACCCCCAGACCGGTCTGCTGCACGACCCCGACCTGGGGATGGACGTCGACTACGACCCCGCCACCGGGCTGGCCACCAACCCGATCACGGGTCAGACCTACGACCCTCGGGCGACCGGGTGAGCGCCTCCGTCTGAACCGGCCGCCGCCGGACGCGAAAACCCGTGGACGCGCGGCCCCCGTCCTGGCATCGTGCTCCGGCGGGGTCGGGCGAACCGGGGACGTGAGGCGTGGCGTGACGGAAAGAGACGAGACGGTCCCGCGGGCACCCGCGGGACCGCGCGGGGCGGGGCTCCTGGCCCCGCTGCGGCACCCGGCGTTCCGGGCGCTGGCGCTCGGCCGCTCCCTGATGTACCTGGGCAACGGCATGGCCTCGGTGGCGTTGGCCTTCGCCGTGTTGGACACGACCGGTTCCCTGGTGAACGTGGGGCTGGTGGTGGGCGCGCGGTCGATGGCCAACGTGTGTCTGCTGCTCCTGGGCGGGGTGATCGCCGACCGGCTCCCCCGGTCCCTGGTGCTGCGCGGCGGCTGCGCGCTCGCGGCCGCCAGCCAGGGCGCCCTGGCCCTGGCCCTGCTCACCGGAACCGCGTCGCTGCCCCTCATGGTCGGTCTGAGCCTGCTCAACGGCGCGGCGGCCGCCGCCAACCTCCCCGCCGCGGCGGCCCTGACCCCGCAGACCGTCCCTCCCGCGCTGTTGCGTCCGGCCAACGCGATGCTGCGGGTCGGCACGCACACGGGCATGTTCGCCGGGGCGGCCCTGGGCGGCGCGGTCGTGGGTCTGGTGGGGGCCGGATGGGCGATCGCCGCGGACGCGGCGCTGTTCACCCTGGCCGGGGTGGCCTTCGTCCTCCTGCGGGTGCCGGGCGGGGCACGCCGGGCCGAGGAGGAGGGCTCCAGCGTCCTGCGCGACCTCCGGGAGGGGTGGAGCGAGTTCACGTCCCGCCGGTGGGTGTGGATCGTCGTGGCGCAGTTCATGGTGGTCAACGCCTCCTGGACGGCGACGACGTCCGTCCTGGGCCCGGCGGTGGCCGACGCGACCTTCGGCCGGACCGAGTGGGGCCTGCTCATGGCGGTCAACTCCGCGGGGCTCCTGATCGGCGGCGCCCTGGCGGCCCGGTGGCAGCCGGAGCGGGCCCTGTTGTTCGGTGTCGCGCTGATCCTGGTGCAGACCGTGCCGCTGTACGCGCTGTCACTCCGGGCCCCGCTGCTCCTGCTCTTCGCCGCGATGTTCGTGGCGGGCCTGGCCGTGGAACAGTTCGGCGTGGCATGGGAGGTGTCCGTCCAGGAGAACGTGCCCCCGGAGCGGCTGTCGCGCGTGTACTCCTACGACGCGCTGGGATCGTTCGTGGCGATGCCGGTGGGGTCGGTCGTGGCGGGGCCGCTGGCCGAGCGGATCGGCGCGGAGCCGTCGATCGCGCTGATGGCGAGCCTGACGGTGGCCGCGACCCTGGCGGCGGTCGCCTCCGCCAGCGTGCGGAACCTGCGCCGCCGCTGACCGGGGACACGGGGCGACGGCACGGTTCAGCTGGCGATGCCGCGGCGGCCGCGGGCCTGGTCGAGCAGCCGGTGGAAGCGGGCCATGTCCTCGTCGCTGAACCGCTCCACGAAGCTGAGCAGGGTGGCCCCCGGATCCGGCCCCTCGTTGAGCACCTCGTCCATGACGCGCGCGGTGTACTCGGCGTGCGTCTCGCGCGGCCAGTACACCCAGGCGCGCCCGGCCTTCTCCCGGTCCAGCAGCCCCTTGTGGAAGAGGATGTTGGCGACGGTCATGACGGTCGTGTAGGCGATTTCCCGGTCGTAGACCATGGTCTCGCGGACATGGCGCACGGACAGCGGCCCCTCGGCCCGCCACAGCGCGTCCATGATGGCCGCCTCGAGTTCCCCGAGCCCCCTCACGGTGCCCACCCCCTGCCGTGTGTCCCCAGTTCGTACCGTGATCGTAGGCACGCAGACAGCTCTCGCGCGGGAAAACGCCGGACAGCGCACAGATCCGTGCACCCGTGGCGGGCATGACCGGCGTTTCGCGACCCCGGGTGGCTCCGGGGGCGCGGAAGGAGTGTCCCCGCGCCTCCGGACCGTGGCCACCGCGGGACACGTGTGACACGCCACATCCGGCATGGCCGGACTCGGTCAACTCTCTCCCACCCAGAAAACGCCACAAACCAGTACATTCAAGGCACCGCACGTACCCTCCGCCCGCATACCACCACGTAGAGCCAACGGCGTTGTGAAAGATTGTTAGCTATCTCCTAGTTTCAACAACGCTCGCGTTCCCCGCTTGGAGAGCGGTACAAGTAGCCTGGGACCAGGACGAGTGCTGGCCAGGTCAGATACTCCCCGGACCACGGGGACCACCCATGTGTTCATTGAGCCCGCCTTGCCAGCAGCCACCCGTCTCCATCCACATTCACTAGCGAGCTGCGGAAGTGGGCGATCTCCGCCGTGTCGTCTGAGGCGTCTCAACCCCTGACAGATTTCGGCCCCAACGAGTGGTTGGTCGAGGATCTTTATCAGAAGTATCTGACCGATCCCAACTCCGTTGACAAGGCCTGGTGGAACTTCTTCGCGGACTACAAGCCCGCGGACTCCGGTGCGAAGGGCGGAGGGACCACCAAGGCAGCCAAGGCCCCGAAGACCAAGGCCCCCGCGGCCCCCGCGCCGAAGAAGGCCACCAAGGCAGCCGAACCCAAGAGCGACGATGCTCTCCAGGTCAAGCAGGAGCGACTGCGCGGTGCACCCGCGCGGACCGCGACCAACATGGAGTCGAGTCTGGCGCTGCCGACCGCGACCAGCGTGCGCGCGGTCCCGGTCAAGCTCCTGTTCGACAACCGCATCGTCATCAACAACCATCTCCGGCGCGCACGCGGCGGGAAGGTCTCCTTCACCCACCTCATCGGCTTCGCCATGGTCAAGGCGCTCAGGTCGATGCCGGAGATGAACCACTCCTACGTCGAGGTCGACGGCAAGCCCGGTGTGGCCAAGCCCGAGCACGTCAACTTCGGCCTGGCCATCGACCTGCAGAAGCCGGACGGCTCCCGCCAGCTCGTCGTGCCCTCCATCAAGGGCGCCGACGAGATGGACTTCGGCGAGTTCTGGAGCGGCTACGAGGACATCGTCCGCAAGGCCCGCAACAACAAGCTGGGCGTGGCCGACTTCCAGGGCACCACCATCAGCCTGACCAACCCGGGCGGCATCGGCACCGTGCACTCCGTGCCGCGTCTGATGCCCGGCCAGGGCGCCATCCTCGGCGTGGGCGCCATGGAGTACCCGGCCGAGTTCCAGGGGGCCTCCCAGGACACCCTGGCCGAGCTGGGCATCAGCAAGGTCATGACGCTGACGTCCACCTACGACCACCGCATCATCCAGGGTGCGCAGTCCGGTGAGTTCCTGAAGCGGATCCACCAGTTGCTGCTGGGCGAGGACGGTTTCTACGACGAGATCTTCCGCTCGCTGAGCATCCCCTACGAGCCGGTGCGCTGGGTCCAGGACATCCACGTCAACACCGCCACCCAGCTCGACAAGACCACCAGGGTCCAGGAGCTGATCCACGCCTACCGCGTGCGCGGCCACCTGATGGCGGACACCAACCCGCTCGACCACGAGCAGCGCCGCCACCCCGACCTGGACGTCCTCCAGCACGGGCTGACCCTGTGGGACCTGGACCGCTCCTTCCCCACCGGGGGCTTCGGCGGCAAGCAGGTCATGAAGCTCCGCGACGTGCTGGGCGTGCTGCGCGACACCTACTGCCGCACGGTGGGTATCGAGTACATGCACATCCAGAGCCCGGAGGAGCGGGAGTGGATCCAGGCGCACGTCGAGCGTGAGCACGAGAAGCTCGACCGCGACGAGCAGCTGCGCATCCTGCACCGGCTCAACAGCGCCGAGGCCTTCGAGACCTTCCTCCAGACCAAGTACGTCGGTCAGAAGCGCTTCTCCCTGGAGGGCGGCGAGTCGCTGATCCCGCTGCTGGACGGCGTGATCTCCAAGGCCGCCCGGGCCGGGCTCGACGAGGCCGTCATCGGCATGGCCCACCGCGGCCGCCTCAACGTCCTCGCCAACATCTGCGGCAAGTCCTACGGGCAGATCTTCGGCGAGTTCGAGGGCAACCTGGACCCGCGCAGCGCGCACGGTTCGGGTGACGTCAAGTACCACCTGGGCACCGAGGGCGTCTTCGAGACGCCCGACGGCGACAGGATCGGGATCTCCCTGGCCGCCAACCCGTCCCACCTGGAGACGGTCGACCCGGTGGCCGAGGGCATCGTCCGCGCCAAGCAGGACCTGCTCAACAAGGGTCCGCACGGGTTCACGGTGCTGCCGATCCTCATCCACGGCGACGCGGCGTTCGCCGGCCAGGGCGTGGTCGCCGAGACCCTGAACCTGTCCCAGCTGCGCGGCTACCGCACCGGCGGCACGGTGCACGTCATCGTGAACAACCAGGTGGGCTTCACCACCTCGCCGTCGGACAGCCGCTCCAGCGTGTACGCCACCGACGTGGCGCGGATGGTGCAGGCGCCGATCTTCCACGTCAACGGGGACGACCCCGAGGCCGTGGTCCGGGTCGCGCACCTGGCCTTCGCCTACCGGCAGGCGTTCAACAAGGACGTCGTCATCGACATGGTCTGCTACCGGCGCCGCGGGCACAACGAGGGTGACAACCCCGCGTTCACCCAGCCGCTGATGTACGACGTCATCGACGCCAGGCGCTCCACCCGCAAGCTGTACACCGAGGCCCTGATCGGCCGCGGCGACATCACGGTGGAGGAGGCCGAGTCGGCCCTGCGCGACTACCAGAACGAACTGGAGCGCGCCTTCACCGAGACCCGCGAGGTCGAGAAGAACCCGGTCGAGCCGGGCTCGGTGGTCAAGCCCGAGGTGTTCACCGAGGGCCGTCTGGACCACTCCGTGGTCGAGACCGCGATCAGCACCGAGACGGTCAAGCGGGTCATCGACACGCAGGTCAACCTGCCCGACGGCTTCACGGCGCACCCGCGGCTGGCGCCGCAGATCGCCCGCCGCGCGCAGGCGGTCGAGAGCGACGCGATCGACTGGGCGACCGGTGAGCTGCTGGCCTTCGGGTCGCTGCTGCTGGACGACCACACCGTCCGCCTCATCGGCCAGGACAGCCGTCGCGGCACCTTCGGCCAGCGGCACGCCACGCTGATGGACCGCGACACCGGTGAGTCGTACACGCCGCTCAAGCAGTTCGACAACGGCACCACCCGCTTCCACGTGCACGACTCGCTGCTGAGCGAGTACGCGGCACTGGGCTTCGAGTACGGCTACTCGCTGACCCGCCCGGACGCGCTGGTCATGTGGGAGGCGCAGTTCGGCGACTTCGTCAACGGCGCCCAGACCGTCATCGACGAGTACATCAGCGCGGGCGAGCAGAAGTGGGGCCAGCGCTCCAGCGTCACCATGCTGCTGCCGCACGGCTACGAGGGCCAGGGGCCGGACCACTCCTCCGCCCGTATCGAGCGCTTCCTCCAGCTGTGCGCGCAGGAGAACATGACGGTCGCCATGCCGAGCACCCCGGCGAGCTACTTCCACCTGCTGCGCTGGCAGGCGAAGTCGCCGCTGGAGCGCCCGCTGGTGATCTTCACGCCGAAGTCGCTGCTGCGGCTGAAGTCCGCCACGTCGGCCGCCGAGGACTTCACCTCCGGCCACTTCCGGCCGCTGGTCGGGGACGACAGCATCGCCCCCGAGAAGGTCCGCCGCGTGGTGATCTGCTCGGGCAAGATCTACTACGACCTGGACGCGGCGCGCCGCAAGAGCGGGGACAAGCACACCGCGATCATCCGCGCGGAGCGGCTCTACCCGCTGCCGACCGAGGAGATCCGGGAGCAGCTCAAGTCCTTCCCGAACGCGGGCGAGGTCCTGTGGGTCCAGGAGGAGCCCGCGAACATGGGCCCGTGGCCGTTCGTGGCGCTGGTCTTCTCCGAGCAGCTCGACCGTCCGTTCACCCGGATCTCGCGCCCGGCCTCCTCGGCTCCGGCCGCGGGTTCGGCCAAGCGGCACGAGGCGGAGCAGCGTGCCCTGGTGGACACGGTGTTCCCCCCGGCCGACTAGGGCTGGCGGAGCGTCGTGTACTACACCGATCGCGGAATCGAGGAGTTGGAGAACCGCCGCGGCGACGAGGAGGTCAGCTTCGCCTGGCTCGCCGAGCAGCTGAGGGCGTTCACCGACATCAACCCCGAGTTCGAGACGCCCGTCGACCGCCTGGCCACCTGGCTGGCCAGGCTGGACGACGAGGACGACGAGTAGGGCCGTAACGAACGCGAAGGGGCCCGGGTCAAAATCGCGACCCGGGCCCCTTCGCGTGTCCTGACTCAGGCCCGGGTGTCGGTGACGCGGAGCCAGTCCCGGCTGGACCGCAGGCACAGGAGCAGGAGGAGGAACCCGGGGACGACCAGGCTGACCACGAGGCCGACGACCCAGGAGACCGCCGCCATCACCCAGCCGTCCACGAGCGGATCGGTCACGGTCAGGACCGTGACGTCGACCAGCGCCCGGGCCAGGTCGAGGACCAGGGCGGTGAGCACGGCGCCGCGCGCGGTCCTGCCGCCGCGGCCGAGTCGCGCGGCGGCACGGAAGTAGAAGGCTGCGAGGAGGGGGTACGCCACCGCCCAGAGCCAGAGCCGGGGAACGGCCAGGCCCCACTCGGCGTACCACTCCGCCGTCATGTAGGGGGTGCTGTCCAGGCTCAGGAGCAGGATGACGGCGACCGGGACCCCCAACAGGGTGAAGGTCGCGTACAGGACGCACAGCACCCGCAGGAACCTCAGGGCGAGCGGCATCCGGTCGGTGCGCACCGGCGGCACGCGGTGCGGCCGGCCCTGTGGCTGCGGCGGCGGGAGGAGGTAGGGCTCCTGCCGGAGCGGAGCGGGGTCGGGGTTCGGGGGATGGTGCATGTTCGGAGGCTCCTGGAGTGGTTCTTCGTCCGCGCCGGTCGAGACGCCGGGGGACCTTCCAAGGAAACCCTGCAAAAGTGACAAAAAGGACACCAGTCAACCTCAGGGTCCGCCCCGACACGTCCCTGAACCACCCCCGAGATCCGCGACATATCTTGAGTTCGCCCGACTCGCGACATATCGTGAAACCATCGAGCGAGCGAAAGGGTGCACGATGGCACGTTGGACCATCGACAAGCCGATGACCCACACACTCGACGGCATCGTCGCGTTGAAGGTCAGGATCATCGGCGGTCACGTCAACATCCTCCCCACCGACGACCCGGTCACCTTCGAGGTGACCGACATCGTCGGCGAACCGGTCCTGGTGACCCAGGAGGCGGGGATCCTCACCATCCACTACGAGGACCTCACGAGCCAGGGCCTCCTCGACCGGCTGCGACCGGTCCAGCTCAACAGCTACAAGGGCATGGGCGGCCGCAGGGCCACCGTGAACCTGCGCATCCCCGCGGACTGCCCGGTGGAGGTGAACACGGTCAGCGCCCCCGTCGTCGGCGCCGGCCTGGGCTCCCGCACCAGTATCCGGACCGCCTCCGGCGAGATCACCCTCGACGACTCCTCCGGCGCGACCGACATCACCACCGCCAACAGCCAGGCCTCCGTCCGCAACCCGTCCGGTTCGCTGGCCTTCAACAGCGTCAGCGGCCAGCTCGCCGTCGCGGGCGGGCGGCTCGCGGACTTCAGTGCCAAGACCGCCTCCGGCCAGATCCTGGCCGACACCGACCTCGCCCCCTCAGGGCGGGTCCGCCTCAACTCGGTGTCCGGCGAGATCGCCCTGCGCGTCCCGGCGGAGACCTCGGCGACCGTCGAGATGCGCTCCATCACCGGCAAGCTCGACACCGACTTCTCCCTGGACCGGCGCAGCGCCCCGGCCCGCAACGTCCTCAGCGGGAAGATCGGCCCCGGCGTCGACCCCGCGTCCATCACCACCAACACGGTGTCGGCGCGCACCGCGCTGCTGCGCCGTGCCCCCGCCACACCCGCGGCTATTCCCGAGGGGGCCTGAATGACCACCATCTTCGGCCACGGCAGGCTGCGGCTCTACCTGCTCAAGCTGCTGGACGAGAGCCCGCGCCACGGCTACGAGATCATCAGCCTGCTCCGCGACCGCTTCCTGGGCGTGTACTCCCCCTCCCCCGGCACCATCTACCCGCGCCTGGCGCGGTTGGAGGAGGAGGGGCTGGTCACCCACACCGAGGAGGGCGGACGCAAGGTCTACCGCCTCACCGACAAGGGCCGCCAGGAGCTGCGTGAGCGCAGCGGCGACCTGGACGACCTGGAGCGGGAGATCACCGACTCGGTGCGCGACATCGCCCGGGCGGTCAAGCAGGACGTCCGGGCGACGATCAGCTCGCTGCGGGAGGAGCTGAAGTACGCGTCCGGCGGCGCCCGCCGCCCGGCCCCCGAACCGACCGCGCAGCCCCGGAGCGGGTCGGCCGGGACGCGGGAGAGCGGGCAGGAGGGCGAGCAGGCGGGACCGGAGGGCGAGGGCGTCCGGGAGACCCCGCGTGCCGACACCTCCGACACCTCCGGCACCTCCACCGCGGAGGACGCCGAGGAGGCGCACGGCGGGGAGCGCCGCGAGGAGGACCAGCGGGAGCGCTGCCGCGACGGCGGCCCGTGGGCCCGCGAGTGGGAGCGCTTCGCCCAGGGGTTCAGCGGGGCGTTCGGCGCGGCCTGGGGCCGTGGCTCCGACCGCTCGCACACCCCGGAGTTCGACCAGGCCCTGCGCGACTTCTCCGAGCGCGTCCGCGACGTGGCCCGGGAGGCCGGTCACGTCGGCGAGGCCGCCGCCAGCGACCTGCGGCGCATCCTGGACGACACCGTCGAGGTGATCCGCCGGGACATGCGCCGCTGGGGACCGCCCGGTGAGCGCTCCGAGGAGCACGGGGACGAGGAGCGCCCGGGAGAGGGGGCGAAGGAGGGGCCGGACACCACGGCCGGCACCGGGACCTCCACCGCCGGGGGAGGCTCCGAGGAGCCCCGCGCCGAGGAGCCCGGGGCCCGGCCGACGCCGCCCGGTGACGGGAGTTCCGCCGCCGACCCCTGGGGCACCGCGGTCGACGAGCAGGACGGCCCCGGGACCGGCACGGACGGCAACCGCGGGAGCTGAGGACGGGGACGGGGGAATCCCCGGGAACACAAGAGGGCCCGGAGGCGCCGCGGGGGCATGCTCTCCGGGCCCCACCCGTGTCCGGGCGTCGGCACCGCGTCCGAACTACTTCTGGGCGACGCCGTCCTCGCGCGCCTGGGCGGCGACGGCGGCCGCGACGGCGGGGGCCACCCGCTCGTCGAACGGACCGGGGATGATGTAGTCGGCGGACAGGTCGTCACCGACCAGGTCGGCCAGCGCGGTGGCGGCGGCCTGCTTCATGTTCTCGGTGATGTCGCTGGCGCCGGAGTCGAACGCGCCCCGGAACACGCCGGGGAAGGCCAGGACGTTGTTGATCTGGTTGGGGAAGTCGCTGCGGCCGGTGGCCACGACGCTCGCGTACTTGCGGGCGACGTCCGGGTGGACCTCCGGGTTCGGGTTGGCCATCGCGAAGACGATCGCGTTCTCCGCCATCGTGGCCACGACCGACTCGGGCACCTCACCGGCGGAGAGGCCGATGAAGACGTCGGCACCCGCCAGGGCGCTCTCGATCGAGCCCTGGAGCCCCGCCTTGTTGGTGCTGGCGGCCAGCTCCTGCTTGACCGGGGTGAGGCCCTCGCGGCCCTCGTAGATCATGCCCTTGGAGTCGGCCACGGCGATGTCGCCGATGCCGCCGTCCAGGAGCATCTTGGTGACCGCGACACCGGCCGCACCGGCACCGGAGACCACCGCGCGCAGGTCGCCGAGGGTCCGGCCGGTCAGACGGGCCGCGTTGCGCAGGGCGGCGACGGCCACGATGGCGGTGCCGTGCTGGTCGTCGTGGAAGACCGGGATGTCCAGGCGCTCACGCAGCCTGCGCTCGATCTCGAAGCAGCGCGGCGCGGAGATGTCCTCCAGGTTGATGCCGCCGAAGGACGGGGCCATGCGCACGACCGTCTCGACGATCTCGTCGACGTCGGTGCAGGAGAGCGCGATCGGCACGGAGTCGACACCACTGAACTGCTTGAACAGCAGCGACTTGCCCTCCATGACCGGCAGGGACGCCTCGGGGCCGATGTTGCCCAGGCCCAGGACGGCGGTGCCGTCGGTGACGACGGCGACCAGGTTGCTCTTCCAGGTGTAGGTCTCGACGAGCTCCGGGGTCTCGGCGATGGCGTCGCACACGCGGGCGACCCCGGGCGTGTAGGCGAGGGACAGGCTGGCCTGGTCGTTGACGTCGACGGAGGAGGTCACGTGCAGCTTGCCGCCCCGGTGCAGGGCGAAGGCCGGATCCTGGTCCAGGTCGGTGGGCGTGTCATGGGTGTGCGCATCAGTGGACAACTTCTCAAACCCCTCAGGTTTCGCGTGTACGCCCGACGTCGGCCATGACGAGGGCGGACTGGGTAGCGGCGGGGGCCACGCGCGAAGACGTGTGAGTGCTAGGGGAGCCTCCACGGCACCGGTCCCGTCGGACCGGAGGTGCGTTCCGGGGAGGGCCGTTCTTCGCCGGACTCCTATGTGAGTTCTGCGCGGCCGCCTCTCACGGGGTTGACCCGTTACGCAATCCTCTCACAACGGTGACCACAGGAACATCCCGGGTAGCCACCATTGACGGCACCCCAGTAGCCCCTTTTTGTACAGAATGTCGTGGATGTTGCCTGGGAGCTGGGCGTTCGGCCCCCTGCCCGCGCCTCGGCCAGGCACGACGTGCGCTCGAAGGAGACCCCACCATGGCCACGCACACGCCCCGGTCCGCACGGCGGACCCTCCTCGGTGCCCTTTCCCTCACCGGCGTCCTGGCGCTGACCGCCTGCGGCGGCGGCAGCGGGGACTCCTCTGCCTCCGAGCAGGACTCCAATGTGGTGGTCATCGGTGTGGAGGCCGCCTACGCTCCCGGTGAGTTCCTGGAGGACGACGGCGAGACCGTCCAGGGCTTCAACGTCGACCTCGTCGATGCCGCCCTGGCCGAGATGGGCATGGAGTCCGAGTGGGTGCCCACCACGTTCGACTCCATCATCATCGGCGTCGAGAGCGGTGAGTACGACCTCGGCTCCTCCTCCTTCACCGTGACCGAGGAGCGGATGCAGGCCGTCAACATGGTGAGCTACTTCTCCTCCGGCACCCAGTGGTTCGCCCAGGCGGGCAACCCGCAGGACGTCGACCCGGAGAACCCGTGCGGCATGCGGATCGCCGTGCAGTCCAACACCACGCACGACACGGACATCACCGCCCGCAGCGAGGCGTGCGAGGAGGCGGGCGAGGAACCCGTCACGATCGAGCGCTTCCCGAACCAGCCGCAGGCCACCGAGACGGTCGTCTCCGGACTCAACGACGCCTCGCTGGCCGACATGCCCACCGCAGCCTACGCCCTGGAGCAGACCGGCGACGGCGTCCTGGAGTTCATCGGCGAGCAGTACGACGCCGCCCCCTACGGCATCGTCGTGCCCCAGGAGGACACGGAGTTCGCCGAGGAGCTCGCGGCGGCCTTCGACACCCTCATGGAGAACGGCACCTACGACGACATCCTCGCGGAGTGGGGCATCGGGTCCGGTGCGATCGAAACCGCCGAGGTCAACCCGTCCGTTGACGGCTAGGTAGCGGTCGACCCCCGACAAGCGCACCAGACCACTCCACCGAGTGAAAGACCGAGACGTGTCCTCACCCAACGAACCGGCGGGCGGTCCGAGGAAGGTCCAGACCCCGGACCCGGACCGCTCCGCCGGCCCCATCACCGCCGTCCCCGTCCGCTACCCGGAACGGTGGGTGGCCGCGGGCTTCATCCTGCTCCTCGCCGCCATGTTCGTGCACATGCTGTTCACGAACGACGCGTTCGACTGGCCGTTCATGTTCGAGAACATGTTCTCCGAACCGGTCGTGCGCGGTGTGTGGATCACCCTGAGCGCCACGCTGCTGTCGATGCTCATCGGCGTGCTCCTGGGGGTCGTGCTGGCCGTCATGCGGCTGTCGGGCAACCCCGTCCTGACGTCGGTCTCCTGGCTGTACACCTGGTTCTTCCGCGGCGTGCCCCGCCTGGTGCTGGCGGTCCTCTTCGGCAACCTGGCCATCCTGTACTCGACCATCGAGTTGGGCGTGCCCTTCGACCACTACCTCCTGGCCGCGCTGGGGATCGAGGGCGACCTCCGGTTCTTCTCGATCGACGCCCGCACCCTGCTGAGCGGCTACACGGCGGGCCTGCTCGCCCTGTCGCTGTCCGAGGGCGCCTACATGGCCGAGATCATCCGGGCGGGGCTCCAGTCCGTGGACAAGGGCCAGACCGAGGCCGCCCAGGCGCTCGGGATGAGCCGTACCAAGGTGCTCTGGCGGATCACCCTGCCCCAGGCCATGCGCGTGGTCATCCCGCCGACCGGCAACGAGACCATCGCGATGCTCAAGGACACCGCGCTGCTCGCCTACGTGCCGGTGACCATCGAGCTGTTCTACCAGCTCCAGGCGATCGGCACCCGCAGCTACCAGATCTTCCCGATGCTGGTCGCCGCGTGCCTGTGGTACCTGGCGATCACGAGCGTGCTCATGGTCGGCCAGTACTTCGTCGAGCGCAGGTTCAACCCGGGCCAGAACAGCGTTCGCAACCGTGCCGTCGGAGGTGCGCACTGATGGCCGAGACTCCTGAGAACCCGATGACCCCGAACGACCCCGACGCCCTGGTGGTCGCGGAGAACGTCCACAAGCGGTTCGGGCGGCTGGAGGTCCTGCGCGGGATCGACCTCACCGTGAAGCGCGGCGAGGTCATGTGCGTGATCGGCCCCTCCGGTTCCGGCAAGTCCACCTTCCTCCGGTGCATCAACCACCTGGAGAAGCTCTCCGCCGGGCGCCTGTGGGTGAACGGCGAGCTGATGGGATACCGGCAGAGGGGCGGGCGGCTGTACGAGCTGCGCGACCACGAGATCGCGGCCCAGCGCCGCGACATCGGGATGGTGTTCCAGCGGTTCAACCTGTTCCCGCACCTGAGCGTGCTGGGCAACATCATCGAGGCGCCCGTCCAGGTCAAGCGGGTGCCGAAGGCCCAGGCCACGGAGAAGGCCGTGGAGCTCCTGGAGAAGGTCGGGCTGCCGGACAAGGCCGACGCCTACCCCGAGCAGCTCTCCGGCGGCCAGCAGCAGAGGGTGGCGATCGCCAGGGCGCTGGCCATGGAGCCGTCGCTCATGCTGTTCGACGAGCCCACCAGCGCACTGGACCCGGAGCTGGTCGGCGAGGTCCTGGACGTCATGCGGGACCTGGCCGAGGGCGGCATGACCATGGTCGTGGTCACGCACGAGATGGGGTTCGCCCGTGAGGTGGGCGACTCCCTGGTCTTCATGGACGAGGGTGTGGTCGTCGAGGCCGGGACCCCGCAGGACGTGCTGACCGACCCCCGGCAGGAGCGGACCCAGGCGTTCCTCTCGAAGGTGCTGTGAAGACGGGTGCTTTGCGCGTCACCCGACGCGCAAAGCACCCGATCACCCCACCTGTTGACCAGCCATAACGCACAGTACCGACCACCGCTCTTTCCAGTCATAAGACCCAATGCTAGGGTAATTACGAATTGCCCCCCAATGATTGGAATTCCCCTGGTGAAGAGATTCGCTCAAGTAGTCGCTGCCCTCCTCCTCTCCCTGGGAATGACGGTGGGCATCTCCAACGCCGCCAACGCCTTGAGCTGGAGGTGGGTAGGCTACTATCCGGACAAGGCGGAGTGCCAAAGACGCGGAGCCGCACAGGTCAACTACTATGATGGCATTGAGTTCGATTGTACCTACGTCGGCGACTACGGCTGGTCTCTGTCCGTGAACTACTTGTACAACTGACGAAGCCCGTTGGCGGGCGCTTCCACCAACAGTGCCCAGCTCCGGCCACATACCTCCAGGCCCCGCGCACACGAATGAGATCCAGAACCCGTGTGCACGGGAATTCTTTCGTCCTGTCAATGATCATCGGCTCGTGATGGCGGCCGTCAAAGCGATCCGGCGTACACATTGGAGACGGGAAAACGCCCTCCGCCGTGCTTGACGAGAACGCGCCGACGACTTGGGCCGCCTCGATCTGGCTCGCCGAGGGCAACGCCCAGCGACCGGAGTTCCCCGGCCGCTTCTTCGGCACCGTCGTGTCCACGCTGTCACTCTGCACCGTGTCCGCCGAGTCGACCGAGCACCGAGTCGACTTCATTTTCAACAACGTGCGCATACCCAAGCCCCAGAGGTGACACCGTGTCGGCCACCCCTGTTGCTCTCACCCAACTCGGTTCTGGCCAACGCCCTTCTGCGCTCCATCGACATGTTGCGCCCCCACGTACACGCCATGCGACCCAAGCGCATCGAGTTCGTCGTCGGCACTCAGATCACGGCCCCCGCACCTGGACATCAACCTGGTTCAGACGACGGCGTTCCTGCTGGCGAAGATCGCCCGGAGCGAGTTCCTCCGCACGCTGAAGCGTCTTGACGAGATCCGGTGGTGGATGGCGCCTTCACACGGGGTCGTGCACATCCGGGTCCCCTGCCCCGAATGCGGCTGGGCGGAGAAGCGCACCGACCGGACCAAGCTGGTACACCTCGACGAGGACGGCGCCTGCTTCGCCGCGGTCTGCCTTGACCACGGCCCGTACGAGATCGACATCGACCCCGAGAACGACGCCTACATCGACTTGGCCACCCTGTACCGGAATCTCGTCAAGGAGCGGTTGCTGGTGCGCGACGACACCACGTTGCGCGTGATGCTCAAGGGCGGCGACTGGGCGTTCGGCTCCCAACTCGTCGACGGCGCCCTCGGTGTCCTGGACACCCCCGGGGGCACGTATGCCGCTGCGCATCTTCACACCGCAGGTCCTCGCTCCCACGGGTGCGAAACTGTCCAAGTCCTTGTTGCGTGACCGCGGAGCGGACACGCTGCCAGCCGACGTCGAACCGTGGATGCTCGACACGACCACGTGGCCGGGCAGCACCGACCACTACGTCGACGCGCTGTTGTGGCTCGTCGGCGAACTGCTCACCGATCCGAAGCACTTCTTCCGAAGCTTCACCGTCAAGGAACTGGGCCGATTGATGAACTCCCGCCCCGCCGACCTCGACCAGCGTCCCCGCGCGCACGAGATGGGCATCTACAAACGGTACTTCGACCTGATCGCGGCGGGGAAGAAGACAACCGAGATCAGAGTCAACGACAGCAGCCGTCAGCGGTTGAAGGAAGGTGACCTTCTCCGGTTCAAGTGCCGTGAGGAGGAAGCGCTCACCCGGATCACCCGGATCACCCGGTACTCCGACTTCGACGAGATGTTCGAGCATGAGCCGGTCTCGTCGGTCAACCCGACCGCGTCGCGCGAGGACCAGCTTCGCAACATTCGGGAGATCTATCCGCCTGAACGTGAGGCTCTGGGTGTGGTCGCGATCGGTATCGAACTCGTCGACCCGTAGCCCGTTGCGGCAAAAGCCGCAGCACCGCGGGCAGTCCTGAGAGGGTATGACGCCCCTCCGTCACGTGTGCCCCGCGTGCCGCTCGGCGCGCGGGGCACACGTTCGCCCTGGCGGGTCAGTCGCCCCACTCGACGTTCTCGAACGGGCCCGGCACCCGCTCGCCTCGGGCGCGGAGCCTGTCCTCCCAGGCGATCCGCAGGGCGACCCAGCGGCCCTGGACCTCGACCGCCCTTTCCTCCTCGGGCGTCAGCGGGGCGTCCTCCGGGTGCTCGCTCACCGCGTGCCTCCGTCCCGGGGCGGCGGGATGACGCGCGGCCCACGGCGGGAGATGACCGAGAACAGTTCCCCGTACGAGGGCGCCTCCAACCGCTCGAACGGGTCGCCGTCGCCGGACCAGCCGACCGGCCGCCGGGCGGTGTAGGTCTTCACCCCCGCGTCGTCGACCTCGTAGGAGACGACCCACCGACCGGCGATCAACTCCCCCAGCGCACGGCGCACCTCCGGGCTGTCCATCACCGCCACCCCGCCCTCAGCCAGCTCAGACCGGCGGCGGCCGGTCGCGGCCCGGGGACCAGTCGCAGCAGGTCGCCCGGCCCGGAGACGATCGACGGCAGCGCGGGGCCGGGACGGGCGTAGCGGCGGGCACGCGCCGCGCGACGGGGGCGGGCGGCCTCGCGCACGCACCGACGCACGGCGCCGGGGACGCGGTCGGCCACCGGGGGCCGGACCACGGCGCGGGACGGGGGCCACAGCGCCAACAGGAACAGGAGCAGGTAGCGCACAGAGCGCCTCCTCAGAGCACGGAGTCGCTGACTCTCAGCGACCGGATGAATGCTTAGAACCATCATGCGATACGTGACATGCTTTTCTCAAGATGCGAATCACATGTGGGTGATATGTCTGATTCCCTAGAGCTGGCCTATGATCAGGCAGGCCAGGAGGTGACACAGCGTGGCCGACAGCAGGTACAGCCCCAGCGCACGCCGAAGGCGACTCTCCGCCTTGCTGCGACGTCTGCGCGAGGAGCACGGGAAGACCATCGACGGCGTCAACAAGCAGCTGGGGTGGGCGTCCGGCAAGCTCAGCCGCATGGAGCGCAACGAGTGGAAGCTCCCCTCAGTGCGCGACATGAAGGACCTCGCGGAGGTCTACGAGCTGAGCGGCGAAATGCGGGAGGCGCTGATGTCTCTCGCCCGTGAGGCCCGTGTTCGTGGCTGGTGGGTCGAGTACCGGGATGTGCTGCGCGGCGGTCTGGCCGACTTCGAGTCCGGTGCCAGCATGATCCGCACCTTCGAGGCGCTCCTCATCCCCGGCCTCTTCCAGACCCCGGAATACGCCGCAGCGGTTCTTCGCGGCAGTCGCGTCCTCAGTGACAGCGACATCGAACGCAAGGTCTCCGGACGCATGCGCCGTCAGGAGATCCTGGCCAATGACGACCCACCACGCGTGTGGGCCGTGGTCGACGAGGCCGCACTCCGCAAACGTGTGGGTGGCCCCGAAGTGATGGCCGCTCAGATCCGGCATCTGGCGAACATGGCCGAGCGACCGAACGTCGACATCCAGGTCATACGAGATGAGACCGGCTCCCACGCCTCGATGGAGGGAGCCTTCATGATTCTGGATTTCCCCGATCCGGCTGACCTGCCACTGGTGTACATCGAGACCGCCACCGAGGACCTGTACCTGGAGCAACCAGAGGCGATCCAGGAATACGTCAGTATCTTCGGCCACATCTGTAGCGAGGCGGAGTCTCCGGAGGCTTCTGTCCGGTTCCTGGAATCACTCATCTAGCAAGGACACGTCATGCATTCATCCGACCTGAACTTCCGCAAGTCCAGCTACAGCGGCAGGGGAGACAACTGCGTCGAGGTCGCCGACCTGCCCTCTGGAGCCGCTGTCCGCGACACCCAGAACCGGCGACTGGGGCACATCTCGTTCGCCGACTCGGCCGAGTGGCACGCCTTCCTCGCCGCTGCGCGCCGCGACGCGGAGTAGTACAACGCGAGGAGGCCCCGACCGCTATGGCCGGGGCCTCCTCTGCATTCATCCTTGACCCACGGTACCCGCCAACATAAGGGCACGCCAGTAGGCCGACGGCTCCGTCAGGGCATCCGAAGCGCGCTCTGACCCCGGCCGGACAGCAGACGGACGAAGCGCGCGGTGCGGGCACGGCGCGCCCAGGCGACCAGGAGCATCGGCACGAGGTAGGCGACCGGGGCCAGCGCGGTGACCGGCTCGTCCACCAGCAACTGGGTCACGGTCGCCCCGACCAGCAACGCGACCAGACCCAGCGCGGCCGGTCCGCTGAGCGCCGGGACCAGCAGTGCGACCGCGCCCGCCAGCTCGATGACACCGATGGCGTACATGAACCACAGGCCCAGACCGATCTGCTCGAAGCCCTCGACCGCCTGGGGCGTGGCCGCGAGCTTGACGTAGGCCCCCATCAGGAAGGCCCCGGCCAGCAGGATCTGGAGGACCCACAGACCGACGTTGGCCGCGCGGCGGGGGGTGTGCGTCTTCACGGTGTCGATGGTCGTCATGTCCCTGTCCTTCGTTCGGATGACCTTCGTGGCGGACTCTCACCCTCAGGTCGAACGGGCCGGGCCGGGATCGACACGTCCGGCAGAATTTCTCGAACCGGCTCCGGATGCTGGCCGGATGGGGACAGTTGGTTCCAACGCGCCTTGGGACGCCCCAGGGCGGGTAGTGAGCCATGGGAGAACACGATCCGCTGAGGAAGGCGACCATGTATCCGCACACAGCACCGGACCTCCGAGGGTCCGGACACGGAGTCGT
This sequence comes from Nocardiopsis sp. KDC1DS13DA1, assembly GCF_055632325.1. Lineage (NCBI taxonomy): Bacteria > Bacillati > Actinomycetota > Actinomycetes > Streptosporangiales > Nocardiopsidaceae > Nocardiopsis > Nocardiopsis sp. KDC1DS13DA1. The sequence goes on from NZ_JBVMUY010000029.1 coordinate 240,194, forward strand.
CTGAGGTGCGCTCGGGAACGGACGGGGAAACACCCGCCACCGCGCTTGACCCGGCGCCGCCGCCACAGCAGAGTCGTGACGCAGGGGCACCGGTACGGCCTTCGGGGGAGGACATGGACCCGCGCACCGAGCGCGCACGCGAGCTCTGGAACCGCAGAGCCGCCCGGTACGACCTCGGCGAGGCCCTGGAGGGCCCCGCCCTGCGCCGCACCCGCGAGATCCTGTGCGCGGGCGCACGCGGGCGCACACTGGAGGTCGCCGTCGGGACCGGCCGCAACCTGCGGTACTACCCGCCGCAGGTCGAGCTGACGGGACTGGACCTGAGTCCGGAGATGCTGGGGAGGGCCCGGGAGCGGGCGGACGGCCTGGGCCGCCCGGTCCGGTTCGTCGAGGGCGACGCCCAGCGGACGGGGTTCCCCGACCGCTCCTTCGACACCGTCGTGTCCACGCTGTCGTTGTGCGCCGTCCCCGACCAGCGCCGCGCGATGGAGGAGATGTACCGGGTCCTGGTTCCGGGCGGCCGCCTCCTCCTCGTCGACCACATCGAGTACACCCGCTTCCCCGCCAGACTGGTGGAACGGCGCCGCGAACACCCGCGTCGGCTGCCACGGGAGGTCGCGCTGGAGGTCGGTTTCGAGGTCGGCCACCACGACCGCCTCATGCTCGGCCTGGTGGAGAGGATGGTGGCGCACCGCCCCACCTGACCCCGCCCCGGCCGGCCGCTGCCGGCCTCCGCCCCGGTGGACCCCCGTCCCGCGCATAGGCTGGAGGGGTTCGTTTCCTCCCCCGACCGAGGTGATCCGATGATCCGGCCAGCCCGCCCCGACGACGTTCCCCTCATCCACCGGATGATCAGGGAGCTCGCCGAGTACGAGAAGGAGCCGGAGTCGGCCACCGCCACGGAGGAGGACATCCGCACCGCCCTCTTCGGGCCGGACGCCGCCGTGTACGGCCACGTCGCCGAGCACGTCGGGGAGGACGGGGAGACGGAGCCCGCGGGCATGGCCCTGTGGTTCCTCAACTTCTCCACCTGGACCGGCAGGCACGGCATCTACCTGGAAGACCTCTACGTCCGCCCGCACCTGCGCGGCCACGGCCACGGCCTCGCCCTGCTCAGGAACCTCGCGCGGATCTGCGTGGAGCGCGACTACACGCGGCTGGAGTGGTCGGTCCTGGACTGGAACACGCCCGCGATCGACTTCTACGCCGCGCTCGGTTCCAAGCCGATGGACGGGTGGACGGTCCGCCGACTGGACGGCGACGCGCTGCGCGAACTGGGTTCCCGAAACTCCTGAGAAGGGCTGTTCGTCTCACGTTCGTACCGGATCGGGCGGACACGATCTCACTTCCCTGCGGCGGTGGCAGGGTGAAACGAGATACATTGCATTCAAGCGGCAACCTCGCCCCCCGAAGGAGGGACGTGACCGAAGAAACCGCTGTGCCCACGGCCGACGCCATCGGCGTCCGGGACGCCGTCACCGTCAACATGCCCGCGGACAGCGCCTATCTGTCCGTCTTGCGGACGGCGACGGCGGGTCTGGCCGCGCGCCTCGACTTCACCCTCGACGAGATCGAGGATCTGCGGATCGGGGTCGACGAGGCCTGCGCGATGCTGTTGACCCAGGCTCTGCCCGGCACAGAACTGACCACGGAGTTCGAACTCACCCCCGAGGGGATGCGGATCTGCGTCTCGGTGCTGACCGCCGACGGCCGCCTCCCCGAGCGTGACACCTTCGCCTGGACCGTCCTGTCCGCCCTGGCGGGCGAGGTCGACGCGGGCGTCGGAGCGGACGACCGGGTGCACATCGTCCTGTACAAGCGTCGCGGCACGCTGGAGTCCGCGTGAGCGAAAGGGGGCCCGCTCTGACAGCGAAGACCGAGCACGCGGTGCCCGACCGGGCCCGCGCGAGAGAGTTGTTCGAGCGCCTGAACGAACTCGACGCGGACTCCGAGGAGCGGCGGCGCATCCGCGACGAGCTCGTGGAGCTCCACCTGCCCCTGGTCGAGTACCTGGCACGCAGGTTCCGCAACCGGGGCGAGTGGCTCGACGACCTGACCCAGGTGGCCACGATCGGGCTGATCAAGTCGATCGACCGGTTCGACCTGGAGCGCGGGGTGGAGTTCTCCACCTACGCCACCCCGACGATCGTCGGCGAGATCAAGCGCCACTTCCGCGACAAGGGCTGGGCGGTGCGGGTTCCCCGGCGCCTCCAGGAGCTCAAGCTCTCACTCACGAAGGCGGTGAGCGACCTGTCGCAGCGGGAGGGGCGCTCGCCGACCGTCGCCGAACTCGCGGCGCACCTCCAGATGACCGAGGAGGAGGTGCTGGAGGGCCTGGAGTCCGCCAACGCCTACTCGACGGTCTCCCTGGACGCGCCCGACAGCGGGGACGAGGACGCCCCTGCGGTGGCCGACTCCCTGGGGATCGTCGACGAGTCCCTGGAGGGCGTGGAGTACCGCGAGTCGCTCAAACCACTGCTCGAACAACTGCCCCCGCGGGAGAAGCGCATCCTGCTGCTGCGCTTCTTCGGCAACATGACCCAGTCGCAGATCGCCCAGGAGCTGGGGATCTCGCAGATGCACGTGTCACGTCTGCTGGCGCGGACCCTGGCCCAGCTGCGCCAGGCCCTGACCACGGACGACTGACCGGCCGGTCCACCCGCGGCCGCGGAGCTACTCCCCCTCGTCCCGGGGGAAGAGCGCCGCGGTCGTCGGTGGCGCCAGGACCGCCGCGGCGGTGCACAGGGCCACCGCCAGCAGGACGCCGCCCATGAGCAGCTGTCCGCTGGTGAACATGTAGTACGCCACCACCGCGAGGAACAGCTGCGTGACCACCACGGGCGTGCGGGCCCACTCACGCAGCAGCAGCAGGCCGCGCGCGACGAACACCAGCAGGGCACCGGATCCCACGCCCAGGAAGGCCAGCGGGATCGCCGAGGTGACCGACGCCGCCTGACCGGTGGCCGCGGTGACGAGGCTGTAGAGGCCGCCGACGGCCGCGGCGAGCCCGATCAGGGCCTCCAGCGCGGCGGCGACGAGCAGGGTGACGGGACGCGTAGACACGCGACGAGCCTATACGCGCGCGCGGGAGGCCCCCATCCGGCTCCCCTCCCAGCTCACGCCCGTTCCCCCGCCCAAGGCGGGGATCCCGGGCCGCCACGGGCCCCGGGGACACCGGAACCCCCGCGGAGCACCGCCTACACTTGGGGCCGTGCGCGCCCTTTTCATCGTGAACCCCCAGGCGACCACGACGACCACTCGCACCCGAGAGGTGATCGTGGGCGCCCTGGCTGCCGAGCTGGACGTCACCGTCGTCGAGACCGCCTACCGCGACCACGCCAGCGAGCTGGCCCGCAAGGCCGCCGCGGACGGTTTCGAGCTGGTCCTGAGCCTGGGCGGTGACGGCACCGTCAACGAGGTGGTCAACGGGCTCCTGGCGACCCCAGACGGACTGCGCCGCCCCCGTTACGCCGTGATCCCCGGCGGCAGCGCCAACGTGTTCATCCGCTCCCTGGGCGTGTCCGGGGACCCGGTCGAGGCGACCAGCGCGGTGCTGGAGGCGATCCGCGCGGGCCGCGAACGCGAGATCAACCTCGGGCGGATCACGAGCGACCAGGACGACCGCTACTTCACGTTCTGCGCCGGGTTCGGGTGGGACGCCGACGTCGTCCAACAGGTCGAGCACGAGCGCGCCCACGGCCGCAGGGCCACACCGGCCCTGTACGCGGAAGTGGCGGTAAAGCTGTTCTTCCGCGGAGATATCCGCGATCCCTCACTGCGCGTGTCCGCGGGCGGACCGCCCCGGGACGGGGCCTATTTCGCCCTCGTCACCAACACCACGCCGTGGACCTACGCTGGCTCGCTACCGCTCCAGCCCACGCCCGCGTCCCGTTTCGAGCTGGGTCTGGACGCATTCGCGCTGACCAACTCCTCGCACGCCCTCACCGGCTGGGTACTTTCGCAGATGTTCTTTCCCAAGGGTCTACCGGCGATCGGCGACGGGTACCTCACCTGGCACGACCTGGACTCACTGGAGATCTCGTCGTCCCACCCCAGGGCCTTCCAAATCGATGGTGAATACCTGGGAGACCGCGAACAGGTCAACTTCCACTCGGTACCGAAGGCATTACGAATCATCTGTTAATTGGCTCGAAAGACACCATTCACGGGCACTGTGACGCACCCGACACGCCGATCGGGACCTTTGACCCCGAGAGCTCTTGCACCGACCCTGCGGGCCTGTCACGCTCAAGTTATCGCCATGAGTTACGGGCGAGTTAATTGGGGCGCTTCCCACATGGCCGTGGGGTGAAACCTGACCGCTTCGGCCCTGACACCCTCCGGTGGGAACCATCCACCGGGCGCCCTGCGCACCGACCGATCGTGAAAATGTTCACAACCCCCGATCGCCTCACCGTGAGGAGTGGACCGCATGGACTGGCGCCATGACGCAGCCTGCCGTGACGAAGACCCCGAGCTCTTCTTTCCCATCGGCAACTTCGGCCCCGCACTGATCCAGATCGAGGAGGCCAAGGAGGTCTGTCAGCGCTGCCCGGTCAGCTCGGCGTGTCTGAAGTGGGCGCTGGAGAGCGGCCAGGACGGCGGCGTCTGGGGCGGCATGAGCGAGGACGAGCGGCGCCTGCTGCGCAAGCGCGGCACCACGCGCCGACCGATGGTGCGTGCCTAGGCGGTGTCCTCTGGGGCCTCCGCTCCGCTTCGGCCCGTGTCCGGGCACCCCGAAGGCAGGGATTCCTCGCCCTCGGCGGCGCCTACCGCTCGTTCCTCGCTACGCGGCTGGCCTCGCCCTGCAGAACCCTGCCGGTGCCCGAACGGCAACCCCCTCGGGCAACCGACCCAAGAAACGGAACCGCGAGACCTCCCGGCCCTCCGCTCCGCTTCGGCCCGTGTCCGGGCACCCCGAAGGCAGGGATTCCTCGCCCTCGGCGGCGCCTACCGCTCGTTCCTCGCTACGCGGCTGGCCTCGCCCCGCAGAACCCTGCCGGTGCCCGAACGGCAACCCCCCTGAGGCACAGGTGGCGTGAAGAACGCCGGGCCCGCCCTCAGGGCACCTCCCCCGCGTCGTGCTCCAGGGGAAGGCTGATCGCCACCTCGGTCCCCCCGTCCTCCCTCGGCTTGATCGCCAGGGTTCCGCCCAGCTCGCCCACGATGAGCGTGCGCACGATCTGGAGCCCCAGGCTCGTCGTCCCCTCCAGGTCGAAGTCCTCCGGCAGTCCCCCGCCGTCGTCGAACACCGCCAGCTCCAGGCTGCTCGCCCTCGGGTGGCCCGGCACGGCGTCGAAGCGGCGGACCCGGACCTCGATCTTTCCGGGGCCCTGCCCCAGACCGTGCTCCACCGCGTTCTGCACCAGTTCCGCCAGAACCATGGACAGGGGTGTGGCCACCAGCGCCGACAGCAGCCCGAATCCGCCCTCCCGGCGCGGCACCACCGTGCTGCCGGTCGAGGAGACCTCGGCGGCCATCTGCATGACGCGGTCGGCGATGTCGTCGAAGTCGACCACCTCGTCGGGCGTGTGCGACAGCATCTCGTGCACGATCGCGATCGACCCCACCCGGCCGACCGCCTCGTCCAGCGCCGCGCGCGCCTCCGGCACGTCCAGCCGCCGCGACTGCAGCCGCAGCAGCGCCGCGACCGTCTGGAGGTTGTTCTTCACCCGGTGGTGGATCTCCCGGATGGTCGCGTCCTTGGTCAGCAGCTCGCGCTCGCGCCGCCGCAGTTCGGTGACGTCGCGGACCATGACCAGCGCGCCGATCCGCACTCCGTCGATGACCAGCGGTATCGCGCGCAGCTGGACGGTGACCCCCCGCGCCTCCACCTCGGCCTCCTGCGGCGCGCGGCCGCTGGCGGTGTAGTTGAGCGCCTCGTCCCGGGCCTCCCCCTGCGCGGCCAACTCCAGCGTGGTGCGGTCCAGCCGGGCCCCGACGAGGTCGGCGGCCAGTCCCAGGCGCCGGTAGGCCGACAGCGCGTTGGGGCTCGCGTAGACCACCTCGCCGTTCTGGTCCAGGCGCAGCAGTCCGTCGCCGACCCGGGGGGAGCGCACCATGAGCGGTTCCTGGTCGCTGAACGGGAACGCGCCCTCGGCGATCATCTGGGCCAGGTCCCCGGCGCTCTGGAGGTAGGTGAGCTCCAGGCGGCTCGGGGTGCGCGCGGAGCTGAGGTTCGTGCTGCGCTGGATCACCCCGATGAGCCGGCCCTCGCGGCGCACGGGAATGGTCTCCTCCCGCACGGGGACGCCGCCCGACCAGTCGGGGTCGCCGTCCCGGCAGATCCGCCCCTCGGCCCAGGCGCGGTCGACGAGGGCGCGGCGCCCGATCACCCGGGGCGCCGACCTGGACGTGACGTCGGTCATGTCGTCCAGCAGGACGGTCTCCACCAGGTCGTCCTGGAAGGCCGTCGGCCCCGTCGTCGGCCGCATCTGGGCGACGGCCACCCAGCCGTCGTCACCGCGCAGCCGCACCCACAGGACGAGGTCGGCGAACGACAGGTCCGCGAGCAGCTGCCAGTCGGAGACCAGGGAGTGGATCCACTCCAGGTCCGCCTGCTTGAGTGAGGTGTGGCGTCGGATGAGATCACTGAGGTGAGGCACTCACAAATCATCCCATGAAGGCGTGCATACTCAAGAGATACGCACTCGACCAGTGGTCCACACCAGTCGGCGGCCGCACGGCCCGCCGCGCCGACCACACCGGAGGGGTGTGTGGACGGAGTCGGGACGCGTGGGAGGACACCGATGACAGGCCAGCGCACACTGGACGGCAACCCCAGGGTGCCGAAGTACTACCAGGTGAAGAAGCAGCTCCTGGAGCTCATCGAGGCGATGCCCGCGGGCAACCCGGTGCCCCCCGAGCGCGCTCTGGCCACCCAGTTCGAGACGTCGCGCACGACGGTGCGCCAGGCGCTGACGGAGATGGTGGTCGAGGGCCGCCTGCTGCGCATCCAGGGCAAGGGCACGTTCGTGGCCAAGCCGAAGGTCGCGCAGATCCTCCAGCTGACCAGCTACACGCAGGAGATGCGGTCGCACGGGCTGCACCCGGCCACGCGCATCCTCGACGTCAGCTACATCAACGCCGACGACCAGCTCGCCGAGCTCCTGGCGATCCGGTCGGGCGGACGCGTGCTGCGGATCGAGCGGCTGCGGCTGGCCAACGGTGAGCCGATGGCCGTGGAGACGGCGCATCTGGCCGCGCGGCGCTTCCCCGGGCTGCGGAGGCAGCTCGACCGCTACGCGTCGCTCTACGAGGCTCTCGCGAGCGCCTACGACGTGTCGCTGGCGGAGGCGGAGGCGTCGATCGAGACGGTGCTGGCCACTCCCAACGAGGCGCGGCTGCTGGGCGTGGACGTCGGCCTGCCCCTGGTGCTGCACTGCCAGCACAGCTTCGACGCCGACGGCCACCCCGTCGAGTGGGTGCGTTCGCTCTACCGCGGCGACCGGTACAAGTTCGTCACCCGCCTGCGCCCCCCGACGGACTGAGCCGTCCGCGCCCGACGGTGTTTCCCCGGTCCTCCGCCGCGCTCCGGACCGTGTCCGGGCGCCCCGACGGCCGGGGACGCCTCATCCTCGGCTGGGCCTGCCACCCGTTCCCCGCTCGCGGCCCGCCCCGTCGTGCGGCACCCCGGCGGCGCCCTCACGCGCGGGCGAGCACGGTGGCCAGGGCGTCGACCACCCTCGGGTCGTACTCGCTGTCGGTGTCCATCCGGAGCCGTTCCAGGACGGCGGCCCGGCGCTCGTCGTCGCCGTTCTCCCCGACGAGGTCGTCGAAGGCGTTGGCCACCTTGATGATCCGGCTGGCGAGCGGCGGCACCCCCTCGTCCCCGTCCCCGGCCAGCGGTTCGCACTGTCGGCGGACCACCTCGGCGACGCTGTCCAGGACCCCGGTCTCCCGGATGATGGCCGACCCCAGCTCGGCGATCCTCCGCTGCTCCCTGGGCGAGGCGAGCACGGTCGCACCGCCCGCGATGGGCTCCCGCAGGGACAGCTGCCCGATGTCGTGCATGAGGGCGGCGTACTCCAGTTCCAGCAGCTGGTCCTCGGAGAAGCCCAGTTCGCAGGCGATGCCGTGGGAGAGGTGGCTGACCCTGCGCGAGTGCCCGTTCTCCACGTACCCGCCGACCTCGGTGACCCGTGAGAGAGCCCGCACCGTCTCCAGGTAGGTGCGCCGCACCTCCGCGTGCCGCCGGAAGGCGACCTGGGAGACCAGGAGCGGGGCGCTGAACACCACCAGCCCCACCAGACCGGTGACCGTGCAGGCCAGCGCGATCAGCACGCCGCTGGCCCCGATCGCCGCACCCGTCGCGAACTGCGCGCGCACCTCGTCGCGCACCGCGACCAGCAGGTTGGTACGCAGCCGCTCGGCGCGCAGCACACCGGCCATCGCGGCGTCCATCAGCCAGGCGAGCAGCACCAGTGAGGCCATGACCAGCGTGACCCGTACCGAGGGTTCGGTCAGCGACAGCTGCGTGACCAGCGGTCGGAAGGCGACCGCGACGAGCATCACGGCCAGGACCCGCCGGGCCAGGTCCTCCACGCGCGGGCTCCGGCCGACCGCGACGTGCGGCAGCTCGCCCAACGCCAACCCCAGCCCGACCACGGCGACCACCTGTGCGGCGGAGTGCTGCACGGGCACGTCGCCGAGGCTGACCAGGAACGCGTAGCTGATCGCCCCGGCCGAGGCGATCGGCGCGACCTCCCGGTGTCCGGGCAGGGTGATCCGCGCGAGCTCGCCGAGGGCGATGACGAGGCAGAAGGTGAGCGCCACGTAGGGCTCGACGGCCCCGTGCGCGGCGGTCCACACGACCGCGGCCAGCGTGCCCGCCCCCGCCGCCGCGACGAGCACGGCGCGGACGGGACGCGTGGTGCGCCAGATCGGTCCCCGGGATCTCTGGAACCCGAGCACACCGCCCTCGGGGCCGGTGAGCGGCGGGCGGGTGGACGGGGCATCGTCGGACTGCCTCTGGGTCATCATCGGTCACGCCCGCCCGGAACGGCCTCGGCGGGAGCGTGCGCCGAGCCCTCGGCGGCCGGTGCGCCGGCCCGCCCGACCGCCTTCTCGGCGGCCTCGTAGCAGCCCCCGGGCGGCTCGGCGATGTCCGGGGTCTTCCAGCCCTCGCGCTCGACCGCCCGGACGAGCGCCTCGACCATCCGTCCGTCGAACTGCGTCCCGACACAGTCCCGCAGTTCGACGATGGCGTCCTCCACGGACCACGCCTTGCGGTAGGAGCGCGTGGAGGTCAGGCAGTCGAACACGTCGGCCACGCTGATGATGCGGGCGGACTCGGGGATCTCCATGCCCACCAGGCCCATCGGGTAGCCGCGCCCGTCCAGCCGCTCGTGGTGGTGGCGGATCCCGGCGAGGGCCTCGTCGAGGAAACTGATCTCGCGCACGATCTCGTAGCCGCGCGTCGGGTGCAGCTTGATCGCCGCGTACTCGTCGTCGGTGAGTTTCCCGGTCTTCTGCAACACCTTGGTGGGCACCCCGAGTTTGCCGATGTCGTGCAGCATCCCCGCGTAGCGGATCTTCTGCACCCGTTCGGCGGGCATACCCAGTTCGCGCGCGATCATGGCGGAGCCCTCGGCGACGCGCATACAGTGGCCGCGCGTGTAGTAGTCCTTGGTCTCGACCGCCTGGCACAGCGTGGCCAGCGTGGCCTCGTGGGCCCGTGCCTCGTCGGCCTGCTGGGCGAAGGTCCAGCGCGCGATGAACAGGGGCAGCAGGACCAGCAGGGGCGCGATGACGCCGACCCCGCCCCACACCGCGGCGATGGCCAGCCCGAGCATCTGGTAGCCGATCGAGGACAGCTCGACCGCCACCAGCGGACGCCAGTGGATCGGGCTCCTGCGCCGGGGCCGGACCGCGCCGAGCGTCCACATCAGGACGCCGACGAGCGCGGAGTTGACCACGGTGTGGGTGATCACGGCCGCCAGGTACGGCAGCAGGATCATGGGAAAGTCCTGGCGGACGGGTTCACCGACCGTGCCTCCGCACAGGAGGTAGACATGCCCGGCCGCGTAGGCGGCCAGGGCGAACTGCGCGCCGTTGAACGCGCGTTTGACGAGGATCTGCTTGCGAATGGTCAGGCAGGAGGCGAAACCGACGACCGCCGCCCCGACCGGTCCCACCAGAACGACCGCGGCCAGTGACACCGCCGAGCTCGGCGACATCCCCATCTTGCCGTTCGAGACGACGATGGTGCTGATGGACTCGGCGACCACGAAAAGGACGGCCACGAGGACCAGGGTCTTCAGGTTGATGCCCGAATACGGCCCGACCAGCACGATGGTGACAGCACTGACAACGATGATTCCGACGTAGACACGCGCGCCCCCAGGAAGAGCCCGCACCCCCGTTCACCCCCTGCCGACGACGACCGGACTGTCATGATTTCACCGGTTCCGTTCTACCACCAGGACCATCCGGCGAAGGCGGATACCGTCCAAAGAACCATCATCGCCACGTGGAGCATGCTGATGAACACGGTTGTCCCCTCTCCCCCCGACGCCGCGCACCCCCCATTCCCCTGGAGGCGCGGCGTAAATTACCCCATTCGTTGGATATGGCGTCCAGTTTAACGGGCCGACACGGGTCCCTGATTACCCACAACCCGAACCGCAACCCGGGCGGAGAACCCAACTCACCAGTAATTCCGAAGTATGGAATTACTAATTCAAATCGTAACCTCGACTGATAACTCTGAGTCACCGAACAACACTGGCCAGCGACGCCGAAAAGTCCATGGGCGAGCCCATCCCACCCCGCGCACCCGTCCACCTCCACCTGCGTTGACTACTCGTAGTAACCAGTTGATCGACGGATCTCGATCGGCGGGAAAAATCATTCCGAGTCGGTCACGACGCGAAAGAGGGCGAGCGCTCCGGGCGTGTCGACACCCCTCCCCCGCCGCACCCGGGTGGACACGTGTCCAAAACCCCCGCAGACACGGGGAATCCAGCCCGACATACTCACAAACAACTACAGAACACTCATGACACGACATCGTATGACAATTCAAGACAGCAGAGCATAAGACATAAAAAAGAAGCGGTGACCGGAAATCCAGTCACCGCCACCGCGCGTCGCGGTCGCTGACGCCGCCCCGAAGGCGGGCTCGGGTTACTCCGAACTTGCCTCGCGCACGAGGTTTCCCTCGCCCTCTTTCACCTCGCGCACAAGGTTCTCCCCGTCCGCGTTCGCCTCGCGCTCCAGGGATTCCTCACGTGCGCGGGCGAGCCGGCCGAGGACCTTGTCCCGCAGGTCCAGGGGCACCGGGTCGCACCCGCAGTGCTTGGCGACGAGCTTCTTCACCGCCTCCTCGAGCCCGTACTCGTCGAGGCAGGGCGCGCAGTCGTCCAGGTGGTGCCTGATCTGCTCGCAGTTGCCCTCCTCCAGCTCACCGTCGATATAGGTGTAGAGCTTGTCGAGCACCTCGCTACAGGGGGTGTCGCTGTCCTTGCCGTGGCCGCCGCTCATTGCCGATCTCCTCGATCCGACCCGTTCGCCTGTCCCCGACCGCCCGCGGACGCCCCCGACGCGACGGTACCGGCGGAGGCCGCCGTCCTCGCCGTCGGCAGGAAACCGCGGTCCACCGCGTACTCCTCCAACAGGGACCGGAGTTGGCGGCGCCCCCGGTGCAACCGGGACATGACCGTCCCGATCGGCGTGCCCATGATCTCGGCGACCTCCTTGTACGCGAAGCCCTCGACGTCGGCGAGGTACACCGCGATCCGGAAGTCCTCGGGCAACTCCTGGAGCGCCCGCTTCACGTCGGTGTCGGGCAGGTGTTCGAGCGCCTCGGCCTCGGCCGACTTGAGTCCCGCGGCCGTGTGCGAGGCGGCCTGCGCCAGCTGCCAGTCCTCGACGTCCTCGGTCCCCGCCTGCTTCGGTTCCCGTTGCTTCTTGCGGTAGGAGTTGATGAAGGTGTTGGTGAGGATGCGGTACAGCCACGCCTTGAGGTTCGTCCCCTGCTTGAACTGGTGGAACGAACCGAACGCCTTGGCGAACGTCTCCTGAACGAGGTCCTCCGCGTCGGCGGGGTTACGGGTCATCCGCAGCGCCGCGGAGTAGAGCTGGTCGAGGAAGGGAAGCACGTCCCTCTCGAAGCGCTCCTCCCGCTCACGTGCTGTCTCCTGGCCCTCTTCCAAGCCCGTCGGCCTCCCTGCGCTGGTCCCGGCTGGAGCATCCATATCCCCAAGATACGGCTCCGCACCCGGGCCCCGCGCACCGGCGCCGCGTGGCGCGGACACGGCCTCCTCGCGTTCCAGGCACGCGCTGGCGGTCGACATAGCCGAAGATTCCTCCCCAACATCCGTTGCCGCGCTCGGGACCCTGCGTCCCGCGCGGTGTCGGTGACAACAACGCCCTCCGCGCGCTGATTCCGGCCCGGCGGGGAGAAGGGGGCCGCCTCGCGGTGAACTTTGTCGTTTGGCGTCATCGTCGGAGGTAGGGCATGGGAGAGTGCGGGTAGGACCACACAAGGATGGGAGAGGAGTGCACGTGCGACCGTCCTCGACCCCGGCATCGGACCGCCCACGGTCCCCGGCCGCCCAGTTCGCCGCACCCGACCGGCTGTCGGACTACTGGCGCTTCTACTGGGCCGTCGCCGAGACACAGCTCGCGCGCTGGCTCCCGCCCGCGCCCGCCCGGCTGCTCGACCTGTCCACCCCGGACTTCCAGGGCACCCACCGCGCCGTCGCCGCGGGGCACGACGTGGTGACCCTGCTCCCGTCCGAGGACATGGCGGTGCGCCGGCCCCTGACCCTCGTCAACGGGCACGCGGGGGTGCCGCGCCCGGCCCCCCGCGGGCGGCTGCGGCACGTGGTGGGCGACTCCGCCCTGCTGCGCACGTTCGCCTCCGAGGTCTTCGACGGGGTGATCGCCGACAACCGCGTCCTGTCGCGGCACCTGGCCACGGAGTCGTCGGTGACCGAGATCGCGCGGGTCCTGCGCCCGGGGGGACGGACGCTCGTGTGCGTCGACTCCGTGGTGCTCGGCATGGCGCTGCTGGCGGAACAGGACTGCTGGCCCGAACTCAGCCACGCGCCCAGCGCCGACGTGCTGCTGGTGCCCTGGCCGGACGGCTCCATCACCCGGTGCTTCACCTCCGAGCAGCTCACCGAGACCCTGGCCGACGCCGGGCTCGAACTGGAGTGGATCAAGCCGCGCACGGTGCTGTCGCCGTCCACGGTGGAGGGGATGCTCGCCCGCGACCCCCGGTCGATGGGCCGCCTGGTGGAGATGGAGACGCGCGCCACCGAGTCCGACGACTACGTGGGCGTGCACCTGGTGGCCAGCGCGCGCAAGCCGGGCTGACCCGGGCCTCCCCCGCTGGAACGCGGGGGACGGGGGCGGCGGAGGAACCGTCAGGCCGTGGCCTAGGGTCCGGAGTACACCTCCACGAAGGGAGTCCTCCCGTGCGTTCCCCCCGCCCCCTCCAGGCCGTCATCGCCCTCCTCGCGCTCGTCGTGGTCGCGACCGGGGTCATGGACGTCGCGCTCGGCCCCGCCGCACTGCCGGGCGAGACCGACGTGCCCGTGAACGTCGACAGCAACTACCGGTTCTTCGCGGCGGTGTGGCTGTCGGTCGGTGTCGCGCTGTTCACCGTGGTCCCGCGGGTGGCCGAGCGCGGCACGCTCCTGCGCGCGGTGTGCGGTGCCGTGTTCCTGGGCGGACTCGCCCGGCTCCTGTCGATCGCGGTCGCCGGGACCCCCGACCCGTTCATGCTCGTGCTGCTCGCCGTGGAACTGGTCGTCCCGCCCGCGCTGGTGCTCTGGCACCGCCTCGCCGTGGAACGCGGGCGCGCGCCCGCCCCCGGGCGGGCCGACCGCTAGGGCGGGAGGCGCCCGGGCGGCCCCGGACCGCGACAGCGGTGTCAGCTCACTGCGCGCGGACAGCTCCCGCCCCCGCGCGTGTGGGACACCTCCGTCACCGTCGTCGCGGTGGTACCCATCAGGCGGCCCCTCCCCTGTCCCACCGGGGTGTGTCCCGGTCTCCGGGGACACCGTAGCGGCGCCCCCGGGCGGGGCGCGCCGCGGCCGGACGGACCGGCCGCGGCGGCGGGAGCGGTGCCGCGGGCCGTCCTCCCACGGCACCGCTGGCCGCGATCAGTCGGCCAGCGGCAGGTACACCCGGTTGCCCGAGGCCGCGAACTCCTCCGACTTGTCCGCCATGCCCTTCTCGATCGCCTCGACCGTGTCCAGGCCGTTCTCCTCGGCGTACCTGCGCACGTCCTGGGAGATCTTCATGGAGCAGAACTTCGGCCCGCACATGGAGCAGAAGTGCGCGGTCTTGGCCGGTTCGGCGGGCAGCGTCTCGTCGTGGAAGGACTGCGCCGTCTCCGGGTCCAGGGACAGGTGGAACTGGTCCTGCCAGCGGAACTCGAACCGCGCCCTGGACAGCTCGTCGTCCCACTCCTGCGCCCGGGGGTGGCCCTTGGCCAGGTCGGCGGCGTGCGCGGCGAGCTTGTAGGTGACCACGCCGGTCTTGACGTCGTCCCGGTTGGGCAGGCCCAGGTGCTCCTTCGGGGTGACGTAGCAGAGCATCGCCGTGCCGTGCCAGCCGATCTGGGCGGCGCCGATGGCGGAGGTGATGTGGTCGTAGCCGGGGGCGATGTCGGTGGCCAGGGGGCCGAGCGTGTAGAACGGCGCCTCGCCGCACAGCTCCTCCTCCAGGCGCACGTTCTCCGCGATCTTGTGCATCGGCACGTGCCCCGGGCCCTCGATCATCACCTGCACGTCGTGCGCGCGGGCGATGTGGGTGAGCTCGCCCAGGGTGCGCAGCTCGGCGAACTGGGCCTCGTCGTTGGCGTCGGCGATCGAGCCGGGCCGCAGGCCGTCACCCAGGGAGAAGGTGATGTCGTAGGCCCGCAGGATCTCGCAGAGTTCCTCGTAGTGGGTGTAGAGGAAGCTCTCCTTGTGGTGGGCCAGGCACCAGGCGGCCATGATCGAACCGCCGCGCGAGACGATCCCGGTGACGCGCCTGGCCGCCAGCGGCACGTAGCGCAACAGCACGCCGGCGTGGACGGTCATGTAGTCGACGCCCTGCTCGGCCTGCTCGATGACGGTCTCGCGGTAGATCTCCCAGCTCAGCCTGGTGGGGTCGCCGTCGACCTTCTCCAGCGCCTGGTAGATGGGCACGGTGCCGATCGGGACCGGCGAGTTGCGCAGGATCCGCTCGCGGGTCTCGTGGATGCGCTTGCCGGTGGACAGGTCCATCACGGTGTCGGCGCCCCAGCGGGTGGCCCACACCATCTTCTCGACCTCCTCGGGCACCGACGAGGTGACCGCGGAGTTGCCGATGTTGGCGTTGATCTTCACCAGGAAGTTCTTGCCGATGATGGTCGGCTCGGACTCCGGGTGCCTGCGGTTGACGGGGATGACCGCGCGGCCGATGGCGATCTCCTGGCGCACGAACTCGGGGTCCACGCCCTCGCGCGTGGCCACGAAGCGCATCTCGGGGGTGATGGTCCCGGCCTTGGCGTGGGCCAGCTGGGTGACCGCGCCGTCGACGGGTTGGCGGGCGTCGATCCACTCCTGCCGCGTGCCGGGCAGGCCCCGGTGGACGTCGATGTCGGCGGTGGAGTCGGTGTACGGACCTGACGTGTCGTACAGGTCGAAGTGGCTGCCGTTGCTGAGTTCCACCCGGCGCTGCGGGACGCGGAGCGTGAAACCGGCGGGGTCGTCGATCTCGCGGTAGACCTTCCGTGATCCCATGATGGGACCAGTGGTCACCTGGCGCTCGTCGGCGGTGGGACTCGTGGCGCGGCTGTCCGCAGCCGTCATGGCATGCCTCCCTACGTCGGAATTACCCGAACAGGTTCTGCGGTCGGCGACACCGTTGAGCCGCCCTCTCAGCCCGCCATGGCGCGAGCTCCCGCGTTGCGTATTCACATGTGCGCACGTCAACGATGGGATGACGACGTGCGTGCGCCCGGAACGGGGCGCGTGGCCGTGTGGCCTCGCACACCATACACAGAGGCCCCCGGGCCGTGTCCAGCCGCCCCGTGGTCAGAAAAGTGTGTCCGGCCCGTCACCCTCGGCGGGGGAAACGGGGGTGAGGAGCTCCGGCCCGTTGTTCTTGATGCTGTTCACGTCGGTGGACACCTCGTCGATCGCGAAACGGTCGACCG
This sequence comes from Nocardiopsis sp. KDC1DS13DA1, assembly GCF_055632325.1. Classification (NCBI taxonomy): domain Bacteria; kingdom Bacillati; phylum Actinomycetota; class Actinomycetes; order Streptosporangiales; family Nocardiopsidaceae; genus Nocardiopsis; species Nocardiopsis sp. KDC1DS13DA1. The sequence continues at coordinate 256,332 of NZ_JBVMUY010000029.1, forward strand.
GGGTTCCCGCCATGACGTGGGCCAGGTCCGCCGCGCCGGACTCGGGGTCGAGCCAGGCCGCCCAGTCGTCGGAGGGGACGACGACCGGCATGCGGTCGTGGATGTGGGCGAGTTCGGGCGCGGCCTCGGTGGTGATGACCGCGCAGGTCCACAGCCAGGCGCCGGGGTCCTTCTCGTCCGTCCCGGGGTCGCGCCAGCGCTCGAAGATCCCGGCCAGGGCGAGCGGCGCTCCGTCGTCGTAGTGCACGGAGAACGGCTTCTTGGCCGACTTCGCCTTGCGTTTGCGGTGCTGGGGGTCGGTCGCGGGCGAGGTACCCGGCTCGGCGCGGCCGTCAGCCGCGATGAGCTGCCACTCGTAGTAGGCGTCGGCGGGCAGCAGGCACCGGCGGCGCCGGAAGGCGGCGCGGAAGGCGGGCTTGTCGGCGACGGTCTCGCTGCGCGCGTTGATCATCCGGTAGCCGACGTTGCGGTCCTTGGCCCAGGAGGGGACGAGTCCCCAGCGCAGGGTGCGCAGGTGGCGCGGCCCGGCGGGCTCGTCCGTCTCCTGGCTCCCGCGCGGGGGCGGGCCGAGCACGGCGTGGACGGGCCTGCCCGGGGAGATGTTGTAGTCCGGCGGCAGGTCGTCCAGCGGGGGCCACGCCCGGGGGTCGGCCTCCTCCGGGATGGTCTCCTCGGGGAGGTCGAAGGCGAGCCGGAGCTGGTGCAGGTTCCGGGACTGGGCATAGCGACCGCACATGTGTCTGATCCTAGGGGGTGCGCCCGGTCTCCCCGAGTCCGTCCACCCAGTCGGAGTGCTCGCGCATGGCGCGTCTGTCGCGCGACGCCGTGTCCCGGGTCAGCCACGCCCGGACGAGGCCGGTCAGGACGGCCAGCGCACCCAGCGGGCCGAGGCCCCAGGGCGCCCAGGTGTCGAGCGCGGTGAGCAGGAACGCGCGGACGCGGGCCTGCTCGGCGAGGCCGGCCACCTGCCCCTCGGACAGGGTCAGCTCGGCGGAGAGCAGTCCGACCTCACCGCCTCCGCCGCGCGGGCGCAGGCTCTCGGAGCGGGCCTCCTGGGCGTTGACGACCAGACCGCTGACGGGCTCCACCCAGTAGGTGCGGGTGATCTCCACCCACCGCGCGGCGGTGACCGTCCCCTCCGCGCCGGGGGTGAACAGGGCCGCGGGCACCGACCTGGCCGAGTCGGGGACCTGGGTGGACTCGACGGTCTGGGTGTAGCGCCGGGCCCGCACCCCGGCCACCTGGCCCTCGCCCCCGAACTCCAGGCGCGGCGCCGAGCGCACCTCGGCGTCGTAGTGGGTGACGTCCTCGGCGGGGGCTCCCGCGGGCCAGTGGAACACGAGCCCGGCCTGCCGGACCGCCCGGTCGCCGTTGACGTGCTCACCGCAGCAGTTGACGGCGCGGCCGGTCGCCCGGTCGACGATGACGCGGCGGCTCCAGTGGTCGATCATCCGCTCCGGGGTGGACACGTCCACGGACATCTCCCACGCCGACCAGTCACCGCCGTGCGGTGTGGCGTCCACCCTGACGACCCGCCGGAGCTCGACCCCCTCGCGCAGGGACCACGTGGACGCGTCGAGGTAGGCGGCGTCCTCGTCGACCATCCTGAGCTCGAACTCCGCCGAGGCGGGCAGGAGCGCCACCCGGTCGTGGACGTAGAGGGGCAGCAGGGCGGCCAGGGTCAGCAGGAACGCCCCCGCGGCCACCAGGAGGGTGCCCCTGCGGGGCGGAGGGTCGTCGCCGGGCCGGACGGCCGCGGCGGTCCCCTCGTCCCCGGCCACGCCGATGTCCTCGGTCGGTGCGCTCACGTGCGGGCCTCCTCGACGTCGGAGTCGGGTGCGGGCGCGGATCCGTCACCGTTGCGGTGTCCGTTCCCGTCGCCGCTCCCGTTCCCGTCGGCCGACGCCGCTCCGACCCGGTCGGGCCCGTCGAACGGTACGGTGCGGAGCCGCTCGGGGATCCGGGTCCGGGCGGCCCCACCGGGGGGCGGTGTGTCGTCCCCGCGCTGGCCGAGGGCGAGGACGAGCCGGGTCAGGGCGGGCAGGCACAGCGCCTGGGCCACCCAACCGCGCAGCGCTCCCCCGAACACCTCGGTGACGTCGTGGAAGGGCATGTACAGGGCGAGGTGGGTGCCGACGGCCATGGCCAGGCCCGCCAGCGCCAGTGCGACCGTGACCGTCCACGGCCCGGCCAGGTGGGGCAGTGTCCGCCCGCCCAGGGAGGGTCTGCCCGGTCGGGCGTGCCGCAGCCCCCTGGGCGCCTGGCGGCCGAGCCACCAGACGCACAGCAGGATCACGGCGACGACGGCGGCGCCGACCGCGCCCGCCACCCACACTCCGTAGGCCAGGCCCAGGGGCAGGACCGTCCACCGGCTCAGCCATCCGGGTCCCGCGGCGGGCAGGGCCCGGCCGGCGCGTCCCGTCGCCCCGGCCGCGCGGGCGACCGCCGGCGCGAGCGCGGCGGGGACGAGCCGACGCGGCCACAGTGCCAGGACCACCAGGAGACCGGCCAGCCCGGCGCCCACCGCGAGCGCGGTCCGGTAGGCCGTGTCGGGCGTGTAGGTGAGCGTGACGGTGCCCTGGCTCCCGGCGGGGAGCACCCAGGCCTGTTTCCAGCCCTCCAGCCGGACCGGCTCCAGCACACCCTCCGCACCGGACAGGGTCGCCTCCCAGCCCTCGTTGAAGTTCTCGTTGACGACGAGCAGGCTCTCCTCGTCGACGGCGACGTCGAAGCGGCGCTCGCCCGGCCCCCAGGTGCGGACCCGCTCGACCTCGGCGGTCTCCACGGGCGCGCGGTCGGCCAGGGAGGTGTCGGTCTCGACGAGGGCGGAGCGGACGTCGTACCGGTTGCCGGGGTCGACGATGATCCGGTTCTCGCCCTCGGTCAGGTCGAGGTCGGTGCAGCTCTCGTAGCGCAGCGGGCGGCCGGTGAGCTGGTCGGCGAGCGTACCCGCGAAGATCCGGGTCTCCACCCGCTGGCCGTTGACCCGCAGTGTGGGGCCCAGACCGCAGGCGGTCGCCGCGTCCCCCTCGGGGAGGGGCTCCACCGGGTCGACCCCGGGCAGGGTGATGGTGCCGATCTCCAGGTCCTGGCCCTCGGGGCGCTCGAAGGTGACGCGCACGGACTCGGCCGTCAGCGCAGCGAAGTCCACGCGGCCGCTGCCGTCGAGCCAGCCCTCGCGGACGGTGTCGCCGCCCTCGACGGTGACCCTGATCGGCCGGAGCACGCTGTCGGCCCGGGGGAAGGAGACCTCCAGGTGGTCCAGTTCGGTCGGTTCGCCGAGCTCGATGTCGAGCCAGGGCCGCTTCTCCTCCGGGTCGGGGTACCAGACGGTGGACTCGTCGTCGTCGAGTGTGCCCCGGCCCATCGCGGCGGGGTGCTCCACAGCGGTGGAGGAGGCGGTCACGTGCGGGTACGGGCTCACCCGGTTGGCGGCGTTCTCCGCCTCGCGGGGGTCGGTGAGCACCACCTCGCCGGACACCCGGTGCGCGCCCGCCGCCGACGCGGCGGAGAGCCCGAAGGTGCGGTCCAGGCGGCTGGCGTCCTCGCCCTGGACCTCCAGACGGGAGTTGCACACCCACACGTGGGAGCCCTCCATGCACCCGGGCGCGGTGCCGGTGGAGCCGGTGAACAGCAGGGTGCCGGCGTCGGACGGTCCGGGAACGCGCAGGGTGCGGGCGGCCTCCAGCCCCGGCAGGGACAGGGAGGTGATGCCCACGCGGGTGCCGAAGCGGTACTCCGGTTCCCAGGCCAGCTCGTCGACCCTCACGCGCAGGGTCGCGGTCGCTCCGGGCGGGGCCATGAGCTCCTGCGGTTCGTCGGTCTCGGCGACCGGCACCTCCGTCTCGCCGTTGTCGGTGACGACGGTGACCCGGGAGGGCGGCGGCTCACCGGGCAGCTGGTCGAAGGCGATGGTGAGGCCGTCGACGTCGCGGGGCTCGGTGAACTCCACCTCCAGCCACTGGCCGAGCGCTCCGGTGAAGGCGCTGGAGCGCCAGGCGGTGGTGAGGTCGTCGTCGAGTGCGGCGTGCGGTGCGTGGCCGGGGTCGCGGTCGGAGCCGCGCGCACCGGCGCCGCTCTCGGAGGAGGACGCGGTGACCGAGGCGACGCCCAGGTCCTCGGCGTGGGCGACGTAGGGTTCCCACGCCGGGTCGAGGATGTCGGGTGCGGGGACGTCGCGTTCGAGTTCCTGGTCCTCGGTCAGGGTGGCCGAGACGTTGCGGCGCACGTCCGGGTAGACGACCTCGCGGCGGCGCGCGGAGTCGGTGACCACCGTGTCCTGGGGGGCGATCGCGTCCGCGCCCGGATCGTCGCCGAGCAGGACGGGGCGGTCGTCGTCGATCAGTCCCTGTTCGGCCAGGTGGAGGAGGGACTCGGGGCCGCCGGTGACACGGACGGTCGCGTCGGCGGGGACGGTGCCGACGGTGGGCGCGGCCCCGGCGACCTCGTAGACGGTCAGCGCCGGGTAGGGCTGGTCGAACCAGCGCGCGGCGGGCTGGTGGTCGAGGGAGCCGATGACGGGGCCGAACTCGGCGACCTGGCTGATCCCCGGTGAGTCGCCCAGCGCCTGGTGGACGCGGGCGGGCCAGCCGCCGTTGTTGCCGGTGCGCTGGAGGTCGTTGCGGACGACGAGGTGGGTGACGCCCATCCGGGCCAGGGTGTGGGCGAGCCCGGCCGAGCCCCGTCCCGAGGAGACGCGCTGGTCGATCTCGTGGGTGAGCCGGGAGACGCCCGCCGAGCCCCACGGGATGATCTGGTGGTTGGTCCAGGCCCCGGTGAGCAGCGGCTGCATGGGTTCGTCCAGGGGGCGGCCCCACTCGTACTCGCCTCGCGCCGAACCCGGCAGGGCCATGGTCATCCCGCGCTCGTCGGAGCGTTCGCCCAGCCACGCGGCCGCCTCGCGCCAGTGTTCGGGAAGCTCCTCGTAACCGCCGCGGGGGGCGATGCCGACGGTGCCGATCGGCAGGAGGGTGGCCAGGAGGAGGGCGCAACTCCCGCCCGCCACGGCCCGGTACACGCGGGGTGCGGCGACCGCGCCCCGGCGCTCGGCCCGGTCCCGGGCCACGACCACGGGCAGGTGGGCCAGGCCGAGGACGAGCGGCAGGCGGATCAGGGCGTCGAACTTGTGCACGTTGCGGAAGGGCGCGAGGGCACCGTCGAGCAGGTCGCGCATGAGGGGGGCGAGGGGGCCGGTGAGGTCCCCGGTGAAGCCCGCGACGATGATCGCCGTACCGGTGAGGACGCAGGCGATGAGGAAGAGGCGCTCGGGGGTGCGCCGGTTGATCAGCCCGGCCAGGCCGAGCCCGGCGACCAGGGCGGTGAGGGCGATGAGCCACGGGGTGGTGGACAGCGCCGCACCCGAGGGCAGCGCGGTGTTGCCCTGGTCGGGCAGGAAACCCATCCAGTTGGAGGTGCCGCGCACCGCGTTGAGCAGGGACGTCACACCCGTGGTGACGGCCGCGTCCTCGGTGTAGGGCATGAACGAGAACACATACCGCGACATGAGCACGAGCGGTACGACGTACCAGAACGAGGCGAGCGCGAGCGCACCCGTCCACCAGGCCATGAGCCGCCACTTGCGGGGGCCGTTGGCCCGGGTGAGCAGGTAGAGGCCCGGGACCACGAGGACGGCCAGCTCCGAGGCGGCGTTGGTGCCGCCGCACATCAGGAAGGCGAGCCCGGACAGCAGGGCCCCGCGGGCCGGGGAGAGCCTGCCCTGGGCGCCGAGCACCAGCGGCAGCAGGATCCACGGCATGAGCAGCATGGGCTGGAGCTCGGCCGAGTTGTAGGAGAGCAGGGTGAGCACGCGGGGGGCCAGGGCGTAGGCGACCCCGGCGAGGATGCGCGTGTTGACCGTGCCCAGGCCGAGCGCCCCGGCGACCCTGTACACGCCCAGGAAGGCGGCGACGAGCAGGACCGCCATCCACAGCCGCTGGGTGATCCAGTCGGGTGTGCCCAGGGTGTCGAAGAGCAGGTGGAAGGGGCCGTTGGGGAAGAGGTACCCGTAGGCCTGGTTCTGGATCTGCCCGAAGTAGGAGGCGTCCCACAGGTGCAGGGCGCGCTCCAGGAACCCCCCGGGGTTGGCCGTCAGGTCGAGTTTGGTGTCGCTGACGATCCTGCCGGGGTCGATGCTGGCCGCCAGCGCGCCCAAGAGCAGACACACCGTGAGGACCTTGAGCCGCGAGAGCAGCGTGTGGTCCAGCGGTCCGCCAGGGGCGGACGGTGCTCTGGAATCCTCCGGTTCGCGCCTGGCGGTGGATTCCGCCGAAGTCAATTCCCCGCCTTCTCCCCCGTCGCGGTGTCGATCCCGTCCTCCGCCACGGCCAGGCCGAGTTCGGCGGCGACGAGACGGGTCATCCGTGCGCCGCTGGCCGCCCAGGTGAAACGGGCGGCCCACGCCCGGCAGGCCCGGCGGACCTCCTCGGCGCGGTGGGGGTCGGAGAGCTCCTTGAGCGCCCGGGAGACCACGTCGGCCATCTCCTCGCCCTCGCGCACCAGCCAACCGGTCTCACCGTCGCGGACCGAATCGCGAAGTCCGTCCACATCGTAGGCCACGGTGGGGACGCCGAGCCGGGCCGCCTCGATGACGGTCAGGCCCCAGCCCTCGAACCGGGAGGCGGTGACGTGCAGGTCGCAGGCGGCCAGGACCGCGTTCTTGTCGGTCTCGGGAAGGAATCCGTGCAGGTGGACGCGGTCGTGGAGGCCGTCGCGCCCGACCTGGTCGGCGAGGTGTTCGCCCTCGGGACCGCGGCCGATGATGTGCACGCTCAGGCCGGGGTGCCGGTCGTGGAGGGTGGCGGCCAGGTCGACCACGCGGGAGACGCGTTTCTGGACGACGAGGCGGCCCAGGCTGACGACGGCGGGGCGGGAGAGGTCGCGCGCGGGCGTCCGCCCGGAGGCGCGCGGGTCCTCGGGCGCGGGGAGGCCGCCGTTGTGGACGATCTCGATCGGGGCGCGCCAGCCGAGTTTGTCCCGCATGGCGGCGCGGGAGGACTCGGAGACGGTCACGGTGGTGCAGTTCCGGTAGACGCGGGAGGCGACGGCGGACTCCATGAAGCGCCCGAACCAGGCGAGCGGGGCCGGGAAGTAGGCGTTGAACTGGAGGTCGTGGACGTGGTGGACCACGCTGACCACCCTGGTCCGGCGGCGCAGGACGAGGCGGGAGAGGAAGGGGATGCCGTTCATGCAGTCGAAGGCGAGATGGTACTCGCGCCGCCACAGGGCGAGCCAGGCCATGATGCGCGGGTAGACGGTGAAGCGGCCGCCCATCCGGCGGATGACGATGCCGTCGCGGGTCTCCACGCGTGCCTGGTGGGGTTCGCGGCTGGTGAGGAAGGTGACGATGGCGCCGCGTTCGGCCAGGTGGCGGCTGATCCGCCAGGCGTACTCCTCGGCCCCACCCGCGGTGGACTGCCACGGGTCGCGCCAGTTGATCATCACCAGGCGCACACCGTCCAGGCGCGGGCCGGGGTCGGTCTCCGTGGGAGCCTCCGTCGGGCCGGAGTCGGTCGGGGTTGGGGCGCAACCCGCCGCGGGGACGTCGGCCGCCGGGTCAGGGGCGGGGAGGATCGGCCTGGGCACGCCGGGTCCGACCCTGTGGTGGACCTTCTCGATGACCACACGCTCTCCTTCCGCGCGGTGTCCGGCCGGAACCGGCGTCGATCACTTTGCGTACCGACGCGAGTCCAGGGAGCGATCACGGGAGGGAAGCACGGAGCGCACGCCGAGCAGGCCCGTCGACCGGACGTCTGGTAGGGGCGGCCGGGTTCGCCCCGGCCGTGAGGGGTGGAGGGTGGGACACCCCGCACCGGACGGGGCGCCCCGGTCCTCTCCGACGGCGGCGGTCTAGCGGTCGCCGTAGTTGTAGAGGGTTTCGTTCACCGGTTCCGCGGTCGCGGTCGACTCGGTGGCGACGTTGGTGGCCACCACGGTGGCCCCTCCCGCCAGAGCCGCGCCGATCACGCAGGCGGCGATTACCTTGATCACTTGGGGATCTCCTTCCGCGCGCCCGGCCTCGCTCTGAAACCGGAACGCTGGAGAACGAGACTAGAACCTGATCTAGCTATAGACCAGACGATTGCCCCAACTGTAACTAACCCCCCGGTAACTTCCAACCCCGTTCCGCTACCTTTATCCGCCTTCACGTGCTGATCATCCACCCGGAAAAGGACCATGTCAGGACCTTCGACCACGACTGACACCCCGGGAACGGTCAACAAGAACTCGTTATCAATCGGTGCCGAGACCACCACGTACCGCACGCCGAGACCGCCGAGGAGCCCGGCGAACCCCTCCGGGTCGTCGATCCTCGGCAGCCCCGTGGCCGGGTCCGTGCCCAGGGCCCGGGCGACCTCGCGCGCACGGGTGTCCTCACCGGCCACCACCACCGTCCCGCCGTCCGGGGTCCCGACCCGCAGGTCGTCGTTCCACAGCGTGCGGCGGTCGAAGAGCTTGGTCGCCGGATCGAGCGCGACCACCGGCTCCCCGGCCCAGTCCAGCCCCCGGTAGGCGCTCCAGGGCAGGACGAGGACCGCTCCGGGGCGGTCGTCGGCGGCCACCGCGTCCCGGGCCTCGATCCACGCCCGGGGATAGTCCGCCGGGACCAGCCGACCCCCTGCGCCCCAGGCCAGCCCGGGCAGCACCACGATCGGCAGGAACACTGCGAACACCGCCGCGCCCAGCCGCCACACCGACCGCGCCCCGGGACGAGGGCTCGCGCACCACCCCGCCGCGGCCCCCAGTCCGAGGGCCTGGACCAGAGCGAGGGGGGCGACGTAGAGCTGACCGTCCCGCAACGGCCCGAAACCCGGCCAGAACCCGATCAGCCAGGACAGCGCGGTCCGTCCCGCCTCGGCGGTCCCGAGCAGCGCGATCCCGAAGCCGACCACGGCCGCCACCGACAGACCGGCACCGAACACCGGTCGCTCCCTGCGCAGCCACCACACCCAACCCGTGAGCGCCAGCAGGCACAGCGCCAACCGCAGGGTCGCCGTCACCGGCTCGCCGTAGCCCGCCGGAACGGCCCCGGAGTTCCACACGCCCCCCAGGAGGAACAGGGATCCCACCACACCGAAGGGGGTGTCCTGGCGCGCGGCGAAGGCCGCCACCCCCGCCGGGTCGGTCCCCGCACCGCTGGCCAGGGACGGCAGCAGCCACGGCAGGGACACCAGGAGCAGGGCGAGAAGGAACAGGCCCGTCGCCGCGACGCGCCCGCGCGGTCCGCGGGCGGCCCGCGACACCGCGGGCCACGCACCGCCCCCGCCAGGGTGGGTCGGTTCCGGGGGCGGTGCGGACCCAGGACCGTTCCCGGCTCCACCCGCGCGGCGCAGGAGGACCACGGGACCGGCCGTGAGCGCGGTCAGCACCACGGACGAGAAACCGCCCACGGCGGCGGGGACCAGTGCGCACAGCAGACCCGCCAGCCCCGCGACGGGCCGTACCGATCCCAACCGGACCACAGCGCCCACCACCCACGGCAGCCCCGCGTATCCCAGAAGCATCGCCCACTGGCCGAGCAGCAGCCGTTCGGCGACGAAGGGGTTCCACACGTAGGCGATCCCGGCGGCCGCCGGGGCCACGTGCCGGGCGGCCCCGCCGCCCGGGCGCGCCAGCAGCAGTGCCGCGCCCGCGCCGCCCACGGTGAACACGCCCAGCAGCGCCACCGCCTGCACCACGTCCCCGGGGACGAGCGCGGACAGCGCCGCCACCACGGCGTCGCTGGGGATCGCACGGGGGAAGCCGTCGGCTCCGCGCAGAACCGTCGTCAGGGACGGCTCCGGGACGAACACCATGTCGTACCGGAGCACGTAACCGCGGCCCAGCGCCGGTCCGAGCGCCAGGACACCGGCGAGGAGGCCCACCGCCCACGGCAGCACCCGGTCGAGGCGGCGCACCGCCCTCACCCGTCCGTCAGGAGGACCGGCGCGGAGTACCCGCCCTCCACATAGTCGCGGTGGGCGCGGACCACGACCTCGTACGGGCCGCTCACGGTCGCCTCCCAGCGGGGCTCCGCCCCCGTGGGCCCCTGGGGGTACCACCCCTGGCCGCCGCCCGGCCCCCTGCCGTCGACCGGCTCGCACTCCGTCCCCCGGGGCGGGGGCGGCGTAGCGGGAGTCGGGACGGGGTCGGGGGAGGTCGGCTCGGGGGACGGGGCGGGATCGGGCGGGGGTTGGGGGGACGGCGGAGGTTCCGGCGAGGGCGGAGGCCGGGGGGTCGGGGACGACCGCGGTTCACCGGTCGGCGCGTGGTGGTCCCCGTCCCCGTGGCCGGGTTCGTCGGACAGCGCCCCGCCGCGCGCGTCCGCGGGCGCCCGGGCGTCGTCGCCGGGCGAGCACGCCAGCACGCGCAGCCACACCTCGTAGTGGGTGGCCCCCTCGACCGCGTCCCACAGCACCGTCGCGCCGCCGTCGACCACGCGCACGCCGGTGGGGGCGGGGGGCGGATCCGGGCTCCACACCAGGCTCAGCGGCGCGGAGTGCTCCCCCTCCTCCCGGCCCTTGTACTGGCGCACGACGAACTCGTACCGGGCCCCGCTCAGCAGCGCTCCGACCAGCACCGACCGGCGGTCGCCGTCCGCCTCCACCTCGGCGGGCAGCACGAACGCCTCGTCGGGGTCCGGCTCCAGCCTGCGCTGGACCACCCGGTAGTCGGTCGCGCCGGGCACCGCGTCCCAGCTCAGGACCAGGCCGGCGGCCGACTCCTCGGCGTCGGGCTCGGGGGCGGTGCGCGGCCCGGTGGCCACGGTCGGCAGGGGGCGCGGGAAGTCCCGGCCCACACCGAGCGGTTCGGCGAGCGCGTCGGCGAAGGCGGCGGCGATCCGCAGTTCGCCGCGGGCGTTGGGGTGCACGTCGTCCCAGTTGTCCCGGGAGGGCACGTAGTCGGCGGCGACCCGGGCGACGACCACCGGTGAGGTCTGCGAGGTCAGCTGCTGGGCGAGGTCGACCACCCCCATGTTGAACCGGTCGATCTCCTCGTTGATCCGCTCGTCGTCACCGGTGCCCTCGACCTCGGGCAGCTCCCCGACGACGAAGCGCACCTCCGCGAGCGCCACGCGGACGGTCGAGACGGTCTCACCGACCCCCGCCAGGGCGTGGTCGGCCCCGCCCCCGGCCAGGATGTCCTCCATCCCGGCCAGGAGCAGCAGGTACTGGGGTTCGTGCTCGGCCGCCACGCGGGCGACGCCGTCGGCGAGGTCGCGGGCGGTGGCCCCCCAGCGGGCCGCGTGGTCGGTGTCGAAGTCGGGGTCGGCGTAGGCGTGGTCGAACTCGCCGTCCGCGAGCCCGTACACGTCGTCGTAGGGTCCGACGAAGTCCGCGTCGACACCGGAGTCGCCCAGGTGGCGCCACAGGCGGTAGCGCCACGTGTAGTCGCCGCTGCTGCCCTGGGCCAGGGAGTCGCCCACCACCATGAGCCGGAGCCTGCCCTCCGGCGGGCCGGGGACGTCCACCGGCCCCTCCTCACCCCCCTGGGCGGCGCCGGCCCCGCCGGAACCGGTCTGGACGAGCAGGAGGGTGACCGCCATCGCGGAGAGCATGACGCCGAGCAGCCCGAGGGGGCCCGGTTCGAACCGGGCGGGGTCGGTGTTCCGGGCGACGGGGAGGAAGCGGTCGAAGCGGCGCAGGCCGAGCAGGACGCGGTCGGCCAGGGCCCGCCACCGGTCCGCGGCTCCGCCGGGGGGCGGCTGGGGATCGGCGTCGCCCCCCGCCGCGGCTTCGTCGTCGTCCTTGTCGGGCTCGTCCCCGTCGGGCTCGCCTGGGTCCTGCACCGTGCCCCATTCCTCGGCGTGACGTCACTCGGGCAGACCCGGAACCGGTTCTCACCCGTCACGAACGGTTCCCCCGTTCACGGCCGATCACACGGGGACAGGGGGTTCACCAACAGGGTAGTACGTCGGCCCCGGCGGGCACCGTGCGAACGGTCCGCAGTGACGAGCAGACTAGAACTTGTTATACATTGCAGACCGGTCCGCACCACCGTCCCGACCGAAGGGATCCACCGTGATCGGACTCCTGGTCGCGCTGACCTCCGCCATGGTCTACACCGTCGGCCTCACCGTCGAACAGCGTGCCCTGCACGGGTCGGAGTCGATCTCCGTCCACCGGCCGCTCCATCTGGCCCGGGTCCTGCTGGGCAACCGGCGCTGGGTGTTCGGCTGCGTGTTCGCCGCCCTGGGCAGTGTCGGCCTCATCGTCTCCCTGGGCCTGGCACCGGTGTCGGTCGCCCAGCCCGCCTTCGCGGCGGGTGTGGCGGCCACACTCCTCGTCGCGACCCTGGTCATGGGCGAACGCGTCACCCGGGGCGAGTACGTGGCGCTCGGCATCATGCCGGTCGCCCTCGGGCTGCTCACACTGTCCACCACCGACGGGGGCGAGACGGGGACCAGTGCGAACACCCCCGTCCTGGTCACCGTCAGCCTGGTGACGGTGGTCGCGTGCGTGGCGGTGATGGGCGCCGCGGGGCGCGGGGGCAGGTACGTGTCGGCCGCCGCGATGGGTGCGGCGGCGGGACTGGCCCAGGGCAGCGCCGGCCTCCAGGGCAAGGGGCTGGGCGGACTGCTCGCCGAGCACGGCGTGGTGGCGGCCGTCCTGCCCGCGCTGACGTCGCCCTACCCGTACCTGTACGCGCTGGGCTGGGCGGTGGGGATCGTGCTGTTCCAGACGTCGTTGCAGCGCTCGCGCGCCTCGATCACCGCTCCGGTGTCGAACGTGGTGGGCAACGTGTTCATGGTCGTGGCCGGGACCGTCCTGTTCGGCGAGAGCCTGCCCGAGGACCCGGTCCTGTTCGCCCTGCGCGTGGGCGGGTTCGCGCTGACCCTGGTCGTGGTGGTCCTGGTCCGCGGGAACGTGGCCAGCGCCGAGGCCGACACCAGCCGCCGCCGCGCGACCGCGGTGGACGGGGCCCGCTGAGGACCTTCGTCCCAGGGGGCTCTGGTTCGGGCGTCGGCGGGGTGCTGATGGATGAGGGCTGCGCCGTAGGCGTCCGTTGAGGGTGGTGGCGGGCGACGGGCGGGCGAGGCGAGCCGCGAGCGAGGTACGAGCGACAGGCGACGCCGAGGAGGAAGCAACCCGCCTCCCGGGCGCCCGAACCCGGTCCGAAGCGCAGCGCAGGACCAGGGCGGACACCCTTGGGGCCGCGCCCCCGCGCGGCCCGGAGTCCGGGATCAGACCGCGACGGCCACGGCCTGGCTCAGGCCGGGCGCGGCGACGTCGGCCCACGCGCTCACGACGTGTCCGGGCCGGTCGGTCTCGTCCGCGGACAGGACCAGGCCGGGCTCGGCCACCCAGGCGCCCAGGTCGGCGAGGAGGACGCGCAGGTCCTCCTCGATCCCACGGCTGTTGCGCAGGTCCTCCACGACGGCCAGCGGCACCGCGACGACGTGTCCCAGGCCCAGTTCGGGCAGACGGTCCAGGAAGACCTTGAGCAGGCCGGTGTAGGTGCCGTGCACCTGCGGGGAGGCGACGAGCAGCACGTCGCTCTCGCGCACCCGCTCCAGGGCGGCGTCGACCGACGACGCGGACTCGGTGAGCAGGTCGGGGCCGATCTCCGCGAGGTCGACGACGGAGGGCTGCGCGTCGACACCCACGCGGGCGGCGATCTCGGCCGCCGCGTCCAGTGCGGCGGCGCGGACGGAGGAACGGGTCTGCGGGGCGGCGACGAGCACGGTGAAGCGGGTCATGCGGAACTCCTGGGTTCGGTCAGAGCCAGCCGGGATCGACCGGAGGAAGCGTCAGGGGCGGTGTTCGTTGGGTGACACCGGAGGAGACGTCGTTCCCCTACCGACACCAGGCGCGGACGCCGTCGTCCGGGACTCGGTGTGCGGGCCTGGCAGGGGTGCTCGTCGGGCCGGAAGGCGGCCCGGAACCCAGTGACTGGGAGAGCTGAGTGTCCGGTGTCTGCGAGGGCACGGAGGGCACGGGGTACACCCGTGGCGCGGGGCGCGCGGGCCCCGCAAGGCGCTAGCTACGACAGAGCGCGCTCGCCTGCTGTCGAAGATCGACATGCAGGCGCTGGACAAGCAGCTCACCGGCGGACATGCCCCCATGATGCGGCGCGCCGACCGCTATCGTCAATGCGTGTCGCCCCTCCGGTCACGGCCGGACCACCCCCGGAACGGACGTCCACCTCGTGGACAAAGCGTCCCACAGGTCAGGATTTCCCAGTTCCGCAGGGGGTCCCGCCCCCGTGAACAGGCCCCGGGCCCCGCGCCCGGGACCCCGCGGGGGCCGGTGTAATTTGCGACACACAGGCCGCACCCCGCCCTTCCCCGAGAACCAGAGAGAGCCCGAACATGGTGCACACTCCCGTCACACTCACCCACGCCCGGGTCGTCACCGCCGACGGCGTCCACGACGGCTGGCTGCGGGTCGAGGACGGCCGCGTCGCCGAACTCGGCACCGGCGCGCCGCCCCCCGGCCGGACCCACGACGTCGGCGGGGGCTGGGTGGCCCCGGGCCTGGTGGACACCCACATCCACGGCGGGGCCGGGCACGCGTTCCCCGACGCCGACCCGGAGGGCGCGCGGCGGATCGTCGCGTTCAACCGTGCCCGGGGCGTGACGTCGCTGGTGGGAGGGCTGGTCGCGGCCTCCCCGGAGGACACCGTCCGCCAGGTGTCGGCGCTGGCCGAGCTGTGCGAGGAGGGGGAACTGGCGGGCATCTACCTGGAGGGCCCGTTCATCGCGCGCTCCAAGTGCGGAGCGCACGACCCCGAGCTGCTGCGCGACCCGGACACCGCCGAGTTCGACCGCTGGCTGCGGGCCGGACGGGGCCACGTCCGGATGATCACGGTCGCCCCCGAACTGCCGGGCGCCCTGGAGCTGATCCGCGCCGCCGCGTCCTCCGGCGTGGTGGCCGCCGTGGGACACACCGAGGCCTCCTACGAACAGACACTCGCCGCCTTCGACGCGGGCGCCACCGTCGCCACCCACCTGTACAACGCGATGCGCCCGCTGAACCACCGCGACCCGGGGCCGATCGCCGCCTCCCTGCGCGACGAGCGGGTGACGGTCGAGCTCATCACGGACAACGTGCACGTCCACCCCGGTGCCGCGCGGTTGGTGTTCGCCTCGGCCGGCGCCGGCCGGGTGTCGCTGGTGACGGACGCGATGTCGGCGACCGGCCTCGGGGACGGCGAGTACACGCTGGGCGACCTGCGCGTCCGGGTCAGCGGGGGCGAGGCCCGGCTGGTGGAGACCGGCGCGATCGCCTCCAGCACGATCGTGCTCCCCCAGGCGGTGCGCAACGCGGTTTCCGACCTGGGGGTCGACGTACCCGAGGCGGTGCGGTCGGCCTCCTCGGTTCCCGCCGCGGCGCTGGGACTGGAGGGTGCGGGCCGGATCGCCGTCGGCGCCCCAGCCGACCTCGTGCTCATGTCCGAGGACCTCTCCGTCGAACGGGTCATGTACCGCGGCGGGTGGATGGCCGACGGCGTGTCGTAGGAGCTATACGTACTGGTAACTTGACTGTGAGTGACAATGAGTCGGGGCATCGAGGAACAGCGCTCGACACGAAAGGATCCGCCATGGCCCAGTCAAGACGGGCACACGACCAAGAGGCGTCCCACGTGCCCACCGAGGAACGCGAACACCTGGAGAAACTCGCCGCCGAGCTGTCGCGCTACGACGTCACCACCGACGTGGCGGACGACCCCTCGCCCAGGCTGAGGGTCGGCAACCCCGCGTCGGTCCACGCGGTGGAGGACGTGGTCTGCGAGCGCCGGGAGCACGGGCACGCGTTCCTCGCCTCGTTCGGGGTGTACCTGGGCAGCAGCGGGAGCCTGGGCGTCACGGCCCACAAGGTCGCCTGGCTGGTGGGGGCCACCGAGGCCTGAGCCACCGCGCGGACGGGGGGCGGCAGCGGCCGGTACCCGCCCCCGTCCGTTCCCCGGCGGGCCGCTCCGGAACGGGAACTCTTCGGCGGGCACCGAAACGTCCCGGTCCTAGGATCGCGGCATGACTCCAGTACTCCACGTCCGCGACCACGCGGAGATACGCACCGTCCTGGCCGATCCGCGCTTCGCCGTACCGCCGCCCCCCGAGGGGGAGGGCCCCCTGGACCGGCTGCGGCGGACCACCGTCCGGTTCTGCGAGGGAACCGACCACGACCGCCGCCGTGCGGTCGCCGAGGACCTGCTGTCCGGCCTCGACCCCTCCCTCCTGCGCGGTCGGGCCGCCGCCAGGACCCGGGAGGTGCCCGCCGAGGCGGCGCCGTTCGTGCCCGTCGAGATCCTCGCCCTCCACCTGGGCGTCGCCCCGGCCGCACTCGCACGGGTCGTCCCGGCCACCCGGGCGGTGGCCGCCGCCTACCAGCCCGGCTCCCCCGACGAACACGTCGCCCCGGCCGACGGGGGCGTGCGGACCCTGGCCGCCCTGCTGCCCGAGAGCGACCGGGAGGAGACCGCCCAGCGCATCGCCCTCCTGACCCAGTCCTGTGACAGCACCGCGGGGCTGATCCGCGGCGCCCTCGCCGTGGTCGGCGAGTTCGGCCTCTCCGTCCCCGGCGACATCGGCACGGAGGACCTCGTGGCCGAGGCGCTGCGGCTCACGTCCCCGGTCCGGCAGACGCGCCGGCGGGCCCTGGTCGGCGCCGTCCTCGCGGGGCGCCGGGTGGCGCCCGGAACCGACCTCGTGCTCGACTTCGCCGCCGCCAACCGGGACCCGGGCGTCTTCCCCAACCCCGACCGGCCCGCCCCGGGCCGTCCGATGTCCGGCCACCTCACCTTCGGGCACGGCCGCCGCCCCTGCCCCGGCTCCGCCCACGCCCTGGCGCTGGCCCACGGCGTGCTCGACGTCCTCCTGGCGGAGGGGAACCGATGAGCGCCCACGAGGAGTTCCGCGGCCTGCACCGCACCGGGGCACCCCTGGTGCTGCCCAACGCCTGGGACCACGCCTCGGCCGCCGCACTGGTCGGGGCCGGGTTCCGCGCGGTCGGGACGACCAGCCTCGGTGTCGCCTCGGCGGCCGGCAAGTCCGACGCGGCGGGCGCCGCCAGGGCGGAGACGGTCGCGCTCGCCCGCGGCCTGGCCCGACTGGACGCCCTGGTCAGCGTGGACGTCGAGGGTGGGTTCAGCGACGACCCCCACGAGGTCGCCGAGCTCGCCCGCACGCTGACGCGGGCGGGCGTCGTCGGACTCAACATCGAGGACGGGCTTGCCGACGGCACCCTCACCGACCCGGAACACCAGTCGGCGGTGATCCGCGCGGTGAAGCGTGCGGCGCCCGAGCTGTTCGTCAACGCGCGGACCGACACCCACTGGCTGTCGGGACCGGTGGAGGAGACGGGCGACCGGGTGACCGCGTACCAGGAGGCCGGGGCGGACGGGGTGTTCGTGCCCGGTCTGCGCGACCGGGAGCGGATCCGCGCCCTGGTCGACACGTTGGAGGTGCCGCTCAACATCCTGCACTCCCCCGACGGCCCCTCCCTGGCCGAACTCACCGCGCTGGGTGTGCGCCGCGTCAGCTGCGGGTCGCTGCTGTTCCGTGCGGCCCTCCAGGCGACGGTGGCGGCGGCGACCGCCGTGCGGGAGGACCTGCCGGTCCCGGACGGCCTGCCCACCTACGCCGAGGCCCAGGCACTGGCCGACGCCTACCGATGACCGCTCCGGGGCGGCGTTAGGGCACGATGGTCGTCGGCCGCACCGGCCGCGGACACGATCGAGGCGACCCACCCGGAGGAGAGATGACACGCGCCAGGACCACGGCCCTGGTCACCGCGGCGGTCGCCGCGGGGATCGGTTCCGCCGCCGCGACGACCGGGGCGCTGGCACGGGAGGACCGGCCCGAGGCGGCCCCCGAAACCCACGAGTACGCCATCGCCCTCAGGTGACAGGGAGCGCGCTGCCGGCGGTGTGGCCGGCGGGGGTGAACACGAAGGACGCGTGTGGACCGCCCGGGAGAGACTCGGCTCCTCCCATCCCGCCGTGAACGCCGAAGGAACGTTCAGGGCACGGATGAGATGCTCGGGCAGGGTCGAGACGGTCACGACCAGGGTGCCGATCGCGGACACGTTCTCCTTCCACCAGGGCAAGGTAGCGCTCACGCTCGGCGTGGAGCCTCCTGTGCCCCTGTGGTTTCCGGCTCGCACGGATCTCGAAGTCGTCCATCGCCCCCCTTCAGGGATGGGGTGCTGCAACGACCGCCAGAACCCGAGACGGTGGTCGAGGGACCGTGTCGTCGTGGACAAGACATCCCGTCCCTACTCAGAGCAGGAGGTGTCCTCCGGAACGGACTCCATCAGATCCTCCATCGTCACGCCCTCGGGCAGGGCGTTCTCTCCGGGTTCAGCACCCTCGGTAGGGAGTCCGGACACCTGCGGAGCCTGACTGTCATAGTCCCTCGGGGCCGGGTGCGGCTCAGTTCGGGCCAACTCACGTGCAAGTGATCCGACGGTGTGGCCCATCATCCGACCCTCGAACGTGCCCTCAGCACGCAGGACCCGCTCCGAGGAGTTCCGACGTTCCTGCGCCGAGGCCACACGCCCCCCGCTCTCACCGTTGCCGACCACGCCGTTGTCCGCCGGAACCACTGATTTGTTGTCCAACCCCATCCACATCGCTGGTTGGGGCTCGTCCCCCGGCGTACAGCGCGCTTCCTCCCAGTCGATCGCGATGACGTAGTCGTGCCCCACCTCCACACGTGGCTCATCCTGCGTACCGACCGGGTGCATGTTGTCCACACCGTCGTTGAACACGAACCCGAAGGCTGGGTACTCATACACCTCAGGTGCGGGCTGCGCCGGATTCGGCGCTGACCACAACACACGCTGGGTTTCGAGTGTGACGGTGCGGCCGACCATCCCCTCACCACGCTCGACCTCGATCGGCTCCGGGTCGTGCACGACCTCATCCACCGCGCGGAACAGCACCACGTGATCGGCGTAGGTCACCCAGTCCTGGGCGGTCTGGCCGGGTCTGCGGTAGGAGGCACTGGCGTTGGTGAGGGGTAGTTCGTCCGGATCAGGCTCAGAAGTAAGGGCGGTGAAACCGACCGTGGCCGCAGCGGCGGTCACACCCACGCCCGCAGCGGTGAACGCCCACACTCGCTTGCTGGTTCGAGACATGGCGATCCTCCTGACTAGTACGTGGCGTTGATCGTGTCGCGGTTGTGCGCCCCCAGTCCCTGACCGCTGTGGGGATCGATATGCAGGCAGCCCAGTCGGGAATCGGAATTGGACAGTTCAGGAGAGGAGTTCTCTCCGTGTTGGAGTCCGACCGCGTGCCCGGTCTCGTGGCAGGCGAGTCCGCGAGTGTACGTTCCATTACCCCGGATGCGTACATACTGTTGGTCGCACTCATCGCTGATGGCCCCGGCCGCGTCGTTGCACCAGGTCAACCCCACCATATTAGGGGGTATGTTCTGTACCCGACCCTCCTGGTAGACGATGTCGGTTTCACCGACGCCCGAGAAGACAGGGGTGTCATCGTAGACGACATACAGGTCGGTGGGGGCGTAGTCCCAGCTCATGGTCTGCTCTACAGCCCGACGATCAGGACTTTCCAGTTCGAACGCCCCGGCACTATCCATGTAGAAGTACACGTTGGAGTTATCGGTTCGGCAAGGGTAGTTCCGCCAGTATTGCTGGGGATTCTGATTCCAGCAGTCGTTGGCGGTGTTAGCTGTGGGAAACATGCTGTCGGTGATCAGGGCTGCCGCCACACCTGCGGTACCGAGCGTCGCGGTCAAGGTCAGGCCGAGTACGGCGGCCACGCGCCTTCGGGGGATACGCACAGGGGACCTTTCGGAAAGGGATATCCAGCCATGCCCCGGTTTGTCTCGGGGTATGCCGAACCGTATCGAACCCCGAACCAGGCGAAGTTGATGTGTCCGGATCCGGTCACCAAACAGTCTCGCCATGAAACCCGACCAAACCGCATGAATCCTTCGAGGACTCGCCTCAGATGGTGATCCGGGACGGTGCAGTGCCTCTGGGTCGATTCCGCGTCGGCAGCCACGTTGGGAATGGTCAGCGCGCTTCGGTAGACCTCACACGAAAGTCCCCGGCCACACACGGCGGCCGGGGCTGTGAGAACGGGGTCAGGGCCTCACAGGATGGGGGCTACACGCACTCGCAGAACCCGGCACGGCACCCGCAGGCGTAGGTGACGGTGTTCTCCGCAGACTGGTCCTTCTCGTGGGAACCGGTGTAGGTCTCGTTCACGAAACAGCTCCCTCGTTCCAGGGGTGTTGGATATCTTCGCCGCGACACGACCCCAAACCCCGGAGGACCGCGCGCACGAAGCTCGCCCCGGCCGGGACGGACGCGGCCATGTTGGTGACGTACTCGGTGTGCCATCCACCGACCGCCGAGAAGGTGCGCGAGGTGTTCGCGGACGTGCTGGACACTCCGGCCGGTCGGCTGGCGCAGCTCTACTGCGCGGGCTGGATCACCTCCGCGACCTCAGCGGGGTTCCACGCAGGTCTGGAAGGGCCGTTGCGTGAGCATGTCAACGGCCTCCTGAGGTGAGGTCGGTGTCCGGGATCAGGTCGTTGATCTGGTCTCGGGCCCATTGACGGTGTCCGGAGACGAGGGTCCGGTTCACCTGTGAGCGGGGCATCCCGTACTGACGGGTGAGGGTCTGGTCGCAGGTACGCCGACTTCCGGCGACGTCGCCAACGAACCACCGTCCGCTTCCCAGATAGCCGACCACGGGATCACCGGACGACACCGTTGGCTTTGGCCGGACACGGCCCACAACCGCTTGCCCAGGATCTCCAGGTGCCATGCCCGGATGATCCCCGTGGTGTCGCGCACGGCGACCCGGTCCCCCGTGTTCTCGACACGCGTCGATCTCCCACGAGGGGCACAGGCGACGGAGGACGGCAAGGGAGGGTGCGCTGTCCATGTGATCACCCTCACCCGACCTGGGATCGGCGGGGAGCGGCCCCGTGCCCGGCCGGTCACGGCCAGCACGACCAAGTCTTCCACGGTGGCCCTGTGCCGCAGCGCCAGGGCCACGGCCCTGGTCACCACGGCGGTCACCGTGGGAATCGGTTCCGCCACCGCCCCTCGGAGGCCGAGGGCCGGGGGCACGCCGGGGGCCTGGCGCGCCCCCGGAAAACACGACGAGGCGACCCCGCGGGCAAGCAGAGCTTGCGCACAGGGCCGCCTCGCGAACGAGTGGAGGTGGCGGGAATCGAACCCGCGTCCTTCAATACCGAGCCAGGGCTTCTCCGGGTGCAGTCTGTGCTGCCGTTCTACTCGGCCCCAGCGCTTACACAGACACATCGCTGACGGGCCCAGCCACGAAGGTGTCCCATCCGGGCCCCGTGGCCTGATCCGGACGGTGAGTCATCTAGTTGATGCCGGTACCTGGGCCGATGACGAGCTCAGACCGACAGAGTCACTATCGCTTAGGCAGCGAGAGCGAACTCGGAGTGCTTCTTATTGGCACTTGAATTTAAGCGAATGCAGGATTTACGAGGTCACACACGCAACCCTCGACCCGCTTCCCCTGGAACGACTACCGAAGTCGAAACCGATCACCCCCTGTGAAGTTGTCAAAGCCGCCCGTCTCCGGGTGGCCGACACGCGAGCGACGCGCGCTCGACGTGCACCACTCTACCCGTACAACGGTGTGGGTACCAAGCGGATTCCCGGGGCCGTCCGAACAGGGAGAAACCCCCGCGGGCGCGGACGCAAGACAGGTCTACGCCTCCCGCGGGGGCGGTCGGCAGGGTCGGGCCGACCTTGGGAACCGACAGAGCCTCCCCCGAGATGAGGTCCTGTCTCCTACTGGGCCGCTACCCCCTGTCGCGGCCCCAGTCATAGGGGAAGACGCGAGCGACCCTCCGGAGGGTTGCCCGGAGGGTCGCTCGGATGTCCGGCTGGTCCCGGAGCCGCTCAGAAACCCGACTGGCCCGTGGTGTCCCCGGTCGTCCCCGAGGCGTTCCCGGTCGGAGCGGCCGGACCGGTGACCCCGGTCGTGCCCGCGGTCCCGTCGTTCGCGGCACCGATCCCGTCTCCGGTCGCGACCGTACCGCCGGTGCCCTCCGTCGGGGTCGGCGTCACCGGCTCCGGCGCGCCGTTGGCCAGGTAGTTGAGGAAGGACCCCGCCGAACTCATCGCGTAGTGACCGGTCAGGGTCAGCTGGGGGTCCACCTCGGCCAGCACCGCGAAGGCCACGTCCCCCTGGTAGCCGACGAACCAGTGCAGCGCCGTCCCGTCCTGCTCGGTCCGGGTGGCCTGGCCGAGGACCTCCTCGCCGTACAGGTTCAGACTCGACATCCGGGTGGCGACCGCCTGGCGCATCCCCTCCCGGACCACCTCCAGGTCGGCCTCGTCCAGCTCCGAGGGCGCCACCTCGGCGGGCCCCTCCTCCCGGACCAGGGTCGGCGCGTTCCACGTCCCGTCGGCGACGGCCGCGGCGGCGAGCGCCATGGACAGCGGGCTCACCCGCACCCCCTGCTCGCCGTTCATCGCCAGGGCGACGTCGGCCGCACCGTCACCGATGCTCACCTCGCCGGGGTTGCCCGGCAGCGGCAGCTGCCAGTCGGCGCCCAGGCCCAGCCGAGCGGCGGTCTCGGTGAGCGCCTCCGCGCCCACCCGCTCCCCGAGGTCCGCGAACCCGACGGTGCAGTGCGCCGCCAGGTTGGTGGCCAGGGTCGGGCTCAGCGGCACGACGGTCCCCGACGGGTTGGTGACGGTCTGCCCGCCGACCTCGGTCTGGAACCCGCACGGCATCTCGGCGCCCGGCTCCAGCGCGCCCGACTCCAGCGCCGCCAGTGAGGAGACGATGGTGAACACGCCACCCGGGGCGTAGGAACCGGTGAGGGCTCCGTCGTCGGCGGTACCGCCGGTCGCGCTCGCCGCGGCCAGGACGTCACCGCTGGCGGCGTCGACGGCGACCAGGTAACCGTTCCCGGGCAGGGTGGACAGCGCCGCCTCGGCGGAGCGCTGCACGGCCGCGTCCAGGGTGGTCTCGACACCGCCGCTGAGGTCGCCCTCCCAGGACTCCAGGACGGTCTCCTCACCGTCACCGCCCAGGGAGACCACCTGGGTGGTGGCCGAGCCCGCCAGCTCGTTCTGGAAGATGTTCTGGAGGCCGTTCAGACCGACGGTGTCGCCCGCCTGGTACGGACCCGGGACGCGGGCCGAGACCCGGTGCTCCGCCGTCCCGGCGACCTCTCCCAGCACTCCGGGGGCCACGGAGGGCGTCAGGTTGATCTCGACCGCCTCGGTGCCCGCGCCGGGAATCGCCGTGACCTGGTCGACGAGCGCCTGGTCCACGTTGGCCTCGCGCATCAGCACGAGCGGTTGGAACTGCTCGGGCGGCGCGGAGCGCACGCGGTCCAGCAGCGGCTCCGGATCCTCGTCGAGGAGTTCGGCGAGTGCGGTCACGCCCGCCTCGGCGTCGTCCATCCGCCCCGGGTACACCCCGAAGGCGGTCACGCTCTCACCGGTGACCAGGGGTTGGCTCTCCCGGTCGAGGATCTGGCCGCGTTCCTGGATCTCGTAGCTGACCGCGAGCCGCTCACCCTCGTCCAGTTCGGGGTGGATCACGCTCGGCGACCAGGTGATCCGCCACCCGTCCGGGCCCCACTCCAGCGGCATCCGGCCGGTGTAGTTCCAGGTCGGGTCGCCGATACCGAGGTCGGCGGTCACGTCGAACTCGGCGGTCGCGGAGTCGCCCTCGCGGTCGATCGGCCCCAGGCCGAACCGCAGGTTCGCCAGGTCGAGCTGGTCGTGGACGTCGGCCAGGGCGCCCGCGACCTCACCGGTGTCACCGGTGGTGAACGCGGCGGCCTGCTCGTGGTCCCCGTTCTGCCAGGCCAGCAGGAAGGAGCGGACGGCCACCTCAGGGCTGGGGTTGGGCGTGCACGCCGCCAGAGTGACGGCCATGGCCACGCCGCTTCCGGCGGCCGCGAATCGGCCGAGGAGACGGGGGGACACCGTGTGTGTTCCTTTCGGGCGCCTCATCGACGGCGGCGAAGCGCGCGTTCCATGTCCCGCTTGGCTTCGCGCTCGGCGATGGCGTGGCGCTTGTCGTACTGACGCTTACCCCGCGCCAGGGCGATCTCGACCTTGGCCCGGCCGTCGCTGAAGTACAGGGACAACGGGACCAGGGTGTATCCGGGCTCCCGGGTCTTTCCGATGAGCCGGGAGATCTGCGCGCGGTGCAGGAGTAGCTTACGGGATCGGCGGGCCGCGTGGTTGGTCCAGGTCCCCTGGGAGTACTCGGGGATGTGGACGTTCTCCAGCCACACCTCCCCGTCGTGGATGTGGGCGAAGCCGTCGACGAGCGACGCCCGCCCCTCCCGGAGCGACTTGACCTCGGTCCCGGTCAGGACCAGGCCCGCCTCGTAGGTCTCGTCGATGTGGTAGTCGTGCCGGGCACGCCGATTCTGCGCGATGGGCTTGCGACCGGTCTCCCGTGCCACAGTGGTTTCCCTTCAATACGGTCGGGGGCACACGGCCCCCTGCCCCCGCGTGCCCCCTTCCGACGACCGTCGGATCAGATCTTCAGGTAGCGGCGCAGGGTGAGGAACGAGGTGATGGTGCACAGCAGCACACCGAGGATGATCGACACGCCGATGACGGCGAGCAGTGCGCCCGTGTCCACCGCCACGTCGAACTGGAACCACTCCTCGATCCGGCTGAGCAGCGTGAACCGGGTGGCCACGATGAACCCGGAGGCGATCAGACCACCGATGAAACCGGCGATCGCGCCCTCCAGCAGGAACGGGAGCTGGATGTAGAAGTTCGACGCACCGACCAGGCGCATGATGCCGGTCTCCCGGCGGCGGCTGTAGGCCGACAGGCGGATGGTGTTGCCGATCAGCAGCGCGGCCGCGGCCAGCTGCACGCCCGCGACCACCAGGGCGGCCCACTTGAGGCCGTCGAGCAGGCCGAAGAAGTCCTCCAGCACGCTCTGGTCGTTGGAGACGCTGTCGACGCCCGGAGCCCCGGAGACCGCGTCGCGCACCGTGTTGTAGTGCGACGGGTCGGTGAGCTGCACCCGGAAGTTGTCCGGGATGTCACCCTCCTGGGCCGCGTTGGCGAGCGCCTCGTTCGTGGAGCCGATCCGCTCCTGGAAGTCCTCCCACGCCTCGGCGGCGGACATGTACTCGACGCTCTCGACCTGCGACATGCCCTCAAGCTGGGACTGGAGGGCGTTGCGCTCCTCCTCTGAGGCGGCGCCGTTCTCCTGGCAGGCCTCGGCCGGGGAGATGTCGTTGCACATGTAGACGGTCAGCGTGATCCGGCTGTCCCAGAAGTTGCGCATCTCCGACACCTGCTGGTTGACCAGCAGACCGCCACCGAACAGGGCGAGGGAGATGGCCACCGTGGTGATGACGGCGACCGTCATCGTCAGGTTTCGGCGCAGGCCGATCCAGGTCTCGGAGAGAACGAATTGTGCTCGCATGATCTGTTACAGGTCCATCCTTGGAAGCTTTGCCGCGCCGGTGTCCTCGCAGCGGTGGTCGGCGACCCGGCGCCGCGGGCGCGCCAGAGGTCAGTACGCCTGGCCGTAGACGCCGCGTGTCTGGTCGCGCACCACGAGGCCCTCTTCCAGCTCGATCACGCGCTTACGCATCGAGTCGACGATGGCGGCGTCGTGCGTCGCCATCACGACGGTGGTGCCCGTGCGGTTGATTCGGTCGAGCACCTTCATGATGCCGATCGAGGTCGCGGGGTCGATGTTTCCGGTGGGCTCGTCGGCCAGCAGGATCTGCGGGCGGTTGACGAACGCGCGCGCGATCGCGACGCGCTGCTGCTCACCACCGGAGAGCTCACCGGGCATGCGTCCGGCCTTGCCCTCCAGACCGACGAGTTCGACGACCTCGGGCACGACCTTGCGGATGAACCGCCGGGGCTTGCCGATGACCTCGAGCGCGAAGGCGACGTTCTCGAAGACGTTCTTGTTCGGCAGCAGCCGGAAGTCCTGGAAGACGCAGCCGATGCGCCGGCGCAGGTGCGGCACCTTCCAGTTGGACAGGCGCGCGAGGTCCTTGCCGGCGACGTGGACGCGCCCCTTGTCGGGCTTCTCCTCCTTCAGCACCAGCCGGAGGAAGGTCGACTTACCCGAGCCCGAGGGGCCGACGAGGAAGACGAACTCGCCCTTGTCTACGTCAATGGAAACGCCGTCGAGCGCGGGGCGCTTCTGGGTCGGATAGACCTTGGTGACGTTGTCGAAGTGGATCACAGGCGCATCACAAGGGTCTCGAAGGTATGGGCACCCGCGTCGAAGCACGGCTTCCCGCGGGATCGTACCGGCCGCATGGCCAATCGACAGTGTATGGGGGCACGCCACCCGGATTGTCCCGATCGTGGCACACCACCCAGATCATGGCACCGTCGAGCGATGGCCACGAGCATATCGGAGGCGTCAACCGATGATAACGTTCATATATAGCCCTTTCGGTAAAAGTGCGGAGTCGCCCTCATCACCTTTGGGACACGGACCACTCCGGTCGCACAGGCGTCCGGACGGCCCCGGTGCCCCGGTGGTACCCGGGTTCCCGGGCGGCCCGCCCCCGCACGTGTCGCCGTCCCCGGACGGGGACACCCCGAGGGTCAGCCCTGGCCGTCGTTCCGTTCCCGGCTGCGCATCCAGCGGATCTCCGCGTCGATGAAGCCGTCGATGTCACCGTCCAGGACACCCGACGTGTTGCCGGTCTCCGCCCCGGTCCGCACGTCCTTCACGCTCTGGTAGGGGTGCAGGACGTAGTTGCGCATCTGGGTGCCCCAGCTGCTCGTCGACTCACCGCGGATCTCGTCCAGGGCGGCCTGCTCCTCCTGCCTCTTGCGCGCCAACAGCTTGGCCTGGAGCATCGACATCGCGGTCGCCTTGTTCTGCAACTGCGAACGCTCGTTCTGGCAGGACACGACGATGCCGGTCGGCATGTGGGTGATGCGCACCGCGGAGTCGGTGGTGTTGACCCCCTGGCCGCCGGGACCGCTGGAACGGTACACGTCCACGCGCAGCTCGGACTCGTCGATCTCGATGTGGTCGCTCTGCTCCACGACAGGGACGACGTCCACCCCGGCGAACGAGGTCTGCCGACGGTTCTGGTTGTCGAACGGCGAGATGCGCACGAGGCGGTGCGTGCCGTGCTCCCCGCGCAGGGTGCCGTAGGCGAACGGCGCCCGGACCGCGAAGGACGTGGACTTGATGCCCGCCTCCTCCGCGTAGGAGGTCTCGAAGATCTCCGTGGGGTAGCCGTGCCGCTCGGCCCAGCGCAGGTACATGCGCTGGAGCATCTGCGCCCAGTCGGCGGCGTCCACGCCCCCGGCCTGGGAGTTGATCGTCACGAGGGCCTCGTGCTCGTCGTGCGGGCCGTTGAGGAGGGTGCGCACCTCCAGCTCGCCGATCTCCTTGCGCAGCTGTTCCAGCTCCGCGTCGGCCTCGGTCCGGGTGTCGTCGTCCTCCTCGGCCTCGGCGAGTTCGTAGAGCACGCCGAGGTCGTCGAGGCGCTGCCCGATCGAACCGAGCTTGTTGACCGTGGACTCCAGACTGGAGAGCCGCCGCGTCACCTTCTGCGCGTTCTCCTGGTCGGCCCACAGTTCGGGGTCGGCGGACTGTTCACGCAGTTCGGCGATCTCGGTCCGCATCGCGTCGACGTCCACCACGGCGGTGACACTCGCGAGGGTCGCCGCGAGCTCCTTGATTTTCTCTGCTGGGTCCAGTTCTGCCACGCCCCCAGTCTAGGGCGTACGCGACGGCCCCCGCCCGGGCCGGGGAGGGGCCCGTCGGCCTCATCCGCCGACCGCGCTCGGCCGGAGCAGGAGCAGGGCGATGTCGTCGCTGTGGGGAGCGGCGGACCGGCCGTGGCGGACGAGGGCGTCGGCGAGGACGTCCATCGGCTGGTGTCCGGCCCGCGCGAGGTGGGCGGCGAGGTCGGCGATGGCGTCACCGAGGTCGGTACCCGGGGCTTCGACGAGGCCGTCGGTGTAGAGGGCGAGCACGGCGCCGGGCAGCAGGGGGATCTCGACGGTCTCGTAGTCGGCGGCCGGGTCGATACCGAGCAGGAGCCCGCGTGGCGGGTCGAGGACCTCGGCCCGCCCGTCGGGGTGGCGCAGCAGCGGGGGCGGGTGCCCCGCGGAGGCCAGGTGGGCGCGGTGCCGCGCCAGGTCGATGTGCGCGTAGAGGCAACTGGTGAACAGGCCCGGGTCGAGATCGGTGAGTAGGCGGTTGATCCGGCTGAGGACCTCCCCGGGAGAGGCTCCGGCGGTCGCGTGGACGGCCGTGCGGACCTGCCCCATGAGCGCGGCGGCCCGTACGTTGTGGCCCTGGACGTCGCCGATGGTGGCGGCGACGGTGGTGTCGTCGAGGCGGATGAGGTCGTAGAAGTCGCCGCCGATGTCCATGCCGTGGGCCGCGGCCAGGTAGCGCGCGGCCGCCTCCAGTCCGGGCACCGCGGGGAGGGCGGCCGGGAGCAGGCCGGTCTGCAACCCGTGGGCGATCTGGTGTTTGGCGTCGTACAGGCGGGCGCGGTCCAGGGCCTGGGCGATCAGCCCGGCGAAGGAGGACAGGACGGCCCGCTCCTCCGGTGTGAAGGAGTGCGGCTGGTCGTAGGAGACGACGCAGCACCCGACCGGGCGGCCGGAGACGATCAGCGGCAGGAAGGCCCAGGACGCCCTTCCGCTCAACCGCGGGATGTCGGCCTTGATCCGCTCCATCTCGGCGGGGGAGGCGAAGAAGAGGGGAACCCCCGTGGTCAGGGCGCGCACGCTGGGCGACGTCTCGTCCCGGAAGGGGGAGTAATCGAGGCGGTCGACGACCTCGGGCCGGTAGCCGCGGTGGCCGACGACGCGGAGCCGGTCGCCCTCGGTGACGGACACGATGAAACCCTGGGCGCCGAAGGCGGACATGACCTGGTCGGCGGCCAGTTCGACCACGTCCCGGACACTGACGGCCTCGGTGAGCGTGGCGGCCAGCCGCATCAGGTCGTACAGCGAGCCCGTCGGCGCGGACGCGTCGCCCGCGTGCCCCGATCCCTGGTTGACGGCGGCGACGGTGCCGTCAGCGGGGGTGATGAGGACGCTGATACCGGAGGCGTCCGGATAGAGCCGGAAGTCCAACCGCCGGTCCGGTGGGCACAGCGCGGTGAAGGACGTCGGTCGACGGCTGATCACCGCGGCCCGGTAGCGGTCCTCGATGCCCAGGTCGTCCAACCACGGCAGCACCTGCCACGGCAGCGCCCCGAGCAGGTGCGGGACACTGCTCCCGACCAGATCGGCCGCGGTGGCGTCGATGAAGGTGATCCGGCCCTCCAGGTCCAGCGAGCAGCAACCCTCCGGGAGGCGGCCCGCGAAGTCCACCGCGGCCAGCGCCTCGACCAGTCCGGGTCGGCGAGGACGCGGCGGGGACCAGACATGCGGCTCGCCTCCGGCCGTGACGGGGTGACCGTCCTCGGCGGCGTTCTGGAGAACCGCGCCCATCCGGTCGCAGACGCTGTCGACCGCCTCGCGTTCGCGCGCGCTCAGGTGCGGCGGACGCGATCCGGGCCACAGCAGGACCACGCTGCCCCACACGGTGGTACTGGTCGTGATCGGCGCGGCGGCCAGCGCGAGGTGGTAGGGCAGTACGAACGCGAGCCGAGGGTAACGGAAGGCCAGCTCCGCCTGGCTCCCGACCCACACCAGGCGCCGCTCGCGTACGGCCTCGGCCGCCGGGATCGGGTCCACCAGCGACACCCGTGCCCACGGCGCGGCGACCTGCCGGGAACCCCCGGCCAGCGCCACCAGCCGCAGGAGCCGATCGCCCGGCGCCCACAGGTACACCGAGCCCACCGAGGCTCCGGTCTCCCGAACGGCCCGGGCCAGGGCGCGGTCCAGCAGTCTCGGTCCGGAGCCCGTGTCAGGGTCGGAGCCGTCGGTCTCCCGCACGCTCTCACCCTCTCCCGTGCGCCCCGTACGAGGGTCCCCGTACGCGCCACCCGCCGCGCCCCGCCAGCCCCCGGTCCCCGTCGTGGGCACCGCCCGTCGGCCCTCCGGACGGCGGCGCCGTCGTCGGCCGCGGCCGAGCCGGCCCGGTGTCGCGTGTCAGCCCAGAAGCGCGAAAGCACTCATACGAACACGATACGCGCAGATGGGGGACGGGGCACGCGTTCGACACCGCGTGCCCCGTCCCCCCTTCCCCAGGGTTCGGTCAGGAAACCGTCAGCCGTCCCCTCGTCGGTGTTCCCGGTCCTCCGCCGCGCTTCGGACCGGGTCCGGGCACCCCGGAGGCAGGGACGCTGCCTCCCCGGGGCACCGTTCGCGAACAGGCCCTAGTCCACCAGGGAGCGGACGGACCGCAGGGCCACCGACAGCGTCGGCAGGTCGAAGCGCTCACTCTCCTGGATCTCCGAGAGGGTGATCCCCGCCCGCTCCACGCGGTCGCTGTTCTGCTCGGACCAGGCGTCGAGCAGCTCGGCGGTCGAGTCCGTGTCGGCCGCCTCCAGCACGCGCCCGGTGAGGTCGGCGTGCGCGGAGTAGAGGTCGTCGCGGAGTGCGGAGCGCGCCATCGTCGCCCACCGGTCCTCGCGCGGCAGGTCGATGATCCGCTCACGCCACCAGCTGATGTCGAGCCGGTCGGCGAGCTCGAAGTACAGCTCGGCGACCTTCTCCACCGGGCGTCCGGTGCGGTGCGCGATCTCCACCAGGTCGAGGGTGGAGTAGGCGGGCACCATCGCGGCGACCTGCTCGGCCAGTCCGGCGGGCACGCCCATCGCCGTGTACCGGTCCCTACGTCCGACGTAGGCCTCCCGGTCGCGTCCCCTGAGCAGGCCGACCAGGCGCGGAAGGACCTCGCCCACGCTGTCGGCGAAGTAGCCGATCTCGCTGCGGATGTCGAACGGGAAGCTGCGGTGGCGCAGCAGCCACCGGGCGGAGCGCTCGGCGAGCTTGCGGGTCTCCAGCAGCAGGGCCAGCTGACTGTCCACCGAGATCACGTTGTCCAGTTCCTCGACCTCACCCCAGTACTTGCGCAGCTGGAGCACCTCCTGGACGACCAGGTAGGCACGGGCGATGTCGGCGGCGCTGGAGCCGAGTTCCTCGTTGAGCCGGAAGGCGAAGGTCACCCCGGACCGGTTGACCATCTGGTTGACGACCTGGTTGACGATGATCTCCCGGCGCAGCGGGTGTGAGGCCACGCCCGGGGCGAAGCGCTCCGAGCGCAGCGGCGTCGGGAAGTAGTCGGTCAGGGTGTCGGCCAGGTAGGGGTCGTCGGCCAGGTCCGAGCGGCCGATCTGCTCCTTGAGGTCGATCTTGGTGTAGGACAGCAGCGTCGCGAACTCGGGGCTGGTGAGCCCCTTGCCCACCGTCCGCCGCTCGGCGATGACCTTGTCGGAGGGCAGGTCCTCCAGCTTGCGCTTGAGGAGCTTGGTGCGCTCCATGTGGCGCATGTACCGGCCGTGGACGTGCAGCATCTCCGTGGTCTGCTTGCGCGCGGCGGCCAGCACGGTGTTCTGCGCGTAGTTGTTGTCCAGCACCAGCGAGGCGACCTCGTCGGTCATGTCGATGAACAGCTGGTCGCGGTCGGCCTTGGACAGCTCGCCCGTCCGCACCTCGCGGTCGAGCATGATCTTGATGTTCACCTCGTGGTCGGAGGTGTCCACGCCCGCCGAGTTGTCGATGGAGTCGGTGTTGATCCGACCGCCCTCGCGGGCGTACTCGATCCGGGCGGGCTGGGTCAGACCGAGGTTGCCGCCCTCGCCGACCACCTTCACCCGCAGTTGGTCGGCGTTGACGCGCACCTGGTCGTTGGCCTTGTCGCCGGCGTCGGCGTGCACCTCGGTGCTCGCCTTGACGTAGGTGCCGATGCCGCCGTTCCACAGCAGGTCGACGGGGGCGGTGAGCACGTACCGGATCAGCTCGTCCGGGGTGACCGCCGTGACCTCCGGGTCGATGCCCAGAACCGCCTTGACCTGGGGCGTGAGCGGCACCGACTTGGCCGAGCGCGGGAACACGCCGCCGCCCTCGGAGATGAGGTCGCCGTCGTACTCCGCCCAGGTGCTGCGGGGCAGCTCGAACATGCGCCTGCGCTCGGCCCAGGAGGCGGCCGGGTCGGGGTCGGGGTCCAGGAAGACGTGGCGGTGGTCGAAGGCCGCCACCAGCTTGATCTGCCGGGACAGCAGCATCCCGTTGCCGAACACGTCACCGGACATGTCGCCGACGCCGACGACGGTGAACGGCTCCTCCTGGACGTTCACGCCCATCTCACGGAAGTGGTAGGCCACCGACTCCCACGCGCCGCGGGCGGTGATGCCCATCGCCTTGTGGTCGTAGCCGACCGACCCGCCGGAGGCGAAGGCGTCGCCGAGCCAGAAGTCCCGTTGCAGGGAGATCTCGTTGGCGATGTCGGAGAAGGTCGCGGTGCCCTTGTCGGCGGCGACCACGAGGTAGGAGTCGTCACCGTCGTGCAGGACGGTGCGCCCGGGGTGGACCACACGGCCGTCGACGAGGTTGTCGGTGACGTCGAGCAGGCCGCTGATGAACTGCTTGTAGCAGGAGACGACCTCGGCCATCACCTGGTCGCGGGTGCCGTCCTTGGGCAGGCGCTTGCAGACGAACCCGCCCTTGGCGCCGCTGGGGACGATCACCGAGTTCTTCACCATCTGGGCCTTGACCAGGCCGAGGATCTCGGTGCGGAAGTCCTCGAAGCGGTCCGACCAGCGCAGACCGCCCCGGGCGACCGAGCCGAAGCGCAGGTGCACGCCCTCGACCCGGGGCGAGTACACGTACATCTCGAACCGGGGCCGCGGGTGCGGCAGGTCCGGGATCTCCTGCGGGTTGAGCTTGAGCACCAGGTACGGGTGGCCCTGGTAGTGGTTGGTGCGCAGGGTGGCGCTGATCGCCGCCGTGAACGCCCGCAGGATGCGGTCGTGGTCCAGGCTCGCGACCGCCTCCAGCTCGCCCTCGATCTTGCGGACCAGGGCGTCGGCGCGCTCGTCGCGCCCGGCATCGGACTGGTCGGGGTCGAAGCGGGCCTCGAACAGCTCCACCAGCAGGTTGGCGATGGAGACGTTGGCGGCGAGCACGTCGGCGATGAAGTCCGGCGTGAACGTGGCGCCCGTCTGGCGAAGGTACTTGGCGTAGGCCCGCAGCACCATGAGCTGGCGCCAGCCGAGCCCGGCGCGCACCACGAGGCCGTTGAACCGGTCGGACTCGTTCAGGTCGCGCCAGGAGGCGTCGAAGGCGTCCTCGAACAGCTCCTTGAGCCGCTCGGACGGCAGGTCGGACGAGGGGATGGGACCGAGGCCGAAGTCGTAGATCCACACCCGGCCGACATCCTTGACCGTGATGTCGTAGGGCCACTCGTCGACGACCTCGACGCCCAGGTTCTCCAGGACGGGCAGGACGTGGCTCAGCGAGATCGGATCACCGATCCGGTAGAGGCGGAAGCGCCAGGCGTCGGTGTCCGGGTCGGGCCGGTAGAGGTCGACGCCGAACTCGCCCGCGCGCCGGTCGTGGTCGGTCCGGCCGAACAGCTCCTCCAGCTCGCCGACGTCGGCGGCCGCGATCTCCGGCGCGTTGTCGACCCGGTAGGCCTCGTTCATGCCGCTCGCGTAGCGGTCCTTGAGCTCGGTCGACCGGGTGGGGCCGAAGCGCTCGGTGAGGGCGGTGTCGAAGTCGGTCTCCCAGGAGCGGGCGGCCTGGCGGACGCGCTCCTCCAGGGCGACCTGGTCGATGTCGGCCAGGGTCTGCCCGTGCCGGGCCCGCGCCACCAGGTACAGGCGGGCGAGCGGGGCGGCGCCGACCATGACGTTGTGGTCCATCGTCGCGCCCTCGAACGCCTCGGCGAGGGCGCTCTGGATGTCCAGGCGCACGCGGGTGCTGTACTCGTCGCGCGGCATGTACACGAAGCAGGACATGTAGCGGCCCCCGTAGGGGTCGCGGCGCATGAACAGCTTGGTCCCGCGCCGGTCGCGCAGGCGCAGGACCCCGCGGACGATGTTGTACAGCTCGTTGACGGGGATCTGGAGGAGTTCCTCGCGCGGGAAGGTCTCCAGCAGCTCGATGAGGTCCTTGCCGTCGTAGCTGTCGGCCTCGAACCCGGCCAGCGCGAGCACCTCGGCCTGCTTGCGGCGCATGATCGGGATCTGGGCGATGCTCATGGTGTTGGCCTGCGGTGTGAACAGGCCGAGGAAGCGCCGCTCGCCGACGATGTTGCCCTGGGCGTCGAACTTCTTGACGCCGATGTAGTCGAGGTACTTGGGACGGTAGACGGTGGCGCGGGAGTTGGCCTTGGTCAGGACCAGGGTGTAGGGCTCGCGGGCCTTGGCGCGGATCTCCGGGGGCAGCGCGGCGAAGCTGGTCGAGGCCGGGGAGTCCATGCGCAGGATGCCGAGCCCGGAGCCGGGTTCGGGGCGCAGGGCGTCGTCGCCGTTCTCGTCGGTGACCAGCGCGTACTCGCGGTAGCCCATGAAGGTGAAGTGGCGGCTGGCCGTCCAGCGCAGGAAGTCGACGCTCTCGCCGATCTCGCGGGGGTCGACGCCGCCGGCGACGAGGCGGTCGGGGTAGGCCGCGAGCTCGTCGGCGATGCGGATCGCCCGGTCGCTCATCTTGGCGGCGTCCTCGTCCACGTAGCGGACGTCGGCCAGGACGCTCTCGACGCGGTCGGTGATCTCCTTGACCCGCTCGGCGTCGGTCTGCCGGTCGATCTCGATGTGCATCCAGGACTCGTCCGTGGGCAGCAGGCCCTCGCCGCCGATCTCCGGGTCGACCTCACGCAGGACGCCCTCCAGGTCACGGCCGACGGTCATCTGGGGATGGATGATCAGGCGGGCACCGGCGCCGAGCTCGTTGAGCGCCATGGTGACGGAGGAGACGAGGAAGGGAGCGTTGTCGGTGACGATCTCCAGGACGCTGGTCTGCTGCTCCCAGCCGTCGTGTTCGACCGTGGGGGTGAACACGCGGACCTTGGCACGGCCGGGCACGCGCTCGGCGCCGAAGGCGCGGTGGGAACCGGCGACGCCGCAGATCTGCTCGGGGGTGCGGCCCGCGAGCTCCTCGGCGTCCGTGTGGCGGTAGTAGAGGGGCAGGAAGCGGCGGACGGCGTCGGCGTCCTGGGGGCTCAACCGGGGCCCTGGGGACCACCTGGCGGCCGCGTCACTGAGCAGCTTCTGGAGGAAGACGTCGGATTGCCCGGACATATGGCTCTCTCACTCCTTTGTGAGCAACGTCGTGTCAGCAGCGGAGGGACACCCGGTCATGTGACCTGTGAACTTCCGTGCTCTCGTGTGAGGATCCGTGAACCCCTCTGGCCGTGAGGGACGCACGGGGATGGTGGTTGGGTGTGTACCTGTGCGCACAGGCGAAGGTCGGCGAGGCTCCGGGACGCCGTTGTCCCGCCCTCACCCGCAGACCAGGCTACTGGTTTTCTCCGCTGAGAACAGGACCAACACCGTTACGCGGTGGTTACGTACTGTAAGAACCGGATTGCGGGGGTCCGTCCCCCCGGCGAACGCCCCTGTTCGGCGGCTCTTGTGAGGGCGTGTTAGGGGGTGGTCGCCTGGTGGACCGCGGTCATCACCGCGCGCGGATCGGTCAGGTCCTCCAGGACCGCCGTCGCACCGGCGTCGCGCAACTGCCCCTCGGTCGCGGAGCCGGTGAGGACGGCGACCGGGACGGCGCCGCCGATGACCGCCGCGCGCACGTCGGGCACGGAGCTGGTGACCAGGACCGTTTCGCCCTCGGCGTAAGTGTGTCCGCCCTCGCCCGCCGCGTGCAGCCGGATGGTCTGGATCAGGCTGGACTTGGGGTAGTTGACCGACCCGAACCCGCCCACGGACAGGTCCAGGTAGGAGTCCAGGCCGAACGCCATGAGCTTGGCGGTGGCGGTCGCGCGGGTGCTGCCGCTGACCACGGTCTGGACGGTGTCGGACATCCCCGCCACCGCCGCGAGCGAGGCCGTCGCACCGGGCATGACGCGCCCCTTGGAGGGGAGTTCGTCCGCGCGCCGGACGAAGGCCGCCTCCAGTGCGGTCAGGAAGCGTTCGAGGGTGGCGTTGTCGGGCTCGACGTCGGTGTCGTTGCGGGCACAGAACTCGAAGAACATCTCCGAGTCCGTGCGCCCCTCGGACGAGGTCAGGTAGACGAGGGGGTCACCGGTGACCTCCTCGAAGGCCTCCGCGTGGGCGGCCCTCGTCACGCGGCCCACGTCGAGGAGGGTGAGGTCGACGTTCCATAGCACCAGGCGGCTGATGGCGGACTCCTCGGGGATCGGGGGCGAGGGACGCACCCATCTTGCCGTATGGGCGGTTCGGCGTGTTAACGGGGACGAGACCGGTCCGTGGCCCCACCGTGTCCGGAGCCGGTCGCGCGCGTGCCCGGAACGGCCCGCCGGACGCCGGAACCGGGCGCACCGCCGGCCAGGGCGGCGCGCAGCGCGGCCGGTGTTCCCCCCGTCTCGGCCCGCACCGCGCGGGTCAGGTGGGCCTGGTCGGCGAACCCCAGGTCGGCGGCGATCCCGGCCAGCCCGCCCGTCCCCTCCTCGATCCGGTCCAGCGCGCGGGCCACGCGGACACGGGTGCGGAAGCGGCTGACCGTCACCCCGGTGTGGTGCCGGAAGGTGCGGCTCAGGTGGGCGGGGCCCACGCCGAGCAGGCGGGCCAGGCGCACGAGGTCACGGGCGTCGGGGTGGTCGGCCAGGATCGCCTCCCGGGCCGACTCGGCCAGCGCGCGGCGCCCCGGACCGGAGGCGGTCACCGGCAGCGGGGTGTCCCGGAAGGCCCGGTGCAGCAAACACAGCAGGCGCTCCGCCGCCGCGAGGTCGTCCGCGGCGCGCAGCAGCATGCGGTGGGCCGTGTCCACCCGTCCGTCGACCCCGAACGCCACGGGCACGGACCGGCCGTCGACGGCGTCCTCCCACAGCTCCCGCCCCACGACGAGCGCGGTGCACTCGTCCCCGCCCTCGGGATGGGAGAAGCTGCGCTCCCGGCCGGGCAGCTCCACGTAGCCGACCGTCCGGTCCACGGTGACCTCACCGCCCCGGCCGCGCAGCCGGAAACGGCCCCGGCGGGCCAGGACGATCCCCACCGTGTCCGAGTCCTCGGGCTCCGACCAGCCCGCGTGATCGTCGGCGCAGGTGACGGCGTGCACCGACAGGTCCGGACCGGTCCGGACGGTTCGTGTTGACCGCATGGTCGAGAGCGTAGGCGGCCCACGCGCAAGGATCGTCAAGACCGGTGCGGGGCCGCCCCCCATGCTGTCGGCCATGACCTCCAACACCAGCGCACCACGGCCCACGGCCATGCTCCCGGGCGGGCTCGCGGTCCTGCTCCTCGGACAGGCCATGGCCACGATGGACGGCTCCATCGCCACGGTGTCCGTGCCCACGATCCGCGCCGAACTCGGCGCGGGCGACGCGGCCCTGCAACTCGTCGTCGCCGGGTACCTCCTGACCACCGGTGTCCTGGTCGTCACCTGTGCGCGGATCGGCGACCTGGTCGGCCACCGTAGGGCGTTCCTGTCGGGCCTGGCCGGGTTCACCCTGGCCTCACTGCTGTGCGGACTGGCGCCGAACACCACCGCGCTGGTGGCCGGTCGGATCCTCCAGGCGTGCGGCGGGGCGCTCATGGTCCCCCAGGTGATGTCCCTCATCCAGCTCGGCCACGGGGGGCGGGCGCTCGACCGGGCGATCGGCCTGTACTCGACGGTGCTGGCGCTGGGGGTGGCGCTCGGCCAGGTCGCGGGCGGGCTGGTCGTCGGGGCCGACCTGTTCGGTCTGGGGTGGCGCCCGGCCTTCCTGGTCAACGTGCCGGTGGGCGTGGTCCTCCTCGCGCTGGGCCCGCGTCTGCTGCCCACCGGGGAACGCGCCAGGGGCCAGCGCCTCGACCTGCCGGGCGCGGTGGTCCTGGCTGCGGGGACGGGCGCGCTCCTCACCGCGCTGGTGTTCGGGCGCGAGTACGGGTGGGGCGCGTGGGCCTGGGTGTGCCTCGGCGGCGGGGCGGGGGGCCTGGCCGTGTTCGTCCGGCACGAGCGGCGCACCGCCCATCCCCTGCTGGACCTCGACGTGCTGCGACAGCGTGGGGTGAGGCCCGGGCTGGCGGCGTGCTTCGCCGTCATGGGATGCTACTCGGCCTTCCTGTTCACCCTCACCCAGCACCTCCAGGACGGGCTGGGGCTGTCACCGCTGGCCGCGGGGGTCGCCTTCGTGCCCTACGCGCTGGGGTTCGGCGTGCTCAGCCTGACCTGGGCCCGCCTGCCGGAACGCCTGTACGCCGTGCTGCCGGCGCTGGGGCCGCCGGCCTTCGCCGGAGGCGTGGCGGTCGTGGTGGCCCTCCTCCGCGACAGCTGGTCCGTGGCCGTGGCCGCCGGGCTGTTCGTCGCAGGGTGCGGCCACGCGGCCGGGTACAGCCCGCTGATCGCGCGTGTTTCCGCGCTGGCGGGCCCGCGACACGCCTCGGCGGTGGCCGCGCTGAACGCCACGGGCACCATGCTGGCCAGTGTGCTCGGGGTGACCGCCCTGGGCGGTGTGTTCCTGGCCGCCGGGAACACCCGGACCGGGCTGTTCGCCAGTGGGGGGCTGACCGTCGCGCTGCTGCTGGCCACCGCCGTGTGTGCGTACCGGGCGACCCGGACCGGCCGGGGAACCGGCCGGTCCGGGGTCAGGCTCTCGTGACCAAGCGGGTGAAGACGGCCCACTGGGCGGCCCCGCCCGGGAGGAAGCCCAGGTCAGGATGCTTGGAGTCGCGGATGACATCTCCCCTGGGTGAGGAGCTGACTCCATGGCGTCATCGAATGTGCCCAACGTCGAGCCGTACACCGAAGTGGTCCAGGTGATCCGGGGAGGTGAGCCCGACGACGACGGCACGGACCTCCCCATGGGCGCGACGCTCATCGGCTCCAGGCGGGTGAGCTACCGCGTCACGTGAACCACGTACCCGTGCCGTTGGGCGGCGCCACCCTCATACCGTGACGCCGCCCATCCGCACGGGTACCGTGGATCAGCCCTCGGAGACAGCCTGCTCGTAGGCCCGGGTGAGTTCGGCGAGGACGCCGTCGACCGGCCGCGGACGGCCGTCGAGGTGCACGGCGCGGAGCTCGGCCATGAACCGCTCCCCCATCTCCGGCCCGCCGTCGGCGAGCAGCTCGGCACGGATCGACAGCTCCGGTGTGGTCGGCAGCCACCGGGCGCCCCAGGCGCCCAACCGCGTCATGACCGGAACGAGCTCGATCGCCGCCCCGGTGAGCCGGTACTCGATCTTCTGCCGGTGGCTCGGGTCGTCGTGCCGGGTCAGCAGTCCGGCGTCCACGAGCTTGGAGAGGCGCGCGGCGAGGATGTTCGACGCGATGCCCTCGACCGAGTTCGTGAGCAGCTCGCGGAAGTGCCGGTGGCCGCCGAACATCATGTCCCGCAACACGACCAGACTCCACCGGTCGCCCAGGAGTTCCATGGTCAGGTTGATCGGGCAACCCGACCTTCCCGGCGGCACGGGCAGGCGATCGCTCTCCTTCGGCCGTTCTGTCGTCATGGGGTTGTACGGTACCACCGGTTGCAAATCGCTATCAGTTGGCTCCCAGAGGAGGACGCATGTCGCAGTTGCTGAGAACGCACAATTTCTGCGTGTCGCGGGACGGGTTCGGCGCCGGTGAGGGGCAGAGCCTGGAACACCCCTTCGGGCACGCGGACCCCGCCGGCCTGCTCTCGTGGGCGGGCGCCACCGCGAGCTGGCCGAACCGCACCGACCCCGGCGGTACACGCGGCCTGGACGACTACATGACCCGCGAGTTCCACCGCAACATCGGCGCGGAGATCATGGGGCGCAACAAGTTCGGCCCCCAGCGCGGCCCGTGGAGGGACTACGAGTGGAAGGGCTGGTGGGGCGACAACCCGCCGTTCCACACGCCGGTCTTCGTGCTCACGCACCACGAACGCCCGTCCTTCACCCTGTCCGACACCACCTTCCACTTCATCGACGCGACACCGGAGGAGGCGCTGGAGCGCGCGAGGGAGGCGGCCGACGGGAAGGACGTGCGCCTGGGCGGCGGTGTCGCCACCGTCCGCGCGTTCCTGGCGGCCGACCTGGTCGACACGATGCACGTCGCGGTCGCTCCGGTCGACCTCGGCAGGGGCGAGAAGCTGTGGGACAGCCCCGACGAGCTGGAGGACCGCTTCCACCACGAGGTGGTGCCGAGCCCCAGCGGGGTCACCCACCACCTGTTCTGGCGGCGCTGACCCTCTGCGCCCCGCCCGGCGGGCGGGGCGCCTCAGCCGCCCCCGTGGCCGTCGCCGTGCTGGGCGATCTGCCACCCGACGTGCACGGTCTCGGCCAACTGCCGGACGTCCTCGACGAAGGAGTCGACGAAAACCCCGACCTCGTACCTCCCGCTGGACGAGGGACTCGTGCTGACCGCGCTTCCGGAACGGACCGGCGTCCCGCGGGTCGGCGCCCGGGTCCGGCGGCACCTGCGCTGCCGCCACCGGCCTTGCCCTGACGTCGGCGTCAAGGTCTACCGTCACTGGCATGCGCATCGGTGAACTCGCGGAACGGGCCGGGGTCAGCACCCGGACCCTGCGGTACTACGCATCCCTCGGGCTGCTGCCCGAGCGTCGTGCGGCCAACGGGTACCGCGTGTACGGCGACGACGACCTGCGGCTGGTGGAGCAGATCCGCCTGCTCCAGGACTTCGGGTTCGGGTTGGAGGAGACCCGGCCCTTCGTCGAGTGCCTCCGGTCGGGCCACCCGACCGGGGACTCCTGCCCCGCCTCGATCAGCGTCTACCGCGACAAGCTCGCGGAGCTCGACGCGCTGATCGACCGACTGCGAACGGTGCGCGACCAGGTGGGCGCGCAGTTGGCGCGGGCCCGGGCACGACTGCCCGAGGCGCCCGAGCCGCTGTGCCAGATGGAGGGACCCCGACCATGACGACGACACTCGTGACCGAGACCGCGGAGGAGACCTTCGCGGAGGACGTACTGCGGTCGGACCGACCGGTGCTGACGGTGTTCACCGCGCAGCACTGCCCGCCGTGCCGCCAGATGGCCCCCGTCCTGGAGTCGCTCGCCGGGGACCTGGCCGACCGGCTCAGGATCGTCCGGATCGACGTGGCCGCCAACCCCGACCTGGCCAGCGACCACGAGGTGCTGGGCACTCCCACGATGATCCTCTACCGCGAGGGCGAACCGGTGCGCAAGATGGTCGGCGCGCTCCCCAAACGCCGCATCCTCCGGGAGGTCGAGAGGCTGCTCTGACCGTCCCGGCGCCCGGCGCTACGCGCCGCCCTCCTCGACGAGGTGGCGCAGCTCCTGGACGGCGAACCACATCAGCTCGTGGTCCTCGACCGCGCCGGAGGCCGGGTCGGCCGCCGCCTCGGCGACGTCCTCCGCCGCGCCCGGGTCGTCCACGTGCGCCGACGCCAGCTTCTTGTAGGGCACGGAACCGGTGATCCGCACGCGGAGCACCCCCGGCCCCGCCGTGCCCACGCGCTCGACCACGTGGTCGGGCATGGTCGCGGCCACCACGACGCGGCGCCGCGGGGCGGCGGGGTCGGCCGCCAGCAGGGTCAGCGACTCGTCGGCGGCCGCGTACATGGCGTCGTACTCGGCCTCCTCCGCGTCGACGCCGGAGTCGGGGTCGGCCGCGAAGGCGGTCAGCGGGTCACCGTCCACCCGCCCCTCCTGGAGGACCTTGGCGAGGGCGGGGACGGTGCTGGGCAGGAAGACGTACATCGGCTCTCCGGGGTGGTGTGCGGTCCCCCTGAGTCTGCCAAGGAACCGGTGGTGGGCGCGCCACCGCCCCGCGCGTCCGGGATGTCCCGGTCAGGCCGCGCGGGAGCCCCGCGCGTCCGGGGTGTCCGGGGGACCGGAGCCGTTCGGGGGGCCGTGCGTGGTGTCGGGTGCCAGGAGGCGGTCGAGTTCACGCCGGGTCGTGGCCGCGTCGGTGTGCAGGATCCCGGTCATGCCCAGGCCCTCGGCGGTGTCGATGTTGTGCGGCAGGTCGTCGATGAACACGCAGTCCTGCGGCCGCAGGCCGAGACGTTCACAGGTGTGCAGGTAGATCCGGGGTTCGGGCTTGCGCATGCCCACCTCGCCCGAGATGACGACCTCGTCGAAGGTGGAGTCGAAGTGCTCGCGGGGGTAGCCGTTGCCCCAGGAGTTGGACAGCAGCGCGGTGCCCACACCGGTCCCGCGGACGGTGCGCAGTGTCTCGTACATCTCGTGCACGGGCTCGAAGCGGGCGAACATCCGGTGGATGAGTCCCTCGGCGGACACCCGGCCGCCGTCGGTGAGCCTGAGGAGGTCGGCGATGTCGCGCTCGAAGAGGGCGGTGTCGATCTCACCGCGCTCCAGCGCGTGCACCGGGTTGTTCCCGTCCAGGCTGCCGTCGAAGTAGGGGCGCATGACCCTCTGGTAGTGGGCGCTGTCGATGCGCTCGTCGTTGAGCCAGGCGCCGATGGCGTCCAGCAGTGGCGTGGTGAGCACCCCGGCCCAGTCCGAGATGACGCCTCGACGGGTGCCGTTCATCCGATCCCCTCCGTCCGTGTCGCGGATCCGGCCCGGCCGGTTCTCGGAGGGGGTCCGAGTGTCCGGACGGGGAACGGTTCTTCCCGTTCCGGACACGTTTCAACCACTTCCGGCGATTTAAATCGGACAAAGAGGTCAGAAGGCGAGTCCGGCCCCCGCCTCCACACCAGCACCGGGGATGTCCACGGGCAGAGTCCCCGAGGGTTCCACCTCACCCGCGATGACCCGGGCGGCGGCGATCCTGGACACGTCCACCGACGAGTAGACCGCCAGGTAGCCCTCGACCTCGGGGAACACCTCCAGGTCGTAGGGGCCGCCCTGGGCGACCACGACCACGGGCGTCCCCTGGGCGAGCGCGAACTCGACCGGCGCGCGCTGGCCCGCCGACCCGCGGGCGCCGTTGGTGCCCACGACGACCACGTCGGCGCCGGAGTCGACGACCTCCAGACCGGCGCCGGTGAGCGTGACCGCGATACGGTCGGCGCCCTCACCGCGCACGCTCACGCGCGTGCCCTCCGCCAGGGGCAGCAGGCCGCCCTCGTTCCGGAGCAGGGTCACCGACGCGTCCGCCACGCGCTGGGCGGCCTCGACGTGCGCGGGGTCGGTCACGGCCGCCTCCGCCGCGCCGGTGTCGACCGGCTGGGGCGGGATCCCGGTCAGGATGCCGCGCTTCTCCTTGAGGGTGAGCACGCGCAGGACGGACGCGTCGATCCGCTCCTCGGTCAGCCGTCCCTCCCCGACGGCGGCGCGCAGCGCGGCGACCGCGGCGACGGGGTCCGGCGGCATGAGCAACTGGTCGGCCCCGGCCTCGACCGCGCGGACGGCGACCTCGCCGTCGGAGTGGGTCTGCCGCACGCCCTCCATGTTGAGCGCGTCGGTGGTGACCACACCGTCGAAGCCCAGTTCGTCGCGGAGGACACCGTCGATGAGCCGCGGTGAGAGCGTGGCGGGTTCGGGGTTGTCCGAGCCGTCCAGCCCCGGCATGAGGACGTGGGCGGTCATGACGGCGTCCACCCCGGCCTCCACGGCCGCGCGGAACGGCGGCAGGTGCTCTGCCTCCCACGTCTGACGCGGCAGGTCGATGACCGGCAGCCCGGTGTGGCTGTCCACGTCGGTGTCGCCGTGGCCCGGGAAGTGCTTGACGACCGGGACGACCCCTGCCCCGGCGTAGGCGTCGGCCTCCGCGACGACCATCTCGGCGACCAGGTCGGGGTCGGAGCCGAAGGAGCGGATGCCGATGACCGGATTGTCGGGGTTGGTGTTGACGTCGGCGACCGGCGCGTAGTCGAGGTTGATCCCGAGCGCGGTGAGCTCGGCGGCGGTGGTACTGGCGAGCAGTTCGGCCATCGCCGGGTCACCGGTGGCTCCGACCGCCATGGCGTCCGGGAAGCGGGTGCCCACGGGCAGACGGGCGACGAGGCCCTGTTCCTGGTCGACGCCGACGAACAGGGGTACTCCGGCGCCCTGGTTCGCCGCCAGGTCCTGGAGCCCCGCGGACATCTCGGCGATCTGCGGGGCGTCGGTCAGGTTGGCGTCGAAGTAGATGAGGCCGCCGGGGCGGTACGCCTCGATCTGGGCGGCGTTCTCCGCGGCGGTGGTGCCCTGTGCGGTCAGGACGAGCAGTTGCCCGATCTTGGTGTCGAGGTCCATCTCCTCCAGCACGCGCGGAGCCAGGACCGGCTCGAAGGGCTCCGTGCTCGCGCCGGGCCCTGGTTCGTCGGTCTGGGGCGAGGACCCCACCTCCCCCGTGGTGCAGGCGGACGCGATCAGTGCCAGGCCCACGCAGACCGGGGCCAGGGCGCGTGGAACGGACAGTCTCATGGCGGGTCCCGTCTCCGGTGAAAGGGTGGGCTCGCCGGAGACTACCGCCTCAACGCGTCCGGGTGGATCCGTCCCCGCCGGACGGGCCCGGATCCACCCGGACGCTCTCGGGGTTCACCGCCAGGTGAAGAGCGGTTGGCCGTGGTCCACCGCTCCGTCGGCGGAGTCGTTGAGAGCGTCGGGGGCGGCGTCCAGGGCGACCACGGGCACGGCCGGGGACTTGCCCAGCGCCGCGACCCGGCCCGGGGACCACCGCACCACCGGGGTGCCCGCGGCCACCTCGTCTCCCTGTTCGACGAGGAGGGAGAACCCCTCCCCCGCCAGTTCGACGGTGTCGATGCCCAGGTGCACCAGGACGCCGCGGTTCCCGTCCGGGGCCATCACGACGAACGCGTGCGGGTGGAGCTTGACCACCGTTCCGGCGATGGGCGAGCGCGCCTCCTGGAGGGCGTCCGCGCCGTCCGTCCCGGAGTCGGGGTGGACCGCCACTCCGGGTCCGACCATGCTCTGGGAGAAGACCGGGTCGGGAACCGTGTCGAGGGGGCGCGCCGTGCCCGGTACGGGGGCCAGGACGCTGAGGGCGTGGTCCGACATGTGGGGGGAAGCCTTTCTCGTGGGGTGGTCAGTCGAGCAGGTCCTGGATGTCGTCGGTGAGGGTGTCGGCCTCCGGCCCCACGACCACCTGGACGACGCTGCCCGAGCTCATGACACCGTGGGCGCCCGCGGCCTTCAGGGCCTTCTCGTCCAC
Source organism: Nocardiopsis sp. KDC1DS13DA1 (assembly GCF_055632325.1). Lineage (NCBI taxonomy): Bacteria > Bacillati > Actinomycetota > Actinomycetes > Streptosporangiales > Nocardiopsidaceae > Nocardiopsis > Nocardiopsis sp. KDC1DS13DA1. Next base: position 301,291 of record NZ_JBVMUY010000029.1, read on the forward strand.
CAGGGAGGGGTCCCTGACCTCGGTGCGCAGCCGGGTGATGCACGCCTCGATGTCCTCGATGTTGTCCGCGCCGCCGAGCCCGGCCACGATCGCGGTCGCCTTGTCCGCCATTGGGTCCTCCGTTACGTGTACAGACGGGGAGCTCCCCCGTGGGTTGAGGTTCGGGCGCCGCCAGGGTTCCGCGAGACGGGGCAGGCCGCGAGCGAGGAACGAGCGTCAGGCGCGGCCCGGGATGGGGAGTCCCCGGCCGCATGGGCGCCCGAACACGGGCCGAAGCGGAGCGGCGGTCCAAAACAAGCACAGCCTAGGGCCACGGCCCCCGCCGCACCAGGTTTTCCGGGCGGCCGGTCTGGACCAGTGTGCACTGATCGGGGTTGAGGAGGCTGGAGTGACCTCCCGGGCCATGGGTGCGAATGGGGATCAGGAGGTCTGGGTGACCTTGTTCAGACCGCGCGGGACGTCGGGGTTGTAGCCCAGACGGCGGGCGAGGCGCTCGGTGAGCAGCTGCGCCGGGACGATGAGGTTCATCGGGGCGACCCACTCGGGCACGTCCGGGACGGGAACGGACAGGTCGCTGGCCGCGGCGAGGGCGTCACCGCCGCCGAAGCCGAAGACCGGCGCCCCGGCGGAGCGGACGCGGTCGGCCAGGGCGACCGTGCCCTGGAGGGTGGGCCCGGAGGGGGCGGCGACCAGCAGCGCGGGGGTGCGCGGGTCGACGACGGCGATGGGCCCGTGCTGGAGGTCGGCGTAGGACAGGCCCATGGCGTGCAGGTAGCAGGCCTCCTTGAGCTTGAGCGCGGCCTCCAGCGCGGTGGAGAAGGCCATGCCGCGGCCGGAGATGACGGCGCCGTGGACCGCGACCATACGCTCGACGATCTCCTCCAGCGCGTCGGTGGGCGCGGCGAGGGTCTGCTCGATACCTTCGGAGACGCGCTCCAGGTCACCCGCGTCGAGGTCGGCCCCCAGCCCCAGGGCGAGGACCGCGAGGGCGGCCAGCTGGGTGTTGTAGGTCTTCGTGGCGGGCACCGCGACCTCGCTCCCCGCCCGGGTGACCAGGGCGACGTCGGCCTCGGTCGCCAGCGGCGAGTCGGCGCCGTTGGTGACGCCCACGGTGCGGGCGCCGCAGTCGGCCGCCCAGCGCATGGTCTCGACGATCTCCTCGGTCTTGCCGGACTGGGAGATGGCCACGGCGAGGACCCCGGAGAGGTCGATCTTGGCACCGTAGGTGGTGGCGATGGAGGGCGAGCCCAGGGTGGCCAGGCGGCCGGCGTGGGCCTGGAGCAGGTAGCTGCCGTAGACCGCGGCGTTGTCGGAGGAGCCGCGCGCGATGAAGAGCACGTGCTGGGTGGAGCGGCCCAGAGCCTCGATCTCCGGGCGCAGCGGGAGCAGCTCCGCGAACGTGCGGCGGAGGGCCTCGGGCTGTTCGGCGATCTCGGAGCGCATGACGCTCGTCGTGGTGGTCATGGAGAACCTTCCCTGGGGTGCGGGCCGCCGTGCGCGGAATGTATTGACACGCGGACGGAGCTGTGGTCTAGTCCGGACTATACCAGTCTTGTCCTGATTCTCCCGGGGACGGGTCGGTCACACCGGCCGGGGTCGCCGGGGCCCGTGGCGTTAGAGTCGTACGCCGACCTCACCCGCCGAACGAGAAGGCCGTCCGCCCATGTCGATCGACCCCAGCAACCCGCTCCCCAAGTACAGCCAACTCCGTGACCTGCTCCTGGACTGGATCACGGAGTCCGGACTGGGTGTGGACGACATGATCCCGTCCGAGCGTGAACTGAGCGCCACCTACCAGCTCTCGCGCATGACCGTGCGCCAGACCATCGACCTGCTCGTGTCCGAGGGCCGCCTGTACCGGGTCCCGGGCAAGGGCACCTTCATCGCCCGCCCCAAGATCGAGATGTCCCTCGTCCTGGCCTCCTTCAGCGAGGACATGCGCGCCCGCGGGTACGAGCCCGGCGCCCGGGAGCTGATCCGCCAGGTCATCCCGGCCAGCGGCCACACCGCGCGCATGCTCGACATCGCACCCGGCACCCTGGTCCACCACATCGAGCGGATGCGCACCGCCGACGACGAGCCCATGGCGGTCGAGCGCTCCAACATCCCCGCCGCGATGGTGCCCGGGCTGGAGGAGTTCGACCTCGCCGAGCGCTCCCTGTACGAGGTCCTGGAGAACGAGTACGACATCCTGCTGGACTCCGGTGAGCAGACCATCGAGGCGGGAATCTGCGACTCCGCCGACTCCCGTCTGCTCGGTCTGCCCGCCGGGAGCCCGGTGCTCGTCATGCAGCGCCGGAGCTTCACCAAGGGACAGTGCGTGGAACTGGCGCTGTCCACCTACCGAGCCGACCGCTACCAGCTGCACTCGCGGCTGGACCCCCGTCGGCACGGCGACTGAGGAGGGGGTGCGCGGCGGATGCCGCCCGTCGTGACGGACGGGGGTCGGCCGCACGCCCCCCACATCGCGCCCGGAGGGCGCAGTCCGAGAAAGGCCCCCCATGAGTCCGGACCCATCCCCCGCCACGGCTGAACGGTCGACGCCCCCACGGTCGTCCAGCTCCCTGGCAGTGCTGCAACGCCTGGGCCGCAGCATGATGATGCCCATCGCGGTCCTGCCCGCCGCCGCCCTCCTCCTGCGCCTCGGGCAACCCGACCTGTTGGGCGCCGACGGTGTCGCCAGCTGGCCCGGAATGAGCTGGATGGAGACCGTCGCCGGCGTGATCGGCCAGGCGGGCAACGCCCTGTTCGAGGCGATGCCGCTGCTCTTCGCGGTCGGTGTGGCGATCGGGTTCGCCAAGCGTGCGGACGGCTCGACCGCACTGGCCGCCCTGGTCGGCTACCTGGTGTTCGACCGCGTCACCAAACTGCTCTTCTTCGAACAGGGCGGGGAGATCGGCGAACGGGTCACACTGGTGGTGGACTCCGCGTCCGTCGTCAACTGGGGGGTGAAGAACCCCAGCGACGTCCTCGGCGGCATCGTCATCGGTGTCGTCACGGCGGTGCTGTGGCAGCGCTACCACCGGATCAAGCTGCCCACATGGCTGGGCTTCTTCGGCGGCCGCCGCTTCGTGCCGATCCTCATGGCCGCGGTCGCCACCCTGATCGCCGTGGTCTTCGGGCTCGTCTGGCCCACCGTCGGCGGCTGGATCAACGACCTGGGGGCGTGGATCATCGGCGCCGGGTCGGTCGGCGCGGGGCTGTACGGCGTGATCAACCGCCTGCTGCTGCCCCTGGGCCTGCACCACATCGTCAACTCGGTCGTGTGGTTCGTGTTCGGCGAGTACACCGACCCGGCGACGGGCACCGTGTACCTGGGCGAGATCAACCGCTACCTGGCGGGCGACCCGACCGCGGGCGGCTTCCTGTCGGGCTTCTTCCCCGTCCTGATGTTCGGTCTGCCCGGTGCCGCGCTGGCGATCTGGCGCTGCGCCCACCCGTCCCAGCGCGCGAACATCGGCAGCCTCATGATCGCCGCCGCGCTGACGGCGTTCGTCACGGGCATCACCGAGCCGATCGAGTACGCGTTCATCTTCGCCGCCCCGGTGCTGTTCGCGGTGCACATCGTGCTGACCGGCGTCGCGATGGCCGTGCTCAACGCGATCGACGCCCACCTGGGCTTCGGCTTCTCGGCGGGAGCGATCGACCTGCTCATCAACGCCACGAAGTCGAACACGACGGGGCTCGTGTGGATCCTGGCGATGGGCATCGCCTACTTCTTCCTCTACTACTTCGTGTTCATGTTCCTCATCAAGAAGATGAACCTGCCCACGCCGGGCCGTGAGCCCGCCGAGGACGACGAGTCGGCCGCGGCCGGCTCCGGGACCACGGCGAGCGGCGGGTCGGCGAAGGACGAGGACCGCACCGGCTGAGCCGGCTTCGGTCGGAACGGCGGTGAGGAATCGGGCCGAACGGGGTCGCCTCACCGCCGTCCGCTCCGAATCAGGGGGGAAGAGGACCCCTCCCGAAAGGCGGAGCGATGAACACGCGGACCCCGAAGGCGGGGCGGTGGCGCCGCCCCCTGGTGCTGTGGCCGGTGGCCGGTCTCGTCCTGGTCCTGGTGGCGGCGGGCCTGTGGGCCTTCCAGCCCTGGCGGCTGTTCACCACCCGGACGGTGGAGGAACCGCCGCCGGTCGCGGTGGCGGCCCCGGGCGCCCCCGAGGGCGGCGGCGGGGACACGGACCAGACCCTCGGGGAGGAGGGCGAGGGGGACGCTGAGGCCGAGCCCGTGGTCCTGGCCGAGGGCGAGTTCGTCAGCCAGGAGCACGACACCTCCGGCACCGTCACCGTCCTGGAGCTGGCCGACGGATCACGGCACGTCCGCCTGGCGGACCTGGCCACCAGCGACGGTCCCGACCTCCATGTCTGGATCACCGACCAGGAGGCGGGCGGAGACTGGTTCAAGTACGGCGACGGCCGCCACGTCGCCCTCGGCGAGCTGAGGGGAACCCACGGGTCGGCCAACTACGCGATCCCGGCCGACGCCGACCTCTCCGGCATGACGAGCGTGGTGATCTGGTGCGACCGCTTCTCGGTCGCCTTCGGCTCCGCCCCGGTCGGCCTGTAGCCCGCCACCGCCCTGGCACACGCGTTCGACGCCTACCGGCCGGGGCTACTTGACGGCCGGGGCCCCGTGGC